>CAZEVP010000096.1:0-9800 GCA_964515735.1 uncultured Verrucomicrobiaceae bacterium | reverse complement strand
AACATAGCTGGAGAACGGATCCATCTCCAGTTGCTTGACGCCCAGCGAGATGCGCTCGCGCTCCGGATCGATCGACAGGATGACGGTTTCGATCTCGTCGCCCTTCTTGAAGCGGCGTACTGCTTCTTCGCCGGCTTCGTTCCAGGAGATGTCGGACAGGTGCACCAGACCGTCGATGTTGCCTTCGAGGCCGATGAAGATGCCGAAGTCGGTGATCGACTTGATCGCACCGGCGATCTTGTCGCCTTTCGCGTAGCGGCGGGCGAACGCATCCCACGGGTTTTCCTGGCACTGCTTGATGCCGAGCGAGATGCGGCGACGCTCCTCGTCGATGTCCAGCACCATGACGTCCACTTCGTCGCCGACCTGAACGACCTTCGACGGATGGATGTTCTTGTTGGTCCAGTCCATCTCGGAGACGTGCACCAGACCCTCGACACCCTCTTCCAGCTCGGCGAAGCAGCCGTAGTCGGTGAGGTTGGTGACCTTGGCGCGAACGCGGGTGCCTTCCGGATAGCGGCGGGTGATCTCGACCCACGGGTCGGCGCCCAGCTGCTTCAGGCCCAGCGATACGCGGTTGCGCTCACGGTCGAACTTGAGGATCTTGACGTCGATCTCGTCGCCGACGTTGACCACTTCGCTCGGATGCTTGATGCGCTTCCAGGCCATGTCGGTGATGTGCAGCAGGCCATCGACACCGCCGAGGTCGACGAACGCACCGTAGTCGGTGAGGTTCTTGACGATACCCTTGACGGCCATGCCTTCCTGCAGCGCGGCCAGCAGGGCTTCGCGCTCGGCGCTGTTGGCCTGCTCGAGCACGGCGCGGCGCGAGACGACGACGTTGTTGCGCTTCTGGTCGAGCTTGATGACCTTGAAATCGAGCTCTTTGCCTTCCAGGTGCAGCGTGTCGCGCACCGGACGCACATCGACCAGCGAACCCGGCAGGAACGCGCGGATGGTGTTGATGTCGACGGTGAAACCGCCCTTGACCTTGCCGTTGATGACGCCCTTGACCACGGCTTCGGCTTCGAAAGCCTTTTCCAGATCCTTCCACGCTTCGGCGCGCTTGGCCTTCTCGCGCGAGAGACGGGTTTCGCCCCAGCCATCCTCGACCGCTTCGAGCGCTACCTGCACTTCGTCGCCGACCTGCAGTGACAGCTCGCCGCGTTCGTTCTCGAACTGGCTGCGGGGAATGATGCCTTCCGACTTCAGACCGGCGTGTACCGTCACCCAGTCGTCATCGATGTCGATCACCACGCCGGTCACGATCGAACCGGAGCGCATGTCGATGGTTTTCAGACTCTCTTCGAAAAGTTCTGCGAAGCTTTCGCTCATGGTCAATTACCTGAAATGTCTACGGAGCGGCGCCATTGCCACTCCTCCCGCACCACCAGTTGATGCGGGGCTGGTTGAATCCCGCGACGGCGACAACTGGTATTTCGCCGGCGCAGGACTTGTTGCACGAAAAATTCAGATCAGCGACTTCTGCCGCATCAACTCCAGCACCTGCTGCAGCACCTGATCGATGCCGAGCGACGTGCTGTCGATGACGACGGCGTCGGCCGCCGGCCGCAGCGGCGCCACCGCGCGCTCGCAATCGCGCCGGTCGCGCGCCCGGATGTCCTCCAAAAGGGCGGCGAGGGTAACACTTTCCCCTTTATTCTTCAACTGGTTATAACGGCGCGCGGCGCGTTCCTCGGCGCTCGCCGTCAGGAAGATCTTGAGCGGGGCATCGGCGAACACTTCGGTGCCCATGTCACGGCCATCGGCCACCAGCCCCGGCGGGCGGGCGAAGTCGCGCTGACACTGGTGCAGCGCCCGGCGCACGGCGGCGAACACCGCCACCCGCGAGGCGTAGTAGCCGGACTGCTCGCTGCGGACCGCCGCGCTGATGTCGCGGCCATCGAGCAGCACCGCCGCCGGCTCGCCGGGCCGGGTGGCCGCGAACTCGACGCGCAGATGCACCGCCACGCCGGCCAGCGCCCCCTCGTCGTCCAGATCGACCCCGGACTCGACCGCGGCCAGGCCGACGACGCGGTACAGCGCGCCGCTATCAAGCAGGTGCCAGCCGAGCTGCCGCGCCAGCAATTGGGCCAGAGTGCCCTTGCCTGAGCCGCTGGGCCCGTCGATCGTGATAACAGGCACAGCGGCGGACATCAGGCGACCTCAAGCAAGATGCCGGCCTGCTGCGCCAGCTCGACGAAATTCGGGAACGAGGTGGTGACGTTGTCGCACTCCTCGATATGGATCGGCGCCGACGCCCGCAGCGCCGCCACCGAGAACGACATCGCGATGCGGTGGTCGTGGTGGCTGTTGATGCTGCCGCCGCCCATCGGCCCGCCCTCGATGACGATGCCATCGGGCGTCGGCTCGGCCGAGACGCCGAGCGTCTTCAGGCCGTCGGCCATGACCTGGATGCGGTCGCTCTCCTTGACCCGCAGCTCCTCGGCACCGCGCAGCACGGTGGTGCCCTCGGCGCAGGCGGCGGCGATGAACAGCGCCGGGAACTCGTCGATGGCGAGCGGCACCTGATCCTCGGGAATCTCGATGCCGCGCAGCGGCGCGTAGCGGACGCGGATGTCGGCGACCGGCTCGCCGCCGACCTCGCGCTGGTTGGAGAGCGTCAGATCGGCGCCCATCAGCTTCAGGATATTGATGACGCCGATGCGGGTCGGGTTGATGCCGACGTGGGTCAGCGTCACGTCGGAGCCGGGCGCGATCGCCGCCGCCACCATGAAGAAGGTGGCCGACGAGATGTCGGCGGGCACTTCGATCGCCGTCGCCGTCAGCTTGCCGCCACCGCGCAGCGCCACCGTGGCCGGGCCGCGCTGTTCGACCGCGTAGCCGAAGCCGCGCAGCATCCGCTCGGTGTGGTCGCGGGTCGGCGCCGGCTCGGTCACCGAGGTCTCGCCATCGGCGTAGAGGCCGGCCAGCAGCAGGCAGGACTTGACCTGGGCGCTGGCCATCGGCAGGTCGTAATGAATGCCGGTCAGGGAGTTCTGGCCGCGAATCGTCAGCGGCGGGCAGCCGCCCTGCTGCGTCTCGACGACGGCGCCCATCAGCCGCAGCGGTCTGGCGACGCGCTCCATCGGCCGCTTCGACAGCGATACGTCGCCGACCAGCGTGACGTCGAAGCCCTGCCCGGCCAGCAGGCCGGACAACAGCCGCATCGAGGTGCCGGAGTTGCCCATGTCGAGGGTGCCGGCCGGCGCCTTCAGGCCGTGCATGCCGACCCCGTGCACGCGCACGTTGCCGTTGTCGGGCCCGTCGATCCTGACCCCCATCGCGCGGAAGGCATTCAGGGTCGACAGCGCATCCTCGCCTTCGAGAAAGCCGCTGATCTCGGTCACGCCGTCGGCGATGGCGCCGAGCATGATCGAGCGGTGCGAGATCGATTTGTCGCCGGGAACGCGCAGGACGCCGCTGACGCGACCTCCCGGCTGCAACAGGAATTCCACGTCTTCAGGTCACTCTTGGCTGGTCGTAGTGGGCCGCTGCCGACGCAGCAGCTCGGAAAACTCGTCGCGCGCCTCCTTGGCCCGCGAAAAGGTCGCCATTATCGACGTGCCGTCACCCCGGTCAATAGCGGTGCGCAGCGTCTCCAGATGGCTGGTGAACAGGTCGATGGCGGCCAGCAGCGCCGGCCGGTTGGCAATGGCGATGTCGCGCCACATGGTCGGGTCGCTGGCGGCGATGCGGGTGAAATCGCGAAAGCCGCCGGCGGCAAAACGAAAGATGTCGCGCTGATCCGGCTCGCCGGCCAGCGCGTCGACCAGCGCATAGGCGAGCACATGCGGCAGATGGCTGGTGGCGGCCAGCACGCGGTCGTGCTCGTCGACCGGCATCTCCAGCACCTCGGCGCCGGTCAGCTGCCACATCGAGCGGATGCGCGCGAGCGCCTCGCCATCGGTGTCGGCGGTCGGCGTCAGGATCACGCGGTGGTGCATGAACAGATCGCCATTGGCGGCGCTGACGCCACTGCGCTCGGAGCCGGCGATCGGGTGGCCGGGCACGAGGTTCGGAGGAACCGCACCGAACGCCCGCCACGCGGCGCGCAGCAGATTGCCCTTGACGCTGGCGACGTCGGTGATCAGCGTGCGCGGCCCGACCAGCGGCACCAGCTGCACCAGCATCTGCTCGGCGATCAGCGTCGGCGTGGCGATGACGACGATGTCGGCATCGCGCACCGCCTCAGCGAGATCGAGTTCATAGCGATCGATGACGCCAAGCTGCAGACCGGTCTGCAGCGAGCTTTCGCGATGCCCCCAGCCGACCACCTCGGCGACCGCCTGCCGCGCCTTCAGCGCCTTCGCCAATGAACCGCCGATCAGGCCGAGGCCGAGAATGACGAGGCGACCGAACGCCGGCGGCTGGCCGCTCATGCGCCCAGCACCTGTTTCAGCGCGCGCAGACAAGTGTCGTTTTCGGCCGGCAGGCCGACCGAGATGCGCAGGTGCCGCGGCATCTGGTACGGCAGCAGCGGTCGCACGATGACGCCCTGCTGCAGCAGCTTCTGATAGATCGGCAGCGCATCGTCCGGCATCTCGGCGGTGATGAAGTTGCCGACCGACGGAATGTACGGGATCCCGAGCCGGCCCAGCCCCTCGGCCAGCTGGCCCAGCCCGCTGCGGTTGATCTCGACCGTGCGCTGCAGGTAGTCGCCGTCGGCCAGTGCCGCCAGTGCCGCCGCCAGCGCCAGCGAGTTGACGTTGAACGGCGCGCGCACGCGGTTCAGCAGATCGGCGACTTGCGGGTGCGAGACGCTGTAGCCGACGCGCAGCCCGGCCAGCCCGTAGGCTTTCGAGAAAGTGCGCGTGACCACCAGATTGGGAAAACGATCGATCAGTTCGAGACCATTCGGGAAGTCGGGATCATCGACATATTCGGTGTAGGCCTCGTCGAGCACGACCACGACATCGTCGCGAACCTGCTCCAGGAAACGCACCAGCGCCGCGCGCGATACCCGGGTGCCGGTCGGGTTGTTGGGGTTGGCGATGAAGACCAGCCGCGTGTCGGGCGCGATCGCCGCCGCCATCGCATCGAGATCGTGGCCCCAGTCGCGCGCCGGCGCGACGATGGCGCGCGCACCGCAGGCCTGCGTCGCGATCGGATAGACGATGAAGCCGTACTGCGAGAAGACCGACGACGTGCCCGGCGCCAGGAACACGCGCGCGATCAGGTCGAGCAGATCGTTGGAGCCGTTGCCGAGCGTGATCTGCTCCGGCGCGATATCGAAGCGCTCGGACAGCGCGCGTTTCAGTTCGAAACCGTTGCTGTCCGGGTACAGCGTCAGGCTCTGCGCGGCCTGCGCGCACGCCTCGAGCACGCGCGGCGACGGGCCGAGCGGATTCTCGTTCGACGCCAGCTTGACGATGTGATCGAGCCCCAGCTCGCGCTGCAGCTCCTCGATCGGCTTGCCGGCCTGATAGGGACTCAGGCCCCGGATGCCGGCATTGGCCAGCGCGGCGAAATCGCAGCTCAATTCACTCTCCAGTTCTGTCTGTTACAGCACGGCCTTCGGGTACGAACCGAGGATCTTCAGCGTGATCGACTTCTCCTCGAGTTCGGCCAGGATCGCGGCGATGGCCGGATCGAGCCGGTGCCCCTCGAACTCGATGAAGAAGACGTAGGCCCAGGTCTGCGTGCGCGACGGCCGGGTGTCGATGCGGGTCAGGCTGATGCCCTCGCGCTGGAACGGCTCCAGCAGCTTGAACAGCGCGCCCGGCTTGTTGTGCGCCGACACCACCAGTGTGGTCTTGTCGTTGCCCGACGGCGGCACGTCGTCGCGGCTGACGATCAGGAAGCGCGTCGTGTTGTCGGTGTAGTCCTCGATCGACGAGGCGAGTTTCAGCAGGCCGTACTGCACAGCCGCCAGATCGCCGGCCACCGCCGCGACGCCGTCCTGCTCGGCGGCGATGCGCGCCGCCTCCGCGTTGTTGGAGACCGGCACGATCTCGACGTGCGCCCAGTTGGTGTCGAGCCAGTTGCGCGCCTGCGCCAGCGCCTGCGGATGCGCGCAGATCTTCCGTATCTGCCTGGCATCGGTATTCGGATTGACGAGCAGATGCAGATTGATCCGCAGTTCGACTTCGCCGCAGATCTTCAGCGGCGAATCGATGAAGTTGTCCAGCGTGTGGTTGACCATGCCCTCGGTCGAGTTCTCGACCGGCACCACGCCGTACTGACACTGGCCCGACTCGACCTGCGCGAACACGGCGGCGATGCCCGGCTGCGGCAGCGCCGCCACCGAGTGGCCGAAATGTTTCAGCGCGGCGGCGTTGGTGAAGCTGCCGGCCGGACCGAAATAGGCCACCTCGATCGGTTTCTCGAGCGCCAGACAGGCCGACATGATCTCGCGAAAGATGTGCGCGACCGCCTTCGCGTCGAGCGGCCCGCGGTTGCGCTCCATCACCTTGCGCAACACCTGCGCCTCGCGCTCGGGGCGGTAGAACATCACCCTGGCGAGATCGGCGGCGGCGCCGTTGCTGGCGCGAAACTCGTGCAGCTTGACCTCGGCCACCTGCTGCGCAAATTCCGCGCGCCGGTTCAGCAGCTCGTGAATCTGCCGGTCGACGGCATCGATGCGCTCGCGCAGCTGCTCCAGTGTCGGCAGTTCGCCCCCCGTCGTCTCAGTGCTCATGCCGGCATCTCAACCATGCTGTTGGGCGAAGTCCTTCATGTAGTCGATCAACGCCTCGACGGCCGCTTCCGGCACGGCGTTGTAGAGGCTGGCGCGCATGCCGCCGACCGAGCGGTGGCCGGCCAGATTCAGCAGCCCGGCCTCCTCCGCGCCGTCGAGGAACGGCTGGTCGAGCTTGTCGTCGGCCAGCACGAACGGCACGTTCATCAGCGAGCGCGACGCCACCTCGACCGGGTTGCGGTAGAAGCCGCTGCCATCGATGTAGGCGTAGAGCTTCTGCGCCTTGCGCCGGTTGATCTTCTCGATCGCCGTCAGCCCGCCCTGCTGCCGCAGCCACTTGAAAACGAGGCCGGCCAGATACCAGGAAAAGGTCGGCGGCGTGTTGTACATCGAGTCGTTGTCGGCGGCGACCTTGTAGTCGAGCATCGTCGGGCAGGCCGGCGCGGCGCGCCCGAGCAGATCGCGGCGAACGATGACGATGGTCAGCCCGGCCGGGCCGATGTTCTTCTGCGCGCCGGCATAGATCAGACCGAAATCGCGCACGTCGATCGGCCGCGACAGGATCGTCGACGACATGTCGACCACCAGCGGCGCTTCCACTTTCGGCACCCAGAAATACTCGACGCCGCCGATGGTCTCGTTCGGCGTGTAGTGCAGGTAGGCGGCATTCTTCGACAGCTGCCAGCTCTCGAACGGCGGAATCGTCGAGAAATTGGTGGACTCGCTGCTCGCGGCGACGTTGACCTTGCCGAAGCGTTTGCCCTCCTTGATCGCCTTGCTCGACCACTGCCCGGTGTTGACGTAGTCGGCAACGCCGTCGGCCGGCAGCAGGTTCAGCGGCACCGCCGCGAACTGCTGACTGGCGCCGCCCTGCAGGAACAGCACGGCGTAATCGTCGGGAATGTCGAGCAGCGCGCGCAGATCGCGCTCGGCCTCGCGCGCGACGGCGACGAACTCGGCCGAGCGGTGGCTCATCTCCATGATCGACAGGCCGCGATCGTGCCAGTCGGCCAGTTCGGCGCGCGCCTGTTCGAGCACCGGCTCCGGCAATGCCGCCGGGCCCGCGCAGAAATTGTATTTACGTGCCATCACGCCCCCACACACAGGTCCGAATGCGACGAACCTGCAACAGATATCGGTTTATTCGCCGTCGGCCGGAGCGTCGATTGCACCCGCCTCGCCGTCGTCGGCGGCAGTCGGCTCGTGCCCTGCCTCGTCATCATCCGGCGCGTCCAGCTCGTCCTCGTCGCTGACGGACGGCTCCTGCACCCGCTCCAGACCGACCAGCGTCTCGTCCTTCGCCAGCTTGATCAGCGTCACGCCCTGCGTGTTGCGGGACGAGGAGGAGACCTCGTCGACACGCGTGCGCACCAGCGTGCCCTGATCGGAGATCAGCATGATCTCCTCGCCATCCTGCACCTGCACGGCGCCGACCAGCCTGCCGTTGCGCTCGTTGATGACCATGGCGATGACGCCCTGGCCACCACGGCCGCGGCGCGGGTAGTCGGCCAGCGGCGTGCGCTTGCCGTAGCCACGCTCGGAGGCCGACAGGATCTGTGCGTCAGGCTCCGGAATCAGCATCGAGATCAGACGCTGCCCCTCGCCCAGACGCATGCCGCGCACGCCGCGCGCGATGCGGCTCATCTGGCGCACATGCTTCTCCTTGAAACGGATCACCTTGCCGGCGTCGGAGAACAGCATCACCTCTCTGGCGCCATCGGTGATGGCGGCGGCGATCAGCGTGTCGCCCTCTTCCAGCTTCAGCGCGATCAGGCCGGTCGAGCGCGGCCGGCTGAACTGCACCAGCGGCGTCTTCTTCACGGTGCCGAAGGCGGTGGCCATGAAGATGTAGGCACCAGTCGGCTCGTCCTGTTCGTCGTCGGCCGTTTCGGCGTCGCCGTCGTCGGCACTCTCGGTCTCGACGGCTTCAGTCTCAACAACTTCGGCATCGACGATTTCGCCGTCGATCGCCGGGTTGTCGCCCTCACCCGGATCGTCGTCGGTGCCGGCGCTGCGCTGCAGCGCCTCCAGATCGATCTGCAGCATCGCGGTGATGCGCTCGCCGTCATCCAGCGGCAGCAGGTTGACCAGCGGGCGGCCGCGCGAGGTGCGCGACGCCTCGGGAATCTGGAACGTGCGCAGCCAGTAGACCTTGCCCTTGCTGGAGAACAGCAGCAGCGTGGCGTGGCTGCTGGCGACCAGCAGATGCTCGACGTAATCCTCGTCTTTCACACCGGTGGCCGACTTGCCCTTGCCTCCGCGCCGCTGCGCCTGATAGGTGACCAGCGGCTGGCTCTTGGCGTAGCCGCCGTGCGAAATCGTGACGACGCGCTCCTCCTCGGCGATCAGGTCCTCGATCGACAGGTCCATCTGCGAGGTGATGATCTCGCTGCGACGCGCGTCGCCGAAATCAGCGGCAACCTGCTCCAGCTCGCCGCGGATCACCGCCTTCAGCTTGTCCGGGTCGGCCAGAATCAGCAGGTACTCGGCGATCTCCTCGAGCTTCTGCTGATACTCCTCCAGCAGCTTCTCGTGTTCGAGGCCGGTCAGCTTCTGCAGCCGCAGGTCGAGGATCGCCGTGACCTGTTCCAGCGACAGGTAGTAGTTGCCATCGCGGAAACCGAGTTCGACAGGCAGGTCGTCGGGACGGCAGGCGTTCTCGCCGGCGCGCTCCAGCATCGCGGTGACGGCGCCCGGCGCCCACGGCTTGCCGAGCAGTTTCTCGCGCGCTTCCTGCGTCGTCGCCGAGGCGCGGATCAGTTCGATCACCTCGTCGATATTGGCGATGGCGACGGCGAGGCCTTCGAGGATGTGGCCGCGCTCGCGCGCCTTGCGCAGCAGGTAGACGGTGCGGCGCGTCACCACTTCGCGGCGGTGACGCAGGAACGCTTCGAGCAGCTCCTTCAGGTTGAACAGCTTCGGGCGGCCGTCGGCCAGCGCCACCATGTTGATGGCGAACACGCTCTCCATCTGCGTCTGGGCGTAGAGGTTGTTCAGCACCACCTCGCCCATTTCGCCGCGCTTGATCTCGATGACGATGCGCAGGCCGTCCTTGTCGGATTCGTCGCGCAGCTCGGAGATGCCTTCGATCTTCTTCTCTTTGACCAGCTCGGCGATCTTCTCGATCAGCCGCGCCTTGTTCACCTGATACGGAATCTCG
>CAZEVP010000095.1:0-10295 GCA_964515735.1 uncultured Verrucomicrobiaceae bacterium | reverse complement strand
CGCCGGGCAGCAGTTCGCGCGTCAGCCGGAACACCACCGGGCTCAGCAACAGCAGAGCAATCAGGTTCGGCAGCGCCATCAGCGCGTTCAGGTTGTCGGCCATGATCCAGACCAGATCGAGCTTCGCCAGCGCGCCGATCGGCACCGCCAGTACCCACAGCAGCCGGAACGGGCCGACCGCGCGCGGGCCGAACAGATAGACCGCGCAGCGCTCGCTGTAGTAGCTCCAGCCGAGGATCGTCGCGTAGCCGAACAGCACCACGGCGATCGCGATCAGCCAGTTGCCGCCGGGCATGACGGAAAAAGCTGCGGTGGAAAGTGCAGCGCCGGTGGCGCCGCCCTCCCACATCCCCGTCACCAGGATGACGAAGCCGGTCACCGAGCAGCCGACGATGGTGTCGAGGAAGGTGCCGAGGCTGCCGATCAACCCCTGACGAACGGCATTGTCGGTCTGTGCCGCGCCGTGCGCGATCGGCGCGCTGCCCATGCCGGCCTCGTTGGAAAAGACGCCGCGCGCGACGCCGATCTGGATCGCCGCGAACACCGCCGCGCCGGCGAAACCGCCGGTTGCCGCGGTGCCGGTGAAGGCATCGCTGAAGACCTGCACGATCACCCCCGGCAGCTTGTCGATGTGCATCAGCACGATGACGAGGCCGAGCAGCAGGTGGCCGATGGTCATGAACGGCACCAGCCAGCCCGAAACCTCGGCGATGCGGCGCACGCCGCCGAGCACCACCAGCGCGGTCAGAGTCAGCATGACGACGGCGCTGAGCCACGTCGGCACGTCGAAGCTGACGCGCAGCGCATCGGCCACCGAATTGGCCTGCACCATGTTGCCGATGCCGAAGCCCGCGATGGCGCCGAACACGGCGAACGCGACCGCCAGCCAGCGCCAGTTGCGACCCAGACCGTTGCGGATGTAGTACATCGGCCCGCCGCCGTAGCTGCCGTCGGCGAGGCGCTCGCGGTACTGGATCGCCAGCACCGCCTCGGCGTACTTGCTGGCCGAGCCGACCACCGCCGTCACCCACATCCAGAACAGCGCGCCGGGACCGCCGATGGCGATCGCGGTGGCGACGCCGACGATGTTGCCGATGCCGATCGTCGCCGACAGCGACGTCATCAGCGCGCGAAACGGCGACACCTCGCCATCGCCGCTGCCGCGGCGACCGCGCAGCAGCAGCTTCAGCGACAGCGGAATCAGCCAGATCGTCTTGCCGCGCAGGCCGATGGTCAGATAGATGCCGGTGCCGATGATCAGCACCAGCATCGGCATACCCCAGACGAACTCGTTGAGCTGTTTCATCGCCGCGAGCGCGGCACCCTCCAACTGGCGCAGACTCTCCATGACTTGATCCCTCTGTGGTTTTGTTATTTTTCGGAGCGCCCGTCGCTATCCGCCGATGTCGAACAACCGTTCACGCTGCGGAAACAGCCCGAAGATGCCGCCGGTGTGCACGAACACGATGTCGCCGCCATCGTCGAAACGACCGGCGCGCAGCTCCTCGATCAGCCCCTGCATCGCCTTGCCGGTGTAGACCGGATCGAGCACCAGCCCCTCCAGCCGCGCCACGCGGCGGATCGTCTCGAACACCTCGTCACCAGCCACTGCATAACCCGGGCCGATGTAGTCGTCGATGACGCGCACCGGCAGCGCGTCGACGTCGAGCGCGGCCACGGCGGCGATGTCGCCGTAGCGGCGCTGCCAGTCGAGCAGGTCGCTGCGCACCTTGTTCTCGAACCAGGCCGCGCTGTCGCAGACCGCGATGCCCCACACCGTGGCGTCGATGCCGTGCAGCTGCACACCGGCGCTCAGCCCGGCCTGGGTGCCGCCGGAACCGGTGGCGCAAACAATGTGTTTCGGTGCGATACCGGCGGCGGCGAAATCGTCGGCCAGCTCGCCGCAGGCGGCGATGTAGCCCCAGGCGCCGATGCCGTCGCTGGCGCCGGTCGGGATGATGAAGGCATTGCCGCCGCTGTCGTCCGCCGCCTGCTGCAGCAGTACCGGCAGTTCGCGCTGGAAGCGCGCCGCTGGATAGGTGCGCACCTCGGCACCGGCGAGATGATCGAGCAGCAGATTGCCGTCGTATGGCGGCGCGCTGTCGCCGCGCAACACCAGCACGCAACGCAGGCCGAGCTGTGCGCACAGCAGCGCGGTGGCACGGCAGTGGTTCGACTGCAGGCCGCCGCAGGTGACGACGGTGTCGCAGCCCTGCGCAAACGCCAGTGCCAACGTGAATTCGAGTTTGCGAACCTTGTTGCCGGAGAGCAGGCAGCCGGTCAGGTCATCGCGCTTGACCCAGATGCGCGGGCCGCCGAGTTCGGCGCTGAGACGGTCGAGCGACTGCAGCGGCGTCGGCCGCTGCGCCAGTTGCAGACGCGGAGGCAGCGTCAGCGCCCGCTGAGAGGGAGGCGTCGGCTCCGGTCGGGAGGGAGGCGCCGGATTCATCGAAGGATATCCACCAGCGCCGCGGCGCTCAGGCCGAGGTCAGCGTGCCTTTCGGCAGCACGGCGTTGATCGCCACCTTCTGGAATTTCAGCTCGACGTTGTCGGCCACCTTCAGCACGACGAAATCCTCTTCCACTTTGACGACACGGCCGAGAATGCCGCTGCTGGTGACGACCTCATCGCCCTTGGCGAGCGCGGCCACCATCTCGGCGTGCTCCTTCTGGCGCTTGCGCTGCGGGCGAATGGCCAGAAAGTAGAACAGCGCGAACAGGCCTACCAGAAACACGATCTGGAACAGGCTGCCACCGGGTTGCGGTTGCGCGGCAGCGGCGTTCTGGGCATGGGCTTGGGCAATGAACAGACTCATCGATGATTCCTGAAAGATGGGAGGCGTTGCGAAAAGACGGCTCTGCGGCGCGTCGCGGCGCGCTACTTTAACGCCGCCCGCCTGACCCGGCAAACGAAAGCCCGGCAACCCGTGACCCGCCAGACCACACCGCACACATTACGCAAACGTCATGCACAAATGCCCCCTCGCGGCTGGACGGGGGGCAGCGCTGACCTTAGGGTGTCTGAGTTTCGAACTCCCGATAATTAGAACAATGAGCCTGCATCTTTACCGCCAGCCCGTCGCCGCGGCGCCTGCCCTGCCTCCGCTGCACGACCACACCGGCCGTCTGCTGGCCGCCCTCGCCCAGGATTTCCAGCGCCGCACGCTGCTGAAATGCCGTGAATGCGGTCACCACCATGTGCGCAGCGCCCATCTGTCACTGATCAGCCACCTGACCAGCGACGGCATCTGCCTGTCCGAACTGGCACTGCGTTCGGGCATCTCGCAACAGGCCACCGGCAAGCTGGTCAAGGAGCTGGAGCTCAACGGCTACCTGCGCCGCGACGTCGACACGCACGACCGCCGCGCCCGCATCGTGCATCTGACCGCGCTCGGCTCGACGCTGCTGGTCGACCTGCAGCACGCGCTGAGCGACGTGCGCAGCGAGTATTCGTCGGTGCTCGGCGCCGACACGCTGACCAACCTCGAACGTCAGCTGCGCGGCACGCTGGCGGCGCTGGGCCAGCGCGGCTGCGTCAGCGACGAACTGCTCGACGACGAGCACTGATCCATCCCACCTGTAGCGGCGCCGGTCGATCGCGCGCTGCGCTCCGATCTGCGCGTGAAGATTGATCCGGCGCAATGAAGCGCGCCCTCGGCGCCACGACGTTTGACAGCCGGACGGTGTGACGGCCGACAATGGCCGCCCCATTCACCCCGCCCGCCTCGACGATCGCGACTGCGCGCCGGCGGGCACGCCGAGGAGTTCCGCGCGTGAACGCATCGATCCGGGAACAGTGGCAGGCCGGCTACGGCGTCATCCGCCATCGCGACGAGACCGTCGTACAGATCACCGCGCTGTTGCAGCAGCTGGTGGCCGACGGCCGCCTGCGCGACCTCGACAGCGGCTGGCGGCTGCTGCACGCGGCCGACCGCCTCGCCAGCATGGGCATGTGGCTGGTCGTGCACATGACCTACGCGCGCCGCGTCCACCTCGATGGCCGCGCGCTCGCCGCCGACGACTTCAAGCCGGTGCCCGAGGGCCACACCGGCGGCGCGCTGAACATGGCGCCGGCCTACGTCGGCTACCTGCTCGCCAACGCCCTCTCCGGCCACACTCGCGGCTGGATCATGGAACAGGGCCACTGCGTCGCCGCCGTCGACGCCATCAACCTGCTGGCCGGCAATGCCGGCGACGAACACAGCCGCCGCTACCCGCTCGACGACGACGGCCTGACGCGGCTGGTCAACGACTTCTACCACTGCGGCGTCGGCGCCGACGGCACACCGCTGTCGCCGCTCGGCAGCCACGTCAACGCCCACACCGGCGGCGGCCTGATGGAGGGCGGCTACCTCGGCTTCGCCGGCCTGCAGTACGTGCACATGCCGCTGCCCGGCCAGCGGCTGGTCGCCTTCCTCAGCGACGGCGCGTTCGAGGAGCAGCGCGGGCCGGACTGGGCGTCGCGCTGGTGGCGCGGCGAGGACAGCGGTCTGGTGGCGCCGATCATGATCGCCAACGGCCGCCGCATCGATCAGCGCACGACGCTGAGCCAGTCCGGCGGCGTCGACTGGCTGCACGACCACCTGCGCCTGAACGGCTTCGAGCCGTTGCTGATCGACGGCCGCGACCCGGCCGCCTTCGCGTGGGCGATCCTGACCCAGGAGGCGCACCTCGAACGCCACGCGCGACAGGTGGCTAACGGCGAGCGCCGCTACCCGGTGCCAATGCCCTACGCCATCGCCGAAACGGTCAAGGGCTACGGTTTCCCCGGTGCCGGCAGCAACCGCGCCCACAACCTGCCGCTGCCGGGCAACCCGCACCGCGACGCCGATTCGGCGGCGCAGTTCAACGACGGCGCCACCCGGCTCTACGTGGCGCCGCAGGCGCTGGCCGAGGCGCGCGCCGCGCTGGCCAACCACGGCGCGCGGCCGCGCGAACGCGACAACGCGCTGGTCGATTTTCGCGTCGAGCCACCGTCGATGCCGGAACAGCCGTGGCGCGAACCGGGCAGCGCGCGCTCGCCGATGGCGGCGATCGACGAACTGTTCACCGCGATCATCCGCGCCAATCCGCAGTTGCGGGTGCGGGTCGGCAACCCCGACGAGATGCGCAGCAACCGTCTCAACGCCACGCTCGACCTGCTCGGCCACCGTGTCACCGCGCCGGAACCCGGCATCGCCGAATCGATCCACGGCAGCGTCATCACCGCGCTGAACGAAGAGGCGGTGGTCTGCGCCGCGCTGGCCAACAAGCAGGGGCTGAACCTGGTCGCCAGCTACGAGGCGTTCGCGGTCAAGATGCTCGGCTCGCTGCGCCAGGAGATCATCTTCGCCCGCCACTGCCGCGAGGCCGGGCGCGAGCCGGGCTGGCTGTCGGTGCCGATCCTGCTCAGCTCGCACACCTGGGAGAACGGCAAGAACGAGCAGTCGCACCAGGACTCGACGCTGGCCGAGGCCATGCTCGGCGAGATGAGCGATGCCGCGCCGGTGCTGTTCCCGGTCGACGGCAACAGCGCCATCGCCGCGCTGCGCGCGCTCTACCGCAGCCACGGCCGTATCGCCGCGATGGTGGTGCCGAAGTCCGAACTGCCGGAACAGCTGACCGCCGCGCAGGCCGAGCAGCTGGTGGCCGACGGCGCGCTGTGCCTCGAGCCGGCGCCGGCCGACGCGCCGCAGCTGATCGCGATCGGCGCCTATCAGCTGATCGAGGCGCGGCGCGCGTGGCAGCGGCTGCGCGAACGCGGCAGCGCCTGCGGGCTGTGGGTGGTGCTGGAGCCGGGGCGGCTGCGCGCGCCGCGCGATGCCCTCGAAGCGACCTGTCTCTCCGGCGCGGCACCGTCGGAAGCGGCGGCGCGGCTGTTCTTCTGCCACACCCGGCCGGAGCCACTGCTGGGCACGCTGCGCCCGCTCGACCTCGGCGCCGCGCGCTGCGCCGCGCTCGGCTACCGCAACCGCGGCGGCACCCTCGATACCTTCGGCATGCTCTACGCCAACGGCTGCACCTGGGCGCACGGCCTGCTGCGGCTGTCGGCGCTGCTGCAACGACCAGCCGATACCTGGCTGACGCCGGCGGAGCTGGCGGCCGCCGAGGGGCGCGGCGACCCCGAGGCGCTGCGCTGAGGCCCGGCCACACCTCGGTATTAACGACATCGTGAAGAGGATGAGTGCCTGAATCCCGGTGCGCTTGATGCAGGTCAAGGCGGCGCTGGCGGCGGCCGCTTAAAAAAGCGGCACGATGCCATCGCGCCTGCCGCGCCGGGAGTGGTTCCATGCAAATCGTCTATCTGCCCGCCGATTTCCGTTTCGGTTGCTGCGACCGCTGCAACCAGCACCGGCCAGTGGTACCGGAAATCGGGCCACAGGCGGAAAACGTCTGCCGCGACTGCCTGCAACACGCGTTCGAGGCCGACTACCGCGAATATCGCCAGCTGCTCGGCACGGAATCACTTTCCGTCGCGCTGTAATCCGCCCGCGGCGCGCCCACCGCGCCGCACTCCCCCCTGGATCCCGCGGCGCCGCAGCTGTCGGTTTCGTGTGGCGCATCACATCCAAGCCGTCCACCCCGCACCAATTCGACCGTCAGAGCGTCATATGCGCAGTGCCCGCTAACTGGAAAAGCGGGTGAAGTATGTCAATAATTCCCGCGTTTCCTCGGGAGTATCCCCCCATGGAGTGGCTCCGGCGCGCTGTCGGGACAATTGATTCGGCTCGATCTCTCGCCAGCACACCCCTGTCTGCGGAGCAGTTCACGGGAAGCGGCGCAGGCGCTCGCCGGGAGAATCGGATGGATGTATCGAATGCCGAACCGCACTGAGTCCCGGTGGTTCAGGTTGCGACGATGTGGCGGGTGGGTTCTGGTACTGCTGGCCTCGTTGTGCGCGCGCCCCGCGCTCGGCAACGACGACCTTCCGAGCGAATACCGCATCAAGGCCGCCTACCTCTACAACCTGATCAAGTTCGTCACCTGGCCCGGCGAGTCGACCCTGAACAGCAGCGACCCCCTGATCCTGTGCGTCTACGGATACAACCCGTTCGGCAGCCATCTCGAACGCCTCGAAAGCCGGCGCGTGCGCAACCACCCGCTGGATGTGCGCTACATCGGCGAGCGCCAGTCGGCCGCGAGCTGCAATCTGCTGTTCATCTCGCGCTACAACACCACGCTGCCGCCGGAGCTGGAACCGCGGAAGCCGGCGTCGAAGAAGCAGGCCGCGGCAAACCCTGCCGACACCACCCCGCCACCGGCCCCACTGCCGCTGCTGACGGTCAGCGACGACGCCGACTTCCTCAGCCACGGCGGCCTGATTGCACTGGTCGATGCCGGCAACAGCATCCACCTCGACATCAACCTGACCAGGGCGCGCGAACTCGGTCTGCAGTTCAGCGCCAACCTGCTCGAAATCGCCCGGCGGCTGGAGTGACGCGATGAAGAGCGGACGACGTCTCGGTTTCAACGATCTCTCGATCAGCCGCAAGCTGATCCTGCTGGCGCTCACCACCAGTCTCATCAGCCTGATGGCGGCGATCACCGCCATCGCCGCCTACGACCAGTACAGCCTGCGCAGCGCGCTGGAGCAGGAGTTCAGCGTGCTCGCCAGCGTCATCGCCAACCGCAGCAGCGCGGCGGTGGTGTTCGAGGACGAGGCGCTGGCGCAGAGCAACCTCGGCTCGCTGCAGTATCGCGACGGCATCGTGCTCGGCTGCATCTACCGCAACGTCAACGCCGACACCGGCGAGAACACGATGGCGCCGGTGCTGCTGGCCAGCTACCGCGCGCGCAGCGACGCCGGCTGTCCCGACGTGCGCAACAGCGACAGCGCGCGGGTGTCGATGGACGCCGAATTCATCGAAGTGCTGCAGCCGATCGAACTCGACGGCAGCTCGGTCGGCATGTTGCTGCTGCGTGCCTCGCTGAGCGAGAATCTGGTCCAGCTGCGCACCAAGCTGCTGATGCTGATTCCGGTGGTGCTGATGGCGCTCGCGCTGGCGGCGCTGATCGGCACGCTGCTGTCGCGCTACATCTCGCGGCCGCTGAAGGAGCTCGGCAAGAGCGCCGCGCTGGTCGCCGAGAACGACAATTACGCGATCCGCGCCGAGCGCTTCGGCAACGACGAGGTCGGCCAGGTGGTCGATTCGTTCAACCACATGCTGTCGGTGATCGAACGCGAGGACGCCAGCCTGCGCGAGAGCGAGGAGAAATTCCGGCTGATCAGCGAATCGTCGAAGGTCGGCATCTTCCAGCTCGATTCGCGCGGCAACTGCACCTACGCCAACGAAGAGATGGCCGCCATCACCGGGCTGTCGATCGAACACCTGCAGACGCACGGCTGGCTCGGCGTGGTGCACCCGGACGACAAGCGCCGCGTCACCGACCAGTTCAACCTGCTGCTGCAGAAAGAGCTGCCGATCACGCTCGACTGCTGCCTGTTTCTGGCCGACGGCACGGTGAAGTGGATCACCGGCAACATCGCGCCGCTGCTCGACGGCGAGCACCAGCAGCGCGGCTTCCTCGGCACCGTCTCCGACATCAGCGAGCTGAAATCGGCCTACGACCAGCTCGAACAGATGGCGTTCTACGACACGCTGACCGGGCTGGCCAACCGCCGCCTGTTCCGCAATCGTCTCGAACACATGCTGTCGAACATCTCGCGCTCGGGCTCCAGCGTCGCGCTGATCCTGATCGACCTCGACCACTTCAAGCACGTCAACGACTCGATGGGCCACGACTCCGGCGACGCGCTGCTGGCGGTGGTGTCGGAGCGGCTCAAGCACTGCGTGCGCTTCACCGACACCGTGGCGCGGCTCGGCGGCGACGAGTTCGCCATCATCCTGCCGAACGTGCCGGACACGCTGATGGTCTCCTCCATCGCCGAGAAGATCCTGCACGCGCTGAGCCGGCCGCTGCTGATCGACGACCAGGAGATCGCCATCAGCGCCAGCCTCGGCATCTCGCTGGCGCCGGAGGACAGCAGTAGCGCCGAGAACCTGATCAAGAACGCCGACCTGGCGCTGTACCGCGCCAAGGACGAGGGGCGCAACAGCTTCAAGTTCTTCACCGTCGAGATGAACACGCTGCTGGTCGAGCACCTGCGGCTGGTGCAGCACCTGCGGCAGGCGATCGAGCACGAGCAGTTCCGGCTGCAGTTCCAGCCGCAGATCGACCTGCTCAGCGGTCAGCTGGTCGGCTTCGAGGCGCTGGTGCGCTGGGTGCACCCGGAGAACGGCATCATCAGCCCGGCCGATTTCATCCCGGTGGCCGAGGAGACCGACCTGATCGTGCCGCTCGGGCGCTGGATCCTGCGTGCCGCCTGCGCGCAGATGCGGCAGCTGTGTGATGCGCAGCTGGTCAACAACCGCGCGGTGATGACCGTCAACCTGTCGATCCGCCAGTTCGGCGACCCGCAGCTGGTGCGCTTCATTCGCGACACGTTGCTGGAGTTCGGCCTCGACCCGGCGCAGCTCGAACTGGAGCTGACCGAGACCGTGCTGATGGAAAACATCGAGTCGAACATCGACATGCTCAACAACATCAAGGCGCTCGGCGTCGGCCTGTCGATCGACGATTTCGGCACCGGCTATTCGTCGCTCGGCTATCTGAAGCGGCTGCCGGTCAACGTCATCAAGGTCGACCGCTCGTTCGTCATGGACATCCCGCACGACCGCGACGACATGGAGATCACCGCCGCCGTCATCGCGATGGCGCACAAGCTGCACTACAAGGTGGTGGCCGAAGGGATCGAGACCGCCGAGCAGTTCCAGTTCCTGCGCGAGTCGAGCTGCGATTACGGTCAGGGCTACTACTTCAGCCCGCCGCTCTACCCGGAGGCGCTGGTCGACTACTGCCGCCACTACCAGCAGTCGCTGGAGAGCGACCTGTCGCGGCAGCGCAGCAGTTGAGGCCGGGGCTGATCGACGCTGCCGCCGCACTCCCCTCTCCCCCGGCCCCTCTCCCTGAAGGGAGAGGGGAGCACCCCGCGCCCTGAAGGGTGGCAGCGACATTCCCCTCTCCCTTCAGGGAGAGGGTCAGGGAGAGGGAAATCAGCGCACGCTCGGGAACAGCAGTATCCAACCAGCGTTGACGCCGAAGTGGGTCAGCACCGCCAGCGACAGCGCGCCGGTGCGGAAATAGACCGTGCCGTACAGCGCACCCGCCAGCATCGCCAGCAGCGAGAACTCCCAGCCGCGGCCGATGTGCACCAGACCGAACAGCACCGACGTGATCGCGATCGCCGGCAGTGGCGCCAGATAGAGCATCAGCTCGCGCTGCAGCGCGCCGCGGAAGAACAGCTCCTCGGCGAA
>CAZEVP010000094.1:0-10357 GCA_964515735.1 uncultured Verrucomicrobiaceae bacterium | reverse complement strand
CTTCGGTCAGCGTGGTGGCGCCCTGCTGGTTGAACAGGTCGCTGGTGATGACCTGAATGGTCTGCGGCGTGTCCCGCAGCGGCTGCGTGAACTTGGGCGAGCTGACGGCGTCGGCCTTGTAGCCGCTGATGGCGTCGGCTTTGACCTGCACCGGCGCCAGCGTGGCGGTGGCCTTTTCGGCGGCGAGGGCGGTGCCGGCGGGCAGCGTCATGGCCAGGCCGGTCAGCAGGCTGGCGCTGGTCAGTGAGAGCGGAGTACGGGAGTGGGTGCCGTGTTTGCGGCTCTTGATCGGGGTCATCGGGTCAATTCCTGAAGCAAGGTCGTGTAGCCGGCCGCGGCGGGCGCGGTCGACGATCGGATTCGGGTCGGGAAGAGCGCCTGCCGGTGGCAGGCGGCTGTCAGCCGTGAGCGGTGACGGGCGGTGGCCCCTGGGCGCGCGCGATGATGGCGGCGCCGCTGGTCGGGCCGGCGGTGCGGTGGTGGTGTGGTGTGTACGGGCGCCAGGTCGCCGGTGCGGCGCGGAGGATGGCGCTGGCGTCGTCGTCGGCATCGAGCGGGTCGACGCAGAGGGCGTGGTCGCCGACGGGGTCCAGACCCGGTTCCGCCAGCGCGGCCGGCGACGACAGCCCGGCCAGTATGGCCAGCATCGACAGCAGCAGCGCGAACGCGATGCCGGACAGCAGCCGGGCTTGCCGGTCGTGTCCGCAGGTCGGGAGCGGGGTGGTCGCCATCGGGTCGGGAAGCTGCGTCCGTCGCGGGAAAGGCGCGGATGTTAACTGATAATTATTTTTATTTAAATGTAGATTTAAGAAGTGCGAGTGCAGGCTTGAGAAATCGCTTTCGGGGCGCTCGGTGTTGCCGGCAGGTCACGGCAGCCACAGCGTGAAACAGCCGCCACCCTCCGGCAGGTTGCGCAGTGAGATGCGGCCGTGCTGGTCGTCGCGCTGGTGCAGTTGCGCGACGCGGTCGGCGAAGTAGAGGCCGAGGCTGCTCGAGCCGCTGCTGAAGTCGATGCCGCGTTGCGCGTTGCCGACGCTGTCGAGCATGGCCTGCGGGAAACCGGCGCCGTCGTCCTCGACCGTGATGGTCAGGCCGTCGCCGATGTGGGCGCGCATCTGCACCCGCTGGCGCGCGTAGCGCGCGGCGTTGACCAGCACGTTGTTGATGACGCCGCCGATCAGGCCGGGGTCGAAGTAGGCGCGGGCATCTGCTTCGCAGTCGATGTCGCAGTGCAGCTGGCGGATGTCGAACAGCAGCTGATTCTGCGCCTTCAGCTCTTCGAGGACGTCGGCGACGAACACTTCGCGGATGTCGACCGGCAGCTGGCCCTGTTCGAGGCGGAACAGGCCGAGCAGGTAGAGCAGGTCGTTGTTGATGCGCGTCGCCTCGCCCTGCAGCGTGGCGAAATGGCGGCGCTGGCTGTCGCTGCTGATCGGCGTTTCGCGCACGACCTGATCGACGGTGTCGAGCAACATGCCGAGCGAGTTCTTGATGTCGTGCACTGATGAGGCCAGCAGCATCGGGAAGGGCACCTGCGTCGGCGATGTCCGCTCACTCATGTCAGGACTCCTGAAAGCGCGCGAGGTGGGCGCCGAGCGTCTGCAGGCGATCGCGAAGCGGGTGGTCGTCGGAGAGCGTGCCGATCGAGTTGTGGGTCTGCGTCGCGCGCGCGAGCAGTTCGGGCGCACTGCCGGTTGCCGCCATCTGCTTGATCAGCGCCAGCAACAGGTTCAGCTTCAGGCCGATGTTGTTCGGGTAGATGCGCAGCGCCTCGGCGAACAGGTCGATCGCCTGGGGGAAGTCGTTGTTCGCAAACAGCTCCTTGCCGCGCTGGTTGAGCTGTACCGCGCGCGCCTTGCCCTTGTCGCTGAGCGGCTCCTCGGAGACGCGGTCGATCTGCTCCCAGATCTCGTCGCTGCCACCGTTCGCTTCGGCCAGTTCGAGCAGCAGATGCTTCGCCTCGGCGCTGTTGCCGGCGGCCTGGTAGGTGCGCGCCAGCTCCAGCATGGTGTTCACCGACAGCGGTGGCGCTTCGTCGCCGCGCTGTTCCAGCTGCGCGGCGATCGTCTCCAGTTTCTGCCGGGCGGGGGCGATGGCGCCGGCGCTGGCCTGCGCGGCGATGCCGATCAGATCGGCCTGCAGTTTGACTTCGGTGTCGTCGCGGTAACGGCGGCGCGCTCGCTCCAGAATGTCATCGACCTCCTTGAGTCGCTTCTGCTCCTTGCTGCCGGGCTGTTGCTGGCGCAGCTGCGTGGTGAGGCAACGGGCGTAGCGGAAGTAGTTTTCCGGCGCTTCGTAGCAGGAGTTGGCGCCGAGCCGGATCACCTTGCGGTGCGCCTTCTCGGCGCGCTCCCAGTCGGCGTTCTCCTCGCTGATGTCGGCCAGCGTCTGCTGGCGCAGAATCGCGTTCGGCGAAATGTCGCTGGCGCGCTCCAGCAGCTGCTGCGCGCTGGCGATGTCGCCGCGCTGGCGGCGGATCTCGGCGAGGTAGTCGTAGACCTCGAGGCAAAGGCAGTTGTTGTCGACCAGTTTCTGGAAGATGCGCTCGGCGGCATCCCACTCCTCGCGCGCCATCAGGCAGCGGCCTTCGCCGATCAGCGCCCATTCGAGTGGGCGCTCGGCCAGCACCTGCCGGTAGATGGCGCTGGCGTCGTCGTAGCTGCCCATGTCGTACAGCGCGCGCGCCTTCATGCGCAGGCAGCGCTGCTGGTAGCGGTCGCCGGCGTCGATGTGTTCGTCGCACAGCGCGATGACGGTTTCGTGGTCGCCCTCGTCGAGCGCGCGGTGGATGTCGCGCAGATCCTCCTTTTCCATGACGAGCCGGTTCAGGCGCAGCTGCAGCGTGGTCTGCGTGAACGGTTTGGTCAGGTAGTCGTCGGGCTGGTATTCGAGCGCGCCGAACACCATCGCCTTGGTGGTTTCGGCGGTGATCATCATGTAGATCGAGCGGTTGCGCAGCAGGCCGCGGTAGCGCAGCTCTTCGAGGATCTGCTGGCCGTTCTTGGAATCGCCCAGGTTGTAGTCGGCGAGGATGATGTCGTAACTGGTGTGCTCGCAGCGGTTGATCGCCTCGGTGCCGCTGGAGGCGAGATCGACGTTGCCGATGCCGGCCGCCAGCAGCATGCGGCGGATCGAGCCGCGCATGTCCGGGAAATCGTCGATGACCAGCGCCGACTTGCGCTGGTAGATACGGATCAGGTCGATCTGCTGCATGCGGCGGGAGCCTGGCTGAAGAGGGTGAGTGGAGACTGACGGCAGTATAGAAGAGGCTTCCCGATCTGCCGGCCTGTAAAGGGGCGTTACACTGGCGCGCCATTCGCGGGAGGCGCCATGACCGAAGCGACCATGACCGGGTCAACCACGACCGAAGCGACATTGTACGGAACTTCCGCCTGCCATCTGTGCGAGCTGGCCGAGGCGCTGCTGGCGCAACTGCTGGCCGGCTTCGACGAGGCGCGACGGCCGCGGATCGAGCTGGTCGACATCGCCGATGACGATGCGCTGATCGATCGCTACGGCAGCCGCATTCCGGTGCTTCGCCGCGCCGATGGCGCCGAGCTGGCGTGGCCATTCGACGCCGCGCAGGCGCGCGTGTTGCTCGGCGGCGGTTGACGGCCGGTGCGCGCTCAGGGCGCCAGAATCTTCAGGGCCTCGTCGGCCCAGCGCAGGCTGTCGAGGTAGGCGTCGCGCGCGCTATCGGCGCTGATGCCGAGCTGCGTCAGTCGCGACCAGTCGATGGCGCCGAACTGGCCGTGTTCGAAGGCGATGACGGTATCGAGCAGGAAACCGCTGTCGCCGCTGTGCTGCAGGATCGCCGCGCGCACGTCGTCGGAGAACGAGGCGCTGTCGAGAATCTCTTCCAGCGCGACGCCGAGCAGCGCGTCGAGCGTCGACAGCAGGCCGATGGTGAACTGCTGGTCGCCCGGAATCTGCTGGCCGCGCGCGATTTCGGCGAGCCGCTGGCCGAGGCGGGCGCGCACCATGGCGTCGAGATAGAGCGCGCCCGGTTTGTTCTCCAGTCCCGACAGCGCCAGCAGTTGCACCCAGCTGCGCACGCGGTCCATGCCGAGCACGGTCAGCGCCTGCCGAATCGAGGTGATGCGGCGCGGCATGTGGAACAGCGCCGAATTGACCAGCCGCAGTATCTTCAGCACCAGCACCGAGTCAGTCTGGATCACCTTCTCGATCTCGCGGAAATCGACGCCGGGCTTGCGCAGCAGTGCCAGCAGCTGCAGCACGGCGCGCTGGTCGCTCTTCAGCTTGCGCCCCTTGACCAGCTGCGGGCGCGACAGGAAGTAGCCCTGGAACAGGTTGAAGCCGAGCTGCTTGCAGGTGTCGAACATCGCCTGCGTCTCGACCTTCTCGGCCAGCAGCAGCACGCGGTAGGGCTCGACCCGGGCGATCAGCTTCTCGACCTCATCCATCGGGCTCGCCAGCACGTCGATCTTGATGATGTCGGCGTGGCGGATCAGCTCGTCGTGGTTCTCGCGGTAGACGTAGTCGTCGAGGGCGATGCTGTAGCCCTGCTGCTTCAGCCGCGCGATCGCCGCCACCGTGTCGGCGTTGATCTCGACATCCTCCAGCACCTCGACCACCAGCTGGCCGGGGTTGATCGGCGGTGTGATGTCGAGCAGGCGGCGGGTGAAGTTGATGAAGGCGGGGCGGCCTTCGAGAATGTCGGCCACCGGCAGCGAACCGAAGGCGTTTACCAGCACCGACGAGGTGGCGTGGTCGCCGTCGCGGACGTCGGCCTGCTCGCTGTTGTGGGCGCGGAACAGCAGCTCCCAGGCGTGGATGCGCAGCTTGCGATCGTAGATCGCCTGCCGCGCCAGCAGGATGCCGCTGCCCGTCGAACCGTCCACGGCGTTCTCCGTCAGCTGCCGCGCGCCGCTGCCGGCGCGCTGTCGACACCGCGCTGGTTCACGGTTGTTCCGAGCGCGCGACGAGGCTGTCGTCGGCACCGATGACCCGCTCGTGGGCGAGCAGCAACTGGCCGTCGTCGCGGCCGAGCCGGTAGTTGTAGATCAGTGCGAAGGCGAGAACGCTCTGCACGTATTCGCGCGTCTCGCGGTAGGGGATGGTCTCGATCCAGACGTCGGCGCCGACCTGCTGCGGCTGTTCGCGCAGCCAGCGGCTGATGCGGCCGGGGCCGGCGTTGTAGGCGGCGCTGGCGAGGATGCGGTTGTCGCCGTAGCGGTCGTACATCTGGCGCAGGTAGGCACTGCCGAGCTGCGTGTTGTGCGTCGGGTCGATCAGCTGGCCCGGGTGGTGCGGCAGCTGCAGCTTGCTCGCGACCTGCCTGGCCGTGCCCGGCAGCAGCTGCATCAGGCCGACGGCGCCGGCGCTCGATTTGACCGCCGGCATGAAGGCGCTCTCCTGGCGGGTGATCGCGTAGACCCACTCCAGTGGCAGTTCGGCCCGTTTCGCCGCCTTTTCGAGTTGCGGCTGGTAGGCGAGCGGGAAGCGCGTCGACAGGTCGTCCCAGCCGCCGCTGCCGGTGGCGGTGCGGATGGCCTGGTTGTACCAGCCCCACTGCATCGCCAGCTGCGCCGCCGCCTGTTGCTCCGGCACGCTCATCGTGCGCAGCGCGCGGGTCCATTCGCTGTGGGCGCTCCACTGTTCGCCGATCAGGTAGAACTCCTGCGCGCGGCGGACATCCGCGCGCTTCGATACCTTGGCGGGCGAGGTGTCCGGGTGCAGCGGGCGGTCGTTGAATTCATACGGGCGCTGCAGCCGGTCGGCGGCGAGGAAGCCGTAGAAGTTGCGCTCGGTGGCCAGCGTCTCGAACATCCGGCGCGCCTCGTCGAGCTGTGCCGGTTCGGTCTGCTGCGCCAGCGCGCGGGCGCGCCAGTAGCGCCAGCGCGGCGTGTCGGCGAGGTCGGCCGGCAGCTGCGCCATCCATTCGCCGGCGCGCAGCCAGTCGCCCTTGCGCAGCGCCAGCCGGATGCGCCACTCCAGCAGCGTGCCGTCCTCGCCATTGGGGTCGTGCTGCAGCAGCCACGGCAGTGCGCCGACACCACTGCCGGCGATGCGGTGGCGGCCCAGTTCGTTGCGCACGCTGGCGCTGTCGGCCGGTTTCAGCAGCTTCTGCTGTTTCAGCTTCAGCCACAGCTGTTCGGCGCCGTCGAGATCGCGCCGCACCAGCCGGCGCGTGCCATAGGCCAGCAGCGGCGAGGCGTCGCGGTCGCGCGCGATGTCGGGCCACAGCCGTTTGATCGCCAGCGGGTCCTTCAGCAGTTGCAGCGCGCGCTGCCCCTGCGTGTTTAAAGGCCCCTTCAGTTCGGAGGCGAGGTAGCGGCTGAGCGCGGTGTCGTTGCGGTCGAGCGCCAGCAGCAGCCGCTGCCAGACCAGCGCCTCGCTGCGCAGGCCGCTCTGTTTCCACTGCGCGAAGGGCTTGTCGCAGGCATCGGGCAGCGAGTTCGGTGTCAGCCACAGCGTTTCGGTGGCGGCGAAGGCGTCGTCGCGGCGGCCGTTGCCGTGCAGCGCCTGCAGCCGCCAGCAGCGCTGCACTAGGCTGGCCTGCGCCGGGTCGGCGTGGAGCTGGTCGAAGTAGCGCAGGTAGTCGCCCCAGCGCTGCTGCCGTGCCAGCACCGCCAGCCACTGCGCCTGCAGCCGGTCGGCCGGCACCGAATCGGGGTGGCGGGCGACGAAGGCATCGACCTCGCGCTGCGACAGCCCGTCGAGCTGGCGCGTCAGCAGTGTCAGCTCCAGGTAGGGGGTCAGCGGGTAGTCGCGTCTGCGCAGCTGCTGGATGCCGGATTGCGCGCGCGTGATCTCGCCGCGTTGCAGCTGGTCGCGAGTCTGCTGGTAGAGCTTGCGCGAGGCCGCATCGGTGGCCGCGATTGCCGGCAGGGCGGCACCGGCGAGCAGGGCGATCGCCAGCGCACCGCGGTGGCACAGGCGGCGCAGGGCGCCTGGGGTCGAAGGTTTCATCACAGCTACGGCAACCGCGGTTGACAGGGAAAGAGCGGGTAGAATAGCCCCCTTTCGCATAAGGGGGCGCGTTGCGCGAAGTGTAGCCAACTCCCCGAAGGCGGCCAGAATCGTTCGCGCCGCCACTGCCGTTGTCGGAGTCCCACCGTGTCTGTCCTGCGTCTGCAACAGGTGTCGCTGCATTTCGGCGACCAGATTCTGCTCGATCGTGCCGATCTGCAGCTGGAGGCGGGCGAGCGCGTCTGCCTGGTCGGCCGCAACGGCGCCGGCAAGTCGACGCTGCTGAAGCTGCTCGACGGCGAGATCCGCCCCGACAGTGGCGAGGTGTGGCGCGCGCCTGAGCTGCGGCTGGCGCGGCTGGCGCAGGAGCCGCAGGTGGTGCCGGGGCGCACCGTCTACGACGAGGTCGCCTCGGGGCTGGCCGGCCTTGCCGAGCTGCTGTCGCAGTACCACGCGCTGACCCATGCCGGCGGCGATGTCGACCTGCGCCGGCTGGAACAGCTGCAGCGCCAGCTGGAGGCGGCCGACGGCTGGCTGTTCCAGCAGCGCATCGACACCGTGCTGACGAAGCTGTCGCTGCCGGCCGACACGCCGCTGTCGCAGCTGTCCGGCGGCTGGCTGCGGCGCGTGGCGCTGGCGCGGGCGCTGGTGGTCGAGCCGCAGCTGCTGCTGCTCGACGAGCCGACCAACCACCTCGATCTGGAGACGATCGAGTGGCTCGAAGCGCAGCTGCTCGACTACCGCGGCGCGCTGCTGTTCATCACCCACGACCGTGCGTTGGCACGGCGGCTGGCGACGCGCGTGGTCGAGCTCGACCGCGGCCATCTGATCAACTACAGCGGCAGCTACGACGATTTCATCGAACAGCGCGAACAGCGGCTGATGGTCGAGGAGCGCGACAACGCGCTGTTCGACAAGAAGCTCGCCGCCGAGGAGGTGTGGATTCGCCAGGGCATCAAGGCGCGCCGCACCCGCAACGAGGGGCGCGTGCGCGCGCTGAAGAAACTGCGCGACGAGCGTTCGCAGCGGCGTGAGCAGCAGGGCAGCGCTTCGTTCGCGCTGGAGAGCGCCGACCGCTCCGGGCGGCTGGTCGCCGAGCTGCAGGACGTCAGCCACGAGATCGGCGGCAAGCGGCTGATCGACCATCTCGACCTCGCCATCCTGCGCGGCGATCGCGTCGGCCTGATCGGCCCCAACGGCGCCGGCAAGTCGACGCTGCTGAAGCTGATCCTCGGCGAACTGACGCCGACCGCCGGCGCGGTGCGGCGCGGCGAGCGGCTGCAGGTGGCCTATTTCGACCAGCTGCGCGACCGCTTCGACCCCGAGGCGTCGCTGATCGACATCGTCGGTGAGGGGCGCGAGTTCATCGAGATCGGCGGCCGCCGGCGCCACGTCATCAGCTATCTGGAAGAGTTCCTGTTCCGGCCCGACCAGTCGCGCCGCGCCGCGTCGAAACTGTCCGGTGGCGAGCGCGCGCGGCTGCAGCTGGCGCGGCTGTTCAGCCAGCCGGTCAACCTGCTGGTGCTCGACGAGCCGACCAACGATCTCGACGTCGAGAGCCTGGAGCTGCTCGAACAGCTGCTGGCCGAGTTCGACGGCACCATCCTGCTGGTCAGCCACGACCGCGAGTTTCTCGACAACGTCGCCACCAGCACGCTGGTGTTCGAGGGCGGTGGCCGTGTCAGTGAATACGTCGGTGGCTACAGCGACTGGCTGCGGCAGCGGCGGGTGCCGGTTGCCGCGAAACCGGCGGTGAAAGCAGCGCCGGTGGTGAAGAGCGAACCGCCGAAGAAAACGCAGAAACTGAGCTACAAGCTGCAGCGCGAGCTGGAGGAGCTGCCGGGCCGGATCGAGGCGCTGGAAGCCGAGCTGGCGCGGCTCAACGCCGAGGTCTCGGGCGCCGATTTCTACCAGCGCGACAGCAAGAGCGTGGAGCGGGTACTGGCGCAGTTGAGCGAGACGCAGCTGCAGCTCGATCAGAACTACGAGCGCTGGCTCGAACTGTCGGAGAGCTGATGCGGGAGCGGTCGGACGACGGCTCCCGGGTGCGCGGAATTACTTGCCGACGCGAACGGCGAGAATGTCGCAATGGGCGCCGTGCAGCACGCCGTTGGCGGTGGAGCCGAGCAGCAGCGCCAGCCCGCGGCGACCGTGGCTACCGATCACGATCAGGTCGACGCCGATCTGGTCGGCCATCGCGCGAATCTCGTTCTCCGGCCGGCCGATGACCAGATGCCGTTGCGCGGCCGGCACGCCGAGGCGTTCGCAGAAGGTCTGCAGCTGGGTTTCCGCCTGCTTCTGCATCTCCTCCTGAACGGTGGAGAAGTCGATCGGGATGTCGCCGCCGTAGGCGAAGCTGAGTGGTTCGATGACGTGGATCAGGTGCAGCGAGGCACCGTGCACCTGGGCCAGGCTGGCGGCCTTGGCCACCACCTGATCCGCTTCGCTGGTCAGATCCACCGCCGCCAGGATCGTCTTGTAGTTGCTCATGGGTCTGTGCTCCTTCGCTGCCGTATTCGAGCCGGATGTGCCGTGTCGGATGTGACCGGGCCGTGTTGGATGTAGCTGGTTGTCGCATGCGCGGGCCGATGTTGCCACAGCCCGATGACGCGCTGCCATGATCGGGAACAACGCAGGTGCGGATAACGATGAATATGAAATCGAGGTGAGCGTCGATGGATGTCGGCAGTTGGACTCCCTATGTGATCACGGCGCTGGCGCTGGCTCTGGTGCTGTCGCCGGTGGCGTGGATGATGCCGTCGCCGCAGCAGCGGCGGCAGGCGAAGCTGCGCGAGCGCGCGCGCCGGCTCGGCATCGACGTGCGCATCGGCGAACTGCCGCAGACGCATCGCCAGCGTGTGCGCCGGCAGCCGGCGGAGCAGGGAGTCATCTATCGGTTGCCGCTGCGCGATGGCTGGCGGCTGCCGCGCTCGCACCTGCGCTGTCGTGCCGGTGCGGAAGAGCCGTGGGAGCAGCAGGCCGATTTGCCGCCGCTGTCGCCGGCGCTGGAGGCGGCGCTGCAGCAGGTGATGGCGCGGGTGCCGCGCGATGTCGTGGCGATCGAGCTGGCGTCGACCGGCCCCGCTTTCCACTGGCGCGAACGCGGCGACGAACGGGTCGTCGAGCAGGTGCACGCGCTGCTCGGTGAGCTCGCGGCGGCGCTGACGGCGCCGTGAATACGCGCCCTCGACGGCACTTCCGCCGAAGCGTGTGCCGCGCGGTTGCGGCCCGTGACACCGGCCCGGCGGCGCGGCGCTTCGCTTGACCACCCCCGGGGCACGACTTATATATGGCGCCTTCGTGCGCCGGTCCCCCGGTCGCAACCACTCCAAGAAGGTCCCAATGGGTAAATCACTGGTCATCGTCGAGTCGCCGGCCAAGGCGAAAACCATCAACAAATATCTGGGCAAGGATTACATCGTCA
>CAZEVP010000093.1:0-10378 GCA_964515735.1 uncultured Verrucomicrobiaceae bacterium | reverse complement strand
CCGGCGGGCCGGCCATCGCCAGCGTCGATGCCACCGCGCTGCTGCCGGTCAACGGTGTCGACCTGAAGGAGTATCTGGCCAACCTCGAACGCGGCCTGATCCAGCAGGCGCTCGACGACAGCGGTGGCGTCGTCGCCCGCGCCGCCGAGAAGCTGAAGACCCGGCGCACGACGCTGGTCGAGAAGATGCGCAAATACGGCATGTTGCGCGCCGGCATGGGCGAGGACGAGTAGGCTGGCCCACCCCTTGCAATAACCCTCCCGAACGGCGCCTGGCGACGGAAAACCGTCGCCGCCGCGCCATCGACCGTTCGGAGAGGGTCATGTCACCACCCGCCATTCAGGCTCTGCGACTCGAGCAACCGCTGCCACCGGCCGCGGCGCAGCTCAATTCGGCCTTCGAACTGTTCAACGAGCTGTCGGGGCAGCTGGCCGATACCTATCGCGCGATGGAGCTGCGCGTCGGTGAACTGAACCGCGAGCTGCACGAGGTGGCCGAACAGCGGTTGCGCGAGCTGCAGGAGAAGGAGCGCTTCGCGGCGCGGCTGCAGAGCCTGCTGACGCTGCTGCCGGCCGGTGTCGTGCTGATCGACCGCCACGGCCGCGTCGCCGACAGCAACCCGGCCGCGCGCGACCTGCTCGGCGAACCACTCGACGGCGAGCGCTGGCTCGACATCATCGCCCGCGCCTTCGCGCCGCGCGGCGACGACGGCCACGAGATCTCGCTGCGCGACGGCCGCCGCATCGCCATCGCCACCCGCTCGCTCGACGGCGAGGCGGGGCAGCTGCTGCTGCTGACCGACCTGACCGAGACGCGCGCGCTGCAGCAGCGGCTGGCGCGCCATCAACGGCTGTCGGAGATGGGGCGGATGGTGTCGTCGCTGGCACATCAGATCCGCACGCCGCTGTCGGCGGCGATGCTGTACGCGGGGCATCTGTGCGAGCGCGATCTCAGCGTCGAACAGACGCGCAAGTTCTCGCGCAAGATCCTCGACCGGCTGACCCACCTCGAACAGCAGGTGCGGGATATGCTCATTTTCGTTCGCGGCGACGTGCGGCTGACCGACACCTTCAGCGCCGACGAGCTGTTTGCCGCGCTGCAATCCGCCGCCGAAATGGCGCTGGCGTCGAATGACGCGCAGTGCGAGTGGCGCGGTGAAGCGGGGGATGCCGTCGTGCACGGCAACCGCGAGGTGCTGGTCAGCGCGCTGATGAACCTGGTCAACAACGCGCTGCAGGCGGCCGGCAAGGGCGCGCAGTTGCGCATCGGCGCCACCGTCGTCGACGCGCAGCTGGTCATCGCCGTTCGCGACAACGGCCCCGGCTTCGATGCCGAGGTCGCGAAACATCTGAACGAGCCGTTCTTCACGTCGAAGGCGCAGGGCACCGGCCTCGGGCTGGCGGTCGTGCGCGCGGTGGCGGAGGCGCACGGCGGCGGTTTCGAACTGGGCTGCGAGCCGGGGCAGGGCGCCTGCGCGTCGCTGCGGCTGCCGCTGTTCGATCCATCGCAACACCCTGGAGACGAATCATGAGCCGAGAACTGCCGGAACAGGCGCGCATCCTCGTCGTCGAGGACGACCCGCAGCTGCGCGAGGCGCTGGTCGACACGCTGGAGCTGGCCGGCGCGCAGGTGCTGCAGGCCGACAGCGGCGAAGCGGCGCTGGCGCTGCTGGAGCGCGAGGCGGCCGACTTCGTCGTCTCCGACGTCAACATGGGCGGCATGGACGGCCTCGAACTGCTGAAACGGCTGCGCCGGCTGCAGCCGCAGCTGCCGGTGCTGCTGATCACCGCGTTCGGCAGCGTGTCGCGCTCGGTCGAAGCGATGCGCGCCGGCGCCGTCGACTATCTGGTCAAGCCGTTCAAGCCGCAGCTGCTGGTGGAGACGGTGGCCCGCCACGTCGGTGGCGCCGGTGACAGCGGCGGCGACGAGCCGGTGGCCGAGGAGGCATCGAGCCGGCAGCTGCTGGCGCTGGCGTGCCGCGTCGCCGCCACCGATTCGACGGTGCTGATCTGCGGCGAGAGCGGCACCGGCAAGGAGGTGCTGGCGCGCTACATCCACCGCCAGTCGCCGCGCGTGCGCGGGCCGTTCGTCGCGATCAACTGCGCGGCGATCCCCGAGAACATGCTGGAGGCGATGCTGTTCGGCCACGAGAAGGGGGCGTTCACCGGTGCCGTCGCCAGCGCGCCGGGCAAGTTCGAACAGGCCAATGGCGGCACGCTGCTGCTCGACGAGATTTCCGAAATGGCGCTGCCGCTGCAGGCCAAGCTGCTGCGCGTGATCCAGGAGCGCGAGGTGGAGCGGCTCGGCGGCCGTGCGCCGATCGCGCTCGACCTGCGCATCCTCGCCACCACCAACCGCGACCTGCGCGCCGAGGTGGCGGCCGGCCGCTTCCGCGAGGATCTCTACTACCGCCTCAGCGTCTTTCCGCTGCAGTGGCAGCCGCTGCGCGCGCGCCGCGCCGACATTCCGGCGCTGGCGCTGCGTCTGCTCAATCACCACGCCATGCGGATGGGGCGGCCAATGGTGCGGCTCGATGCCGAGGCGACCCGCGCGCTGTGCGATTACGGCTGGCCCGGCAACGTGCGCGAGCTCGACAACGTCGCGCAGCGGGCGCTGATCCTGCAGCCGGGCAATCTGATCGGCGCCGCCGATCTCTGCCTCGACCCCTACGCCGCCGCCGGCGCGGTGGCGCCGTCGATCGAGCCGGTCGCACTGGCGGCAGCGCCGGTCGGCGCCGAGGCGGGGGCGCTGAGCGGTGACCTGCAGCGGCGCGAGTACGAAATCATCCTCGACACGCTGCGCGCCACCGACAGCAAGAAGAGCGCGGCCGAACGCCTCGGCATCAGCCCGCGCACGCTGCGCTACAAGCTGGCGCGGATGCGCGAGGAGGGGGTCGATCTCGGCCGCTTCGCCGTCGGGTTGTGATGGAAGGGTGTGGCGGGCGGGTTCGCCGTCACGCGCTGACCTGGTCGGGCGCGGCGTCCGCTGTCTGCGCGCCGCCGAACAGTCGCTGCCACAGCGCCAGCTGTGCCGGGCTGTCGTCGGCGGCCGGCAGGTCGCAGCCGCTGGTCGCGATCAGGATCCAGGCGATGGCGCAGGCGTAAGAGAGATTGGTGACCAGCTCACGATCCGGGTACTGCAGGAAGCAGCGCTGGCTGGCCAGCCCGCGCACGGTGCTGGCCAGATCCGGATTGAAGGCGAGGTACTCGTCCCAGACGCGGCGGTGCTGCTGCGGCGTGATCCGGAACGGCCCGAGGCCGTCGCCCGGCGGCGGAAACCGCTCGTTGAGCCTGATGATCGCCAGCAGCAGCTGTTCGGCGCCGGGTGGCGCCACGTCCAGCCAGGCCAGCGCCGGCCTGATCACATCGGTCAGCAATCCGGCCTCGTCGAGGGCCGGGCCGCGCCCGTTTTCCGGGGCCACATCCACCGCTTGCATCGCTCCTGTTGCAGAGGGCGCGGGAGCGCCGTGCCGTCGAGATCGTGAACAGGCTCTGAGACATGTGCCGGTCCGGTGCCGGCATGGCCATCACGACCGGTCATCGCGACGGGCTGATGATAGCCGCAATCGACACCGCCGCGGCGTTCGGGCGGGGCGACGGGCGGTTGCCGCGGATTGCCCAAAGCGCGCTCCAGTTCACGCCGCGGTGGTGGGATTGGCCGGTGGGGCGGTTAGACTTGCCCGCAATTGCCCGAAACAGGACTGCCAGATCGATGAGTGGGTTCTCCGGATGGACGCTGCACCCGGTGCTGCTGTGGGCGCTGGCCGGTGTTCTGCTGCTGGCGCTGGGCTACCTGGCGCGCGTGCAGATGCACCGGCTGATCGAGCGCACCGCGCACGGCGGCCACCGCTGGCTGCGGCTGGCCGGGCGCGGCTGCGCCGGCCTGTCGCAGCGCATCGACGTCCGCAACCGCGAGGTGATGCTGGCGCTGCAGCTCGAGATCACGCGGCGCCAGCTGGAGCGCGAGTTCCATCGCGTCTCCGCCGCGGTCGAGCAGGACATGACCAAATTCCAGCATCTGGAGCGCGCCATCACCGAACACATCGCGGTGCTGTCGGAGGATTTCGAGCGCTCGACGCAGGTGCCGCCGGCGGCGCCGGGCTGGATCGCCGCCGTCGACGCCATCGCCAAGCTGCAGGCCGAGAACAACCCCGAGGCGGTGGCGCGGGTGCTCTCCGACATCCACACCTCGGTGCAGGACCAGCAGCGCGAGACGATGCGCGAGTACCGCTGGGCGGTCAACGCGCGCCACAAGATCCTCGCCGACCTGCGCCCGCTGTGGCGCCGTGTCGCCAATCTGGTCGGCTCGGTCGGCCGCGACTCGCGCGACCTGCTGGCACGCGCGCATCGCATCGACACGCTGATGGCGGCCTTTCGCGAGCTGTGCGCCAACCGCGTCGACGCCCGCATCGAATCGTTTCTGGCGCGCTGGCTGGTGGCGCTGCTGCTGACCGCGGCCGCCGCCGGGCTGGCCATCGTCAATGCCGCGCTGCTGACCGATCCGCTCGCCCAGGTGCTCGGTGCGACCAGCGTCGCGCTGCCGGGCTGGGTGGCGGCGTCCTACACGCTGGCGCTGGTGGCGGTCGCCCTGCTGCTCAGCGAGGCGACGCAGGTGACGCGCCTGCTGCCGCTGATCGGCGGCCTGCCGCGCAATACCCGGATTCTGCTGACCGGCATGGCGGCGACGCTGCTGCTGGTGCTGGCGATTGGTGAGTCGCTGCTGCTGACCGAGGCCGAGGCGCTGTCCGGGCTGTCGGAGCCGGCCGCCAACTGGAGCCTGGCCGGTCTCGGCTTCCTGCTGCCGCTGATGCTGGCGCTGCTGTCGCCGGCGCTGGAGTCGCTGCTGGCGACGTCGCGCCCGGTGCTGGCGGCGTTCGCCGTGCAGCTGCTCGGCCTCGGCGCCGTGCTGCTGCGGCTCGCCGCCGGCCTGTGGCTGGAGCTCGGGCGGCTTGCCCACCACCTGTTCGACCTGCTGATCGCCGTTCCAGCCGTGGCGGTCGAGGCGCTGCGCCGCCGTCGGCACGCGCAGACGGCGGAGACGCCGGTGGCACCACCGGCGGCCAATGTCACCTCGGTCGATTTCGAGAAGGGCCGCAAGGCGGAGTGATTCCGCCATTTCCGGTCGGCCCGCCGCCGTAGTGAGCGGTTCGTCACCCTTTGCGACCATTCTCTGGAATTTCCATCATCCTCCGGAATTTCCGTCGATTGCCGGCATCCATGCCTGATCGATCACGGGACCAGGGGTTCACCATGCGTTGGATCGCGCCACTGCTGGCGGCATCTCTGTGGGTGATGGCGGTTCAGGCCGGAGCCGGAGAGCGGCGCTGGTTTGACGCCCACCTGCACTATGTCGACTTCTTCCAGGAGGGCGCCGGCATCGAGAAACTGCTGGCGGCGATGGACGAGGGCGACATCGATGGCGCCATCGTCTTCGGCACGCCGCTGCTGAAGCGCTGGCACGCCGACGCGCCACAGCGGCCGCGTTATTACCTCGGCGACGAGTCGTCGATGTACTACTACAGCGCCACTGACGCGATTCTGGCCGAGGCGATACGCGGCCTGTCGCCGCAGCAGCGCCGGCGCTTCCACCCGTTCATCAGCGGCTTCAACCCGACCGATATGAACGCCGCCGACCATGTGCGGCGGATGCTCGAACTCTACCCGGGGTTGTGGCGCGGCATCGGCGAGGTGCTGACGCGCCACGACGACCTGACCGCGCTGACCGAGGGCGAGGTGGCGCGCGCCGACCACCCGGCGCTGATGCGCGTCTACGAACTCGCCGCCGAGCACGACCTGCCGGTGATGCTGCACAGCAACATCACGTCGAAGCGCGAGAAGGAGCCGCTCTACCTCGGCGAGCTGCAGGCCGCGCTGGAGCAACACCCGCGCACCCGCTTCATCTGGGCGCACGCCGGCGCCAGCGCCAGCCTGCACCGCTATCAGGGACGAATGCCGTTCCTGCGTGGCACGCTGGAAAAACTGCTGAGGAAACACGACAACCTGTGGGTCGACCTGTCGTGGGCGATGCTCGATGACTATCTGCTGTCGGAGCGCGGTGAGCCCGATCCACAATGGGTGGCGCTGGTGAAGGCGTATCCGGACCGCTTCCTGCTCGGCTCCGACGCACTCGGCGAATTCGACCGGCTCGGAGAGACGCTGGCGGCGTTCACGCCGTTCCTCGACGCATTGCCGGCACCGGTGGCGCGGCAGCTGGCGCGCGGCAATGCCGAGGCGCTGCTGCGGCGCGACGACGAGCGCTGACGGCTACCCGATCGCACCGCCGCGCCGTTCGCTATTCCACGGCACCGCCGAACAGCGCCACCAGCTCGCCGATGAAACGCCCGAGTTCCAGCGTCATCACCGAGAACTCCTGATCGAACTGCGCGCGCGCATCGTCGAGCGATTCGATGCGCTCGTGGAAGGCGTCGGAGAAGCGCAGCCGGCGCACGATCAGCTCTTCGTCGAGCACGAAGTCGAGCGTCTCGCCCCAGTGCAGCTCCAGCTTCGTTACCTGTTTGCCGGCCTCGATGTGCTGCAGCACTTCGTCCGTGCGTAGCTCCTGGCCGCGCACGCGCACGACGTTGCCGCTCTCCTGCGCATCGCGCAGTTCGCACTGCTGGCCGAGCGTGAACGGCGCCGGCAGCGAGCCGTTGACCAGCCAGTCGGTCATCACCACGGCCGGGTTGGCGTTGCAGGCCAGCGGCACGATCGGCAGCGATTCGACATCCTCTCGCAGCCGTGACAGCAGCTCCTCGGCGCGGTTGCGGCTCGACGTGTTGACCAGCAGCCAGCCATTCGAGCGGTCGATGTAGGCACTGCTGCGGCTCGATCGCGTCAGCGCGCGCGGCAGCAGCGAGATGACGATCTCCTCCTTCAGCTGCTTGCGCTCTTTACGCAGCACCTGCCGCGCCTGCTCGCGCTCGATCTCCTTGATCTTCTCGTCCAGCGTCTCGGCCACGGCCGGCCCCGGCAGGATCTTCTGCTGTCGGCGCAGGCTCAGCAGCGTGCAGCCGTTGGCGTGGTGGGCGAGCGTCTCGCCCTCCGGCAGCGCCGGCACCCAGCCGATGCGCGCCAGATCCTGACTGCCGCAGGGGTGGAACGGCGATTGTGCCAGCGCCTGTTCGAGCTGTTCGTCGGACCAGGCGGGTTGTGCACGCAGTTTGTAGATGCAGAGATTCTTGAACCACATGAAGCGTTACGACTCGCTGTGAAAAAAGTGAAAACGGTGCCGCCACGCGATCGGTGATCGCGTGGAGAGCAGGTGTCGGCATCAGCCGATGAAGGGAATCGGGGTCTTGGTGCGGGCGACGGTGAAGATGTAGCCGAAGACGACGATGGCCGCGACATAGGCGGTGGCGCGCAGTGCGCGCGTGGACGCGAAACGCATGACGACGAGACCGAGGCCGATGTAGAGAAGCAGGCCGATGATCTTGGCGATCAGCCAGCCCTGCGTCAGCGGGTTCATCTGCAGCGCGAACAGCATCCCGATCGCGCTCGCCAGCAGTACGGTGTCGATGATGTGCGGCGCGATCTTCAGCCATTTCTTTTGTAGTGCCGGCGAGTCGGCGAGCTTCATGCCGCCGCGGATGACGAAGCCGAGGATTGACAGCACGGCGCACAGCATGTGCAGGTGTTTCAGGCCCATGTACATGGCTATTCCTTATTGGTCTCGTTGTTGTTTTCTGTCGCCACATGGGTGGCGGTCACGGTCAGTTCGAGCCGTCCGCGCTGCAGTCGCGCACGCAGTGGGGTGCCGACGGCGACTTCGGCGGCATCGCGGACGACGCGATCACTTTCGTCGCTGACGATGGCATAGCCGCGCGCCAGCGTGTTCAGCGGGCTGACACTCTGCAGCAGTGCCGCCGTCGCCTGCAATCGCTGTCGTTCGCGCTGCAGCTTGCGCCGGATCAGCTGCGGCAGCTGGCGCTCGCACAGCAGCAGACGGCCGCGCAGTGCCTCGACGGCGCGGCCGGGGTGGCGCGCCAGCAATCTCGACTGCAGCAGCTGCAGCCGTCGCTGCTGGTCGCGCTGGTTGCGGGCGATCGCCTGGCGCAGCCGCTGTTCCAGCTCGTCGAGCCGCAGCGCGCGCTGCTGCAGCTGCCGGCCCGGATGTTGTGCGTGCAGCCGCCGCGTCAGCCCCTCCAGCCGCTGGCTCGACTGCCGTTGCTGGTGCTGCCAGCGCTGCAGCAGCCGCTGCCGCCACTGCTGCAGCGTGCGCAGCTGGGCGCGCTGGTCCGGGCTCAGCAGTTCGGCGGCGGCCGACGGCGTCGGTGCGCGCACGTCGGCGACGAAGTCGGCGATGGTCGTGTCGGTCTCGTGGCCGACCGCCGACACCACCGGCAGCCGGCTGGCGGCGATGGCGCGGGCGACGCGCTCGTCGTTGAAGGCCCACAGGTCCTCCAGCGAGCCGCCGCCGCGGCCGGTCAGGATCACCTCGAAATCGGCGCGGCCGCGCTCGGCCAGCCGGTTGGCCACGGCGATGGCGCGGGCGATCGCCGGAGCCGCCTGTTCGCCCTGCACCATCACCGGGATGACGGTGACGCGGATCGCCGGCGCACGCCGCTTCAGCACGGTCAGGATGTCGCGGATGGCGGCGCCGGTTGGCGAGGTGACGACGGCGATGTGATGCGGCTGGCGCGGCAGCGGCCTCTTGCGACCGGTCTCGAACAGCCCCTCGGCCTGCAGCTTCTGCTTCAGCTGCTCGAACTGCAGCGCCAGCAGCCCGGCGCCGGCCGGCTGCATCTGCTCGGCGATCAGCTGGTAGTCGCCGCGCGCCTCGTACAGGCTGACGCTGCCGCGCACCAGCACCTTCTGGCCCTCGGCGGGCTGGAAGCGGACGTGCAGGTTGCGGCCGCGGAACATCGCGCAGCGCACCTGCGCGCCGCCACCCTTCAGCGTCCCGTCCTTGAGAGTGAAATACCAGTGGCCGGACGACGGCCGCGACAGGTTCGAGATCTCGCCCTCGACCCAGACCCCGGGGAAGCACTCCTCCAGCAGCGAGCGCGCCAGCCGGTTCAGCTGGCCGACCGTCAGCACGTCGGTGGGGGAGGCGGTGGCGAGGGCGGAGGGTGCTTTCATGGCGGCGCATTCTGTAACCGCGGCGCCGCAGCCGCAACGGCGGGTGCGATCGAGGCCCGCAACCGGAGCATCGGTCGTTTACCGGCCAACCGCATTTCATTACAATGCGCCGCTTTTCTCGCTCCCGCCGAGGAGACCCTGCCAATGCTCCGAGTGATCCAGGAAGCACTGACGTTCGACGATGTTCTGCTGTTGCCGGCCTACTCCGAGGTCACGGCCAAGGACGTCAGCCTGAAGACCCGCCTCTCCCGCAACATCGAACTGAACATCCCGCTCGTCTCCGCCGCCATGGATACCGTCACCGAGGCGCGTCTGGCCATTGCGCTGGCGCAGGAGGGGGGCATCGGCATCATCCACAAGAGCATGTCGATCGAGGCGCAGGCGCGCGAAGTGCGCGCGGTCAAGAAGCACGAGAGTGGCGTGGTCAAGGACCCGATCACGATCGAGGCCAGCGCGCCGATCCGCGAGCTGTTCGAGCTGCGCCGCCAGCACAACATCTCCGGCGTGCCGGTGCTCGACAAGGGCCAGCTGGTCGGCATCGTCACCAGCCGCGACGTCCGCTTCGAGACCCGCCTCGACGCGCCGGTCTCCAGCATCATGACGCCGAAGGAGAAGCTGGTGACCGTCAACGAGGGCGCCAGCCTCGACCTGGTCAAGGAGCTGCTGCACCAGCACCGCATCGAGAAGGTGCTGATCGTCAACGATAGCTTCGACCTGTCCGGGATGATCACCGTCAAGGACATCAACAAGACCCAGACTTGGCCGAACGCCTGTAAAGACGACTTCGGCCGGCTGCGTGTGGGCGCTTCGGTCGGCACCAGTGCCGACACCGACGACCGCGTCGCCGCGCTGGTCGAAGCCGGCGTCGACGTGCTGGTGGTCGACACCGCGCACGGCCACAGCCGCAACGTGTTGAACCGCGTCGCCTGGATCAAGAAACACTACCCGCAGGTCGACGTCATCGGCGGCAACATCGCCACCGCCGACGCCGCGCGCGCGCTGGCCGAGGCCGGTGCCGACGGCGTCAAGGTCGGCATCGGCCCCGGTTCGATCTGCACCACGCGCATCGTCACCGGCGTCGGCGTGCCGCAGATCACCGCCATCGCCGACGTGGCCGCCGCGCTGAAGGGCACCGATGTGCCGCTGATCGCCGATGGTGGCATTCGCTACTCGGGTGACATCGCCAAGGCGATCGTCGCCGGCGCGCACGCGGTCATGATGGGCAGCATGTTCGCCGGCACCGAAGAGGCGCCGGGCGAGACCGAGCTGTACCAGGGCCGCACCTACAAGTCCTATCGCGG
>CAZEVP010000092.1:0-10670 GCA_964515735.1 uncultured Verrucomicrobiaceae bacterium | reverse complement strand
ACGATGTGATCGCGCGCATCGGCACGCCGTGGATTCTGGTCAACAACGCCGGCATCCAGGATCGCCAGCTGCTGCTCGACGGCACCGCCGAGGAGTGGGACCGGATGAACGCGATCAACGCCCGCGCGCCATTCCTGCTGACCCGCGAGATCGGCCGCGCGATGGTGGCGAAGGGCGACGGCGGCCGCATCGTCAACGTCGCCACGGCCGGCCTGCGCGGCTCGGTGGTCAAGGGACTGGCCGCCTACGTCGGTTCGAAGGGGGCACTGCAGGCGCTGAGCCAGATCAGCGCGTTCGAACTGGCCGAACACCGCATCACCGTCAACACCGTGCTGCCCGGCGCGGTGCCGACCGCCGGCGCCATCAACGCGCAGGGACCGGCGGCGGACGGCCCGGCGCGACGCCCGCTGCCGCTCGGCAAGATCTGCGAGCCGGCCGACATCGCCGCCGCCGTCTACTTCTTCGCGACACCGGCGGCGCGCTACATCACCAATCAGGTGATCGCCGTCGATGCCGGCTTCTCGGTCACCTGACGTTCGCGCCCGTCACGCGATGTGCGGTGCGATCGCCTCGTCGCGCAGACGGCGCGCGCGGCCGCGGTGGCACAGCACGGCGAACAGCAGGATGTAGAGATAGCAGCCGATCGGCAGCAGGAACGACAGCCGCAGACCGAAGCGATCGGCACAGATGCCCTGCAGCAGCGGCAGCACCGCGCCGCCGACGATGGCCATGACCAGCAGCGCCGAACCGCGCGCGGTCTGCGCGCCGAGCCCCTCGATGCCGAGCGAGAAGATGGTCGGGAACATCACCGAGTTCATCAGGCCGACGGCGACGATGGCGAACAGCGCCAGCCAGCCGGTCGTGCCGATCGACAGCGACAGCAGCAGCACCGCGCCCACCGCGACGCAGCCGAGCACCAGCGCCGGCGACACACGCCGCATGATGCCGGCACCGGCCAGCCGCCCGACCATCGCCCCGCCCCAGAACAGGCTGACGTAGAACGCCGCCTCCGAGTGCGACATCGCCACCACGTGCGGCGAAGTGATGTAGCTGATCAGGAACGAACCGATCGCCACCTCGGCGCCGACATAGAAGAAGATCGCGGCCAGCCCCAGCGTCAGGTTGCGGTGGCGCCACACCGAACCCTCACCCCGCTCCTGCCGCGGCACCACCAGATGCGGCAGCCGCCAGCAGAAGATCACCACCGCCAGCAACAGCAGCGTCAGCGCGATGCCGACATACGGCAGGCGCACCGCCAGCGCATCCTCCATCCGCTGCGCCAGCGGCAGCACGGCCAGCTCACCGACCGCCGTGCCGCTGGCGCTCTGCGACAGGATCAGCAGGCCGCCGAACAGCGGCGCCACCGTGGTGCCGAACGCATTCAGAGCCTGCACCAGATTGAGCCGGCTCGACGCGGTATTGGCCGGCCCCAGCAGCGTCACGTAGGGGTTGGCCGACACCTGCAGCACGGTGATGCCGGTGGCGAGCACGAACAGCGCGCCGAGGAACAGCTCGAACGAAACGAAGGTGGCGGCCGGCACGAACACGACGGCGCCGAACGCCGTGATCAGCAGCCCGGCGACGATGGCGCGCTGATAACCGAGCCACTCCAGCAACCGCGCCGCCGGCAGCGACATCAGGAAATAGGCGCCGAAGAAGACGAACTGGATCAGCATCGTGCGCGTGTAACTCAGCTCGAACACCGCCTTCAGGTGCGGCACCAGAATGTCGTTCAGCGCGGTGATGAACCCCCACATGAAAAAGACCGTGGCGAGCAGCGGCAGAGCGGATTTCGAGCGCATGAGTGGGATGTCCGGAATCTGGCCGATGGCGCGCTATCGGCACCACCGCCTGTCTGTGGATTCGGCGCGCTGTTATCGGTCTGGATCGCGCCGGTTCTGACGACATTGACGGCTCCGACAATCTTGACGGTCCCGATAATGTTGACAGCGCTGTCAGTTTGCCGGCCGTTCCGGGGGCTGTCCACACCCCCGATCGATGCCACACGCCTGCAGTTCGATCAAGCGGCTGCAGTTCGATTTGGACAGGTGCGAGCGACATGCACGATGGAAAGACGCGATGGAAAGGCGCGATGAACGAACGGTGTCCCGAATTCGACTCAGCCCGCACCTCTGCACCGCCGGTGTCGCCGTCATACTCGGCGGTCACCCCGCCATACACCCCACTCCGTCTGGAGACGAACGATGAATCGACTCGGTATCGAACTCCTCAGCGTCTACGGCATGTCGCCGGTGGAACAGGTCCGGCTGGCGCACGAGTGCGGCTGCGGCCATATCTCGACCGGCCTGACCCGGCTGCCGATGAACCCGTTCGGCTTTCCCGACTGGTCGCTGCGCGACGATCCGGCGCTACTGCGCGAATTCAGGGCGGCCTTGCGCGATACCGACGTCTCGATCTCGCTCGGCGAAGGCTTCGGCGTGCGCGCCAGTGTCGACATCGCCGACCGCGCCGCCGACCTCGACCTGTTCGCCGAACTCGGCGCGCGCGGTGTCGGCGGCGTCTGCATGGAGCCCGATCTGGCGCGCGGCGTCGACCAGTTCGCGCGCCTGAACGAGATGGCCGAACAACGCGGCCTGCTGGCGACGATCGAGTTCGCGCCGATGCAAGCGGTCGGCGATCTGGCGGCGGCGATGACCTTCGTCAGGCAGATCGACAGCCCCAACTTCCGCCTGCTGGTCGACGCCATGCACTTCTGCCGCTCGGGCGGCCGCCCCGCCGATCTGGCGGCGCTGGAACCCGCGCACATCGGCTATTTCCAGCTGTGCGACGTGCCGCTCGCGCCATCGCTGCCCGACTACATGCAGGAGGCGATGAGCGCGCGACTGATTCCGGGCGAAGGCGACCTGCCGCTGGCCGAACTGCTCGCCGCCATTCCGCGCGACATACCGGTCGGACTCGAAATTCCGAATCTGGTCGACGTCAAGGATCGCGAAACGCTGGTCGAACGCGTGCGCCGGGCCACGAACGCGGCGCACGCGCTGCTGCGGCAGCTTTGAAGCGGGGTTCTGCGCGACGCTATATTGGTCCGACTCGCCGACGGCAATAACGGAGATAACGAATGCTCAGCGACGAAAAGATTCTGATTACCGGCGCCACCGGCAAGATCGCCTTTCCGATCGCGCGCGAACTGGCCAGACGCAACGAGGTGTGGGGCGCAGCACGCTTCAGCAAGCCCGGCGATCGCGACAAACTGATCGCCGCCGGCGTTCATCCGCTGCGGCTCGACATCGCCAGCGGCGATCTGTCGGCGGTGCCCGACGATTTCACCTACGTCTTCCACGCCGCCGTCGATACCGGCGCCGGCGACTGGCGCCAGTGCGAGCGGACCAACGCGCAGCGCTCCGGCGACCTGCTGTTTCACTGCCGCAAGGCGAAAGGTTTCGTCTACTGCTCGACCGGCTCGGTCTACCGCTACCAGGGCAAACCGCTGACCGAGGCCGATGCGCCCGGCGCGCCGCTGCGCGCCAACTACAGCTTCTCGAAGATCGCCGGCGAGTCGGTCTGCAGCTGGATCGCCAACCACTTCGGCATTGCGCTGACGATCATCCGCATCTGCTCGACCTACGGCCCCGAGGGCGGCACGCCCTGCGACCGGCTCGAGGCGATGCTGCAGGGCAAACCGATCCGGCTGCACCCGGACAAGCCCAACAACTACAACCCGATCTACGAGGACGACTACGTCGAACTCGGCATCCGCGCGATGGAGGTGGCGAGCGTGCCGCCGATCACCGTCAACTGGAGCGGCAGCGAGACGGTCAGCGCCGAGGATTACTGCAACTACATGGGCGAACTGGTCGGCGTGAAACCGGTCTTCGAATACACGCCGGAGGCGCACACGCCGCTGTGGCCCGACCCCACCTACATGCACGAAGTACTCGGGCGCACGAAAGTCCACTGGCGCGACGGCTTCCGCCGCATGATCGAGGCGCGCCATCCGGAACTGTTGCAGAAGAAGAAATAGAAACGGCGCCGGCGCTCAGGGCAGGTAGCGATCCCACTCGAACGGCACCAGCTGATGAAACGGTGCCGCCAGCAGCGGCACGACGTCACCGTCAGACCAGCGCCGTTGCAACCGTTCGGCGATGCGCGCCGCCACCTGCAGCGGATCGTCGTCGAGAAAGCAGTAGCTGATCTGCAACCCTGTGTTGTCGCGAAACCCGGCAACCGGCGGTACGCCGCCGGCATGCCACCAGATACCGGCGACCCCGGGCAGATCGACCAGTTCAGCCGGCGACTTCGCGCCCTGCTCCACCAGCAGATAGACACCCCGCGCCGGCCGCCACGGCATCACGTCAGCGCCCGCGATCGCCGCCGGCGCGGCGATCTTTCCGGCCAGCCGCAGATAGCCGGCCTCGACCGTCGGCAAGCGGAACGGCCTGCGCTCGCCGCCCAGCGCGGCACTGAGCGCATTGAACTGGTCGAACGCCGCGTCGGCGCTGAAGAAGTAGGTCATCACGTGATCGACGGCATCGTACTGCTCGCTGCTGCAGGCACGCGCGGCGCGACAGGCCGGCGTCGACACCAGCCGCAGCGAGTGGCGGATGCCGGCGACGCGATACTGTTCCGGGCGGTGATCGAGCGAATGCCATTCGAGGTAATCGGCATCGCGCCCGTTCGGTTCGCGCTCCGCCATCGATACGAAGATGCACGCGACATCGGTTGCGCCGGTGGCGAGTACAGCCGGCAGCCGATCGGAAGGTGTACCGGGAAGCGAAAAACCCATGCCGGATTCCACCGCTATTTCGAGCGCACCACGGCGGTGGTGAACAGACTCTGCGGCGAGCGCCAGTCCATCCGCACGCGGCGGTGCGCGATCAGCCACTCGTCGCCGACCTTGCGATAGCTGTCGAGGTAATAGCCGGCATGGTCGGGGCCGATATCGGTGTGGGCCACCCAGTAGGTACGTGCCCTCGCCGTGTCGGCGCCGGTGATCTCGATCTGCGACGTGCTCAGGTGGTGGCGCACGAAGGTCGCCTGATGCGTGCGCCGTTCAGCCTCCGGCGAACGGCTCCAGCGGCTCAGCCATTCGCGCACCGCCGCCTTGCCGACGTAGCGAAAGGCATCGGCCTCCGGCACGCCGTCCGATTCGAGAATGGCGTCGTCGGTGAACACCGCGGCGAACTCGTCGACACGCAGACGGTCGCCCGCCATCGTGTAGGCGGCCATCGTCTTGCGAATGGATTCCCGGGCCAGCAGCTCTTCGATCGTCACTGTGCTCTCCTTCCCGTCATTCGTCCGGCGGACTTTCCGCGACGCCCGATGGTAACACCGGGAAAAGTGACGCCGCGAAGAAACGCGGCACGACCGCTCGCACCTAGAACAGGAACGGCACGAACCTTTTGGTGCCCTGCATGTAGCGGCGGTAGTCGTCGCCGAAATAGGCCAGGCACTCGGTCTCGTCGTACCTGCCCGTCAGATAGAGGAAGAACGACGCCGCCAGCGCCAGCGACAACCCCGGCCACGAGGGGTTCTTGAAGAAGATGCCCCAGGTCAGGAACAGCAGCGACGAATAGAGCGGATGGCGGATATAGCGGTAGATACCCACCGTCACCAGCGCGGTGGTTTTCTCGAAGGCGTACAGCTCCTCCCCTTCCCGGTTCCCGGCCGGACGGCCGCGCGTTCTCAGCAGGTACACGCCATGCGCCACGAAAAGGATCGAGATGGCCAGCAGCAGCCATGAAACGAGCTGGAACGGCGAGAACGGATCTTCGTACCAGTGCGGAACGTTCAGCAGAAAGATCGCCAGGATGAACTCCCAGGCGAAGAAGCGATGGAACCCATGGCTCTGGCGGCGGCGAAGGGCTGTTCGGGAGATGTAGATGAAGAGCGCGGAGACCGCGAGAAATACCACCACCCTGAACAAACCGCTTCTCCTTGACGACGTGATTCAGGCGAGACGAAACACATCAGGCATTGGTGCCCGGGACCGGGGTCGAACCGGTACGGCCTCGCGGCCGAGGGATTTTAAGCGACAGCATCGGTTCCGCACCGGGCACTCTCTCGGCTTGGATACAGCTTGCTGTAGCAGGTTTTCCGCAGAGCCAACGCCTTGGATCATATGCCGGTGCGCGACGCAATCCGCCCCGGTTCTCTTTCGCCTGGCTCCTAACAGGCTCCTGGAATCGGGGCCTCTCGGGAGCACCTCATGGCGAAAATCAAGCTGACCAAAAGCGTTGTTGACGCAGCACAGGCCCAGACCTGCGACGTTGAACTCCGGGACACGACCGTTCCGGGCTTCTTGTGCAAGGTTACACCAACCGGGCGAAAGGTATTCATGCTTCAGTACCGCACGAACTCTGGCGTGCGGCGCAAGCCGGCGCTCGGCCAATTCGGGGAGCTGACCGTCGAGCAGGCCCGGTCGCTGGCGCAGGACTGGCTGGCCGAAGTCCGGCGCGGCGGCGACCCTGGACACGACAAGGCCGAGGCCCGCAAAGCACCAACGGTCAAGGAACTGTGCGGCCGGTTCATGGAAGATCACTCCAAGGTGCGCAACAAGCCGAGCACGCAGGACAGTTACCAGTACCAGATCAACAAATACATCGTCCCGGCCTTCGGCAGCAAGAAAGCCCACGAGGTCACGCGCCACGACATCACGGCGCTGATGAAGCGCATGGAGAAATCCCCGACTCAGGCCAATCGGGTGCTGGCTTGCGTGCGCAAGATGTTCAACCTGGCCGAACTGTGGGGCTACCGTCCCGATGGCTCGAATCCATGCCGTCACGTATCCAAGTATCCGGAGAAAGGCTCGACCCGCCTCATCACTGACGAACAGATGGTCAAGCTGTTCGCCTATCTGGACAAGGCGGAAGCCGAGGAACTGGAGCATCCGACCTACCTGCTGGCCATCCGCCTCCAATTCGAGTTCGCAGCCCGCATGTCGGAGATCCTGCTGCTGCAATGGGACTGGCTCGACCTGCCCAACAGCCGGGTCGTCTGGCCGGACAGCAAAACCGGCGATATGTCCAAGCCCTTGAGCGCGGAAGCGCGCCGGTTGCTGGAGAACGCGCCTCGCTACGGCAAGTCGCCCTATGTCTGTCCAGCGACCATGAACCACGACAAGCCGCTCAGCCCCCACGCCTACTACAGTGCTTGGCGGCGCATCCTCGATCGCGCCGGCGTGCCGCATGTAGGCACCCACGGCATCCGTCATCGCTCAACCACCGACATCGCCAACTCCGGCATCCCGGTCAAGGTCGGCATGGCGCTGACCGCGCACAAGACCGTGGCGATGTTCATGCGCTACGTTCACACCGAGGATGACCCGGTGCGCAAGGCTGCCGAGTTGGTGACGAGCCGGCGCAAGTCGGTTGTCGGTGCCCGCCAGAAGCAAGAGCAGGCAACCGCATGACCTACGGCCACAAGCCTGCCACGCCTGCGCCGATTGTCGTGTCGGCGACACGACAATCGAACCCCCTTTCTCCTGGGCACCATACCGGGGCCTGGAAAAGTGTGCCCGTTACGGGTATAGTTCGAAGGTCGAGATGACGCGCATCCTCAAGCGGAAGGACTTTGCGCGGTGGCAGGCGAGCGAGAAGCTGTCCGACGCCGCCTTGTGCAAGGCAGTCAAGGAAATGGAGAGCGGTCTGATCGACGCGGACCTGGGCGGCCACCTCTACAAGAAACGGGTGGCGCGTCCCGGCGGCGGCAAGAGTGGCGGCTACCGCACCCTGCTGTCGGCCCGAATCGGCAACCGCTACGTGTTCCTGCATGGGTTTCCCAAGAGCGACAAGGCGAACGTCACGCAGGACGAGAAGAAGGCGCTGCAATTCGCGGGCAAGGTGTTCCTGGAACTGTCCGCGGAAGCCTTGTCGAAGGCGTTGCAGGTCGGCGTGTTATTGGAGGTGCATTGTGAGCAAGATCATTGAATCCCTGCGTGGCGACCTGGCTGTGCTCCACGAAGCGGGAGCGATCAGCAAGGTGACGATGCGCGAGTTCGACGCGATCTGCCCGCCCCCAGTGCGGGAGTTCAGCGCTGCGGACATCAAGCGTCTGCGCGAAGGGCTGAAATTCAGCCAGCCTGTGTTCGCACTCCACCTGCACACCACCGCTTCAACCGTGAGAAAGTGGGAGCAAGGCGAAACCCACCCCACGGGACCCGCGCTCAAGCTGCTCAACGTCATCGCCGACAAGGGCTTGCAGGCCATTATTTGATGCTTGAGGCGGCTGGAAATCCTTTTGACTACTCGGAAAGCTGTTACTTTAGCCAGTGTAAACTGAGGAACTGCCTTGAGCCGACCCGGAAACAACCCCAAACGTCGGATAGCGTCTACTGATCGCGCGACCGACGAGGTGAAGCAACGCCTTGAGAAGGCTGCGCGGTACGTTGGCAGTGGTCACCACAAGCGCAATCCCGCTGATTACGGATTGCCGCGCACGAATCCACGTCCCACGAAATCGCTCTGCGACTTGGAACGTGCCGTGCTGTTGGACGAAGCGAAGTCACTTGTGGCAGACGGAATCCGATGGGGGTTGTTCAGTGAGATCCGCGAAGATGGATTTCCAAAGTTCATCTGGAGCGTTTCTGAGCGCGGCGAAGTGTTCGAGGCCAAGACAGATGCCAATGGCACAGGCGAATACCACGGGTATCCGTTGGAAGACGAAGATGCCATGCACCTGTACGTCAAGTCAGTTTGGGAAGAGCGATGCCAAAACACTGGTCAATAAAAGCTGATTGGGCGCTGTTGGAGTCTGGTTCGCCAGAAGAACGGGCGGGCTTTGCCGCGCTCAACATTACTGCCTATGGCACCTGCCTGACTGCAGGGCACGACCGTCTTTTGCAGAGTGTTCGAGAAGCCCCTTTCCTGTCCGCCTATCACCTTGCTGAATGGCTGGCTTGGAACTGGTGGCGCCTACGCTGGGAGCCACGGAAGTCAGCTACAGAATGGGAGTTGTCACATGCGATGGCGAGCATTGGCAATGGCTACATCTGGCCGAACATTCATATTCTGTCGGATGGGAAAAACATCACGTTGGTTTCCAAACCCACGCCGGAACGAGAGCGCACGCCTTATCGCTACATCAGTGATGCGGTAAGTTTCATCCCTGCTTCTGAATTCGAGAGCGAAGTTGACCTTTTCATTGAGGCTGTTCTGCGGCGCCAGGAAGATTGCCAGGTTGCCAAGAGCAATTTGGCCGACATATGGCGGGCTGTCTGGGAAGAACGGCAAGATGTCACTTTAAGCCAGCAGCGGAAACTCGAAGCTTTGCTCGGAGAAGATCCGGGCGAAATGGATGAAACTTCCCTCCATCACCTGCTGGATGAGGCCGCTCTGACTGGACATGCGGCTCTTGAGGAGATCGCCGCGAACCGCGCCCCTGGGCAGGGTGTGCCGGATATTGGTTCGTTGATCGAACTTGCGCGCAGTGAAGGCATCAGTACCCAAGTTGGTGATCGGATTAGCTTGGATTCGGACGCGGTTGCGAATACGCAGGCAACGCCAGCTTGGAAAGTGGGAGCGGAAGCAGCTCAATCTCTGCGAACGCACTTACGACTAGACCTGGGTGAAGCTATTTCCAATCGTTCTCTTTCCGAGTTTTATGGCGCCCCAGCTTCTTTATTGGACACCCCCCTCGCCTCGCCGCAACTCGACCTTTCCTTATCGCTGATAGAGTCAAACGAGCAAAGTCGAGTATTGCTTCGCTCGAAGTGGGAAACGGGCCGAAGATTTGAATTGGCACGGTTGCTAGGTGATCACATTGTGTATGGCGCCAAAGATCCAATGAGCCCTGCAACGCGCTCAAGCACGTACCGGCAGAAGGTTCAACGTGCTTTTGCTGCTGAGCTTCTCAGTCCGTTCAAAGCAGTCGACGAAATGTTGGGCGGTGATTACTCAATGGAAAGCCAGCAGGATGTGGCGCATCATTTCGATGTCTCCGAACTGACAGTTCGCACTTTGCTGGTCAACCACAACCGCATAAGCCGCAGTGAACTTGACGAGGTCTACTGAAGTGCTCACTGAGCACTTTTAGGAAGCACTTCCTTTCACGGTTCTTGCAGCGCCAACTTTCCGACTCGCGTGCACGGCAAGGACATTCTGCACAAAGCGGACTCCCGTACTCCTCGCCGCATAGGTTACGACTAGGTACTGACCAAGAAACCAAGCCGCACATATCAGAATGCGTGACTGGTCTACGCTATTGAAATACATGACTGCGGGAACTACCGGAACGAGGATCAGCGACATCGCCGCGATGTCGCGAAAAAGCAGGTAGTTCTTGTGGCTATCCGCGACTGAAGGATCAGAATCCACCTGCTTGTAGAGACCGTACCACTTCGCATTCTGGTCTCGCTCATTGACAGGGAACTCCCCCACATGCTTCTTCAGCTTCGCCAAGTCGATTCGATGGTCTGCTAGTGCATGTACCGAAAAGGCCCGCGATCCTGGGAGTGGATACTTGATACGCCAGAAGACGAGAATAGCTTTGATATTTGCCGGAATGAGCGATGAAAGAATCAGGGCTGGAATCGGCAACAAAGTAGTCAAGCTGCCACGAATTACCGCCAATCGACTCGGCGTCAAATCTTCCACTGCCGTATGGAATGCCCAAACCAGAAGAACAAGGCAATCCAGAACGAGCGTCGCCACTAGCCACGCGGGTTTTACCCCGATATCACGGACACTTTCGAGTAGGCTTACAAGAGCCATGAG
>CAZEVP010000091.1:0-10676 GCA_964515735.1 uncultured Verrucomicrobiaceae bacterium | reverse complement strand
CTCCTTTGCCCTGGATTCCAGCAATCGCAGCGCCAACAGTTCGAGCCGCTCGCGCGTGTCGCCGGTGTGGCGCCACGCCGAATCGGTCACTTCCACAAGTTGTAACGGACGCGGACCGCTCCACGGCTGCGACCAGTCGGCATCGAACGGATCGAACTCGACGCCGGGCAGCAGATCGGCGGCCAGCGCCCGCACCAGCGACGCATTCTCGCCGCGACCGTCGCCGACCGGATGACGCGCCAGCGCCAGCAGCGTGTCGCGCTCCAGCCGCCCCTGCGGCGACTGGCCGAACACATGCAGGCCGTCGCGGATCTGGCTCTCCTTCAGCTCGCACAGGTAGGTGTCGGTGCGGTTCAGCAGCTGCTGCTCTTCGGCGGCATCGGCCGGCGCCGGCAGGCCGAGGTCGCGATGCAGATCGCAGCGCAGCACCAGGTCGAGAATCTGCCGGCGCAGCAGCGCCGCGCGCTTCGGGTCGAGCGTCAGCGCCTCGTAATACTCGTCGACCAGTCGCTCCAGATCGCGGGTCGGGCCGTAGCTTTCGGCGCGCGTCAGCGGCGGCATCAGATGATCGACGATCACCGCCTGCGCGCGCCGCTTCGCCTGCGTCCCCTCGCCGGGATCGTTGACGATGAACGGATAGAGATGCGGCAGCGGCCCGAACACCAGATCGGGCCAGCAGTTTTCGGACAGCGCGACGCTCTTGCCCGGCAGCCACTCCAGATTGCCGTGCTTGCCGACATGGACGATGGCGTCGCAGCGCCACTGCTCGCGCAGCCAGAAATAGAACGCGAGGTAGTAGTGCGGCGGAATCAGGTCGGGATCGTGGTAGCTGGCGAGCGGATCGAGGTGATAGCCGCGCGCCGGCTGGATGCCGACGAAGACGCTGCCGAGGCGCAGGCCGGCGATCATGAACCGTCCCTCACCATCAGCATCGGGCCGCAGCATCGGATCGGCGCCGGGTTCGCCCCAGCGCGCGCGGATCGCTTCGCGATTGACCGCGGGCAGCCGCTCGAACAGCGTCAGGTAATCGTCCAGCGCCATGCTCTGCAACGCCGGCCGCAGCGGCCACTGCTCCGGGTCGTTGGTGATGCCCGCGCGCAGCTGCGCCATCAGCGCGTCGCCGTCGTCGGGAATCGCGTCGACGCGATAACCGTCCCGCTGCAATCGTTGCAGGATCGCGATCACCGACGCCGGCGTGTCGAGGCCGACGCCATTGCCGATGCGCCCCTCGCGCGTCGGGTAGTTGGCCAGCACCAGCGCCAGCCGTTTTTCGGCGTTGGGCAGCGCGCGCAACCGGCACCAGCGCCGCGCCAGTTCGACGACGAAATCGATGCGCTCGCGCTGCGGCTGGTAGGCCACCACGTCGCACTCGGTGCGCTCGTCGCGGTGCGCCAGTCCCTTGAAGCTGACCGCGCGCGTGATGATGCGACCGTCCACCTCCGGCAGCGCGACGTGCATCGCCATGTCGCGCGGCTGCAGGCCGTGCGCATCGTCGCGCCAGTTCGCCTCGTTGCCGCCCGACAGCACCAGCTGCAGCACCGGAATGTCATCGACCAGTGCGTGATCGCCCGGCTCGTCCAGCGCCGACTGCGAGAACGCGGTGGTGTTCAGGATCAGCGACACGCCGTGATCGCGGCACAGCTTGCGTAGCGTCTCGGCGCACAGCGCATCCTTCAGCGACAGCAGCGCGATCGGCAGCGGGTTGAGACCGCGCGCCAGCAGCGCGTCGCAGATCGTCTCGAACACCGCCGTGTTGCCCGATTGCAGATGCGCCCGATAGAACAGCAGCGCGACGCACGGACGCTCTTCGCGCCAGCGCGACGGCCAGCCTCCCGTTGCCAGCGATGCCGGCTCGAACACGGCGATCGGCGGCAGCGGCCTCGGCGGCAGCGGCTCCGCGTCGCGGCCGAAGAAGCGGCGGCCGAGATAGCGGTAGAAGCCGACGGCATTGCCGCTGCCGCCTTCGCGCAGGTAGCGCCACAACGCATGGCAGTCGTCGGCGGACACCGTGCTTTTCGCGATCAGGTTCGGGTCTTCGGTGGTGTCGCCGGAGAACATCGCCAGCGCGATGTTGCGGTGCTGGCACAACTGCACCAGTTGGTCGGTGCCGTAGGGCCAGTAGCTCTCGCCGCCGAGATGATCGACGACGATGACGCGCGCGTGTTGCAGCACGCTGTCGACGTAGAGATCGATCGACGCCGGCTGGCGCAGGTGCATCAGGTTGGCGAGGCGCACCGACGGGAAATCGCCGTCGCGCGGGCAGGCGGCGGCCAGCAGCGCCAGCGTGGTGTCGGCGGCGCTGAGGATGACGATGTCGGCCGGCGTCTGTTCGACGACGGTCAGCGTCGCGCCGCCATCGTCGACATAACCGCCCGGCTGCGCCGCCAGCAGATGCATCAGTGCGCTCCGGCGACCGCTGCGGCGCAGCGCTGCAATGCCTGTTGCAGGGCATCGGCGTCGAGATCCTCGCCGATCAGCACGAGGTAGGTGCCGCGCGCTTCGTCGTCGCGCCAGCGGCGGTCGAAATAGCTGTCGAAGCGCTGGCCGACGCCGTGCACCACCAGCCGCATCGGTTTGTCCGGCAGCGCGACGAAGCCCTTGATGCGATAGATCGTGTGCTGCGTGACCAGCGATTGCAGTTCGGCCAGCAGCGCCTCGCGCTCGACCTCCGGCAGCCGCACGATCACCGAATCGAACGCATCGTGGTCGTGATCGTGCTCCTCGTCCTCGTCGTGATCGTGGTGGCTCTCGCGCAGATGGATCGTCTCTTCGGAGGCGGCGCCGAGGCCGAGCAGCAGATCGAGATCGAGGCGGCCGCCGCTGCTGGCGACCACTTTCACCTGCGGCGGCAGCTCTTCGCGCACCAGCGCCTCGACGCGCTTCAGAGCGCCGTCGTCGGCGAGATCGGCCTTGCTCAGCACCACCAGATCGGCGGCCGACAGCTGATCCTCGAACAGCTCGTGCAGCGGCGATTCGTGGTCGAGATTGGGATCGGCACGGCGCTGCTCGTCGACCAGCTGCGGATTGGCGGCGAACTGGCCGGCATCGGCGGCCGGCACGTCGACCAGCGTCACCACCGCGTCGACGGTGCAGGCGTTCCTGATCTCCGGCCAGTGGAAGGCCTGTACCAGCGGCTTCGGCAGCGCGAGGCCGGAGGTTTCGATCAGGATATGGTCGAGGTCGCCGCGGCGCGCGATCAGCTGCTGCATGACCGGGAAGAACTCCTCCTGCACCGTGCAGCACATGCAGCCGTTGGCCAGCTCGTACAGCTGACCGGCTTGCTCGGCGCCCTCTTCATCGCAGCCGATGCCGCAGCCGCGCAGGATTTCGCCGTCGATGCCGAGCTCGCCGAACTCGTTGACGATGACGGCGATGCGACGTCCTTCGGCGTTGGTCAGGATGTGGCGCAGCAACGTGGTTTTGCCGCTGCCGAGGAAGCCGGTGACGATGGTGACCGGGATCTTGGCGTGCGTGTTCATGCGGTAGCTCCTTCGATGAATCGATCAGTCGTCGAGTACGGGAATGCGGGCGATGAAGTGCCCCTTGATCCCGTCGGGCCAGTCGCGAAACGGCACCTGACCGCTGTCCGACTGCTGGTAGTGGCGGCTGTAGTCGAGCAGCGTGCGCGCCGATTCCGGCACCGGCGCGAAATCGCCGATCACGTAGCCGATCTTGTTCGGCGCGCGCAGCAGCACCGCGCAGTGGCGCTTGCACGCCATCAGGCAGCGCGTGCGGCGTAGCGTCAGCCCCGGCTGCGGTCGCGCGCCGAGTTCGTGCTCCAGCACCTGCGCCAGCTGCGCACCGGGGCGCACCGCGTCCGGCTGCTGCGCGTCGTAGCCGCAGGTTTCGCAGACGATCAGCGTGGCCGCGTTCATATGGTTCATGGCGATACCTGCGCCGGCTGCTCGGTCGCCAGCGGCTGACAGCGCCACGGCACCACGAACGGCTGCTGCTGGTGTTCGCCTACCATCGCCTGCACCTGATAGACCTGCTGCAGATGTTTCGGCGTCAGCACGCTGCGGGTGTCGCCGCAGGCCACCGCGCGGCCGCGATCGAGCAGCAGCACGCGGTCGCAGAAGCGGCTCGCCAGTGTCAGGTCGTGCAGCACGACGATCACCGTCGTGCCGAGCGCGCACTGCGTCCGCAGCAGTTCCATGACGTTGAGCTGGTGGAACGGGTCGAGCGAGGCGACCGGTTCGTCGGCCAGCAGCAAGGGCGCCTCGACCGCCAGCGCGCGCGCCAGCCGCGCGCGGGCGCGCTCGCCGCCAGACAGCTGATCAAGACGCCGCGTTTGCAGCGCCTGCAGGTGAACGCGCGCGATCGCCGTGTCGACCGCACGTTCATCACTGGCAGAGAGCCGCGCCGGCAGCCAGCCGCTGCGATGCGGCATCCGACCGAGCGCGACGAAATCGCGCAGCGTCAGCGGCCAGCCGGTGCGGTCACCCTGCCCCAGATAGGCGAGCCGTCGCGCGCGCTGGCGCGGCGACAACGACTGCAGCTCGACGCCATCGATACGGACCGCGCCATCACCCGGCAGCAGCTGCGCCACCGCTTTCAGCAGGCTGCTCTTACCGGCACCGTTCGGGCCGATCAGCCCGAGCAACTCGCCGCGTGCCAGTGTCACCGACACGTCGTCGACGACGCGGCGCCCGCCGAGTTCGACACCGACCTGTCGCAACTCGATCGCGCTCATGCCTCGGCCACCTTCTGCCGCAGCACCAGCGCGAGGAAGAACGGCGCACCGATCAGCGCCGTCACCACACCGAGCATCAGCTCCGTTTCGCCGCTGACCAGTTGCAGCGCGACGTCGGCCGCCAGCAGCAGCAGCGCGCCGCCGAGGGCGCTGCTGACCAGCAGTTTCGCCGGGTGATAGCCGACCCAGCGCCGCAGCATGTGCGGCACGACGAGGCCGATGAAACTGATGCTGCCGGCGATGGCGACGCTGGCGCCGACGCACAGCGCGGTGCCGGCGATCACCTGAATGCGCAGTCGCGGCAGGTTGACGCCGAGGCTGCTCGCCTCCTCTTCGCCCAGCGTCAGCGCGTCGAGCTGTGCGCCGCAGCCGAACAGCAGCAGCAGGCCGGCGACGATGAACGGCAGACAGAGCTGGATGTCGGCGAAGCTGCGGTCGCTGAGGGAACCGAGCAGCCACAGCACGATGTCCTGCATGTCGGTCGGCGTCGGCGCCAGGTTGATCGCCAGCGAGGTCAGCGCCGCCGCCAGCGCCGACAGCGCGACGCCGCTGAGGATCAGCGTCAGGTTTCCGGCGCCACGCCGCGCGATCAGGCACAGCAGCAGCGTCACCAGCGCCGCGCAGCCCATCGCCGACAGCGGTAGCAGCCACGCCGACAGCGCCGCCAGTCCGTAATAGATGCAGAGCACGGCACCGAGGCTGGCACTGGCGCTGACACCGAGCAGCCCCGGCTCGGCCAGCGGATTGCGCAGCAGCCCCTGCAGCGCGGCGCCGGCGCAGCCGAGCGACATGCCGACCAGCACCGCCAGCAGCACGCGCGGCAGCCGTATCTCGTTGACGATCACCTGCTGCCGCGTCAGCGCGTCGCCGAGATCGGCGCCGCCGGCGAAGCCCGACAGCAGCGCATGGCCGACCTCGCCGGCACGCAGCGGCACCGGCCCCACCGTCAGCGCCGACAGCAGCAGCGCCAGCAACGCCAGCAGCAGCAGCGCATTCAGCCGCGCGCTCATGGCGTCGCTCCCATCACCATCGATGCCGCCATCGGGCCCGCCAGCGCCGATCGCCGCTCGTCGATCTGCCGGGCGATGTCCTCGGCCGCCTCGATCAGCTGCCAGTTGCTGCAGCCCCAGTAGTTGCCGCGCATCCGCACCACCGGCCGCGCATCCAGCAGTTGCCGGACGCGGGGATGGCGTGAGAACACCGAGCGAGCGTAGGCGGTGTCGCGCAGCAGTTCGCCCTCGACGAACAGGTCGGGCGGCGATGCCACCAGCTGTTCCATCGAATAGCTGCCCCAGCCGCGCATGCCCTCCAGCGCGGCGTGGTTGCGCACACCGACCGCCGCGAACACGTTGTCGACATAGGTATCGCTACCGGCGGAGCCGCCGTTCGGGCGCAGGTAGAGCGCCGACAGCGGCCGCTCGACGGCAGCCAGTCGCGCCAGCCGCACGCGCAGGTCGTCGACCAGCGCCGCGCCGGCCTGCTCGCGGCCGAGCAGCGCCGCCAACGTTTCGGTGCTGTCGAAAATCTGTTGCCAGTCGGTCGGGAACGGCACGACGACGACGCGGATGCCGTGGCGCTCGAACAGCTCGCGCGGATAGCGCGACTGCCAGCGCCGCGACGCCAGCACGATGTCTGGCCGCAGCGCGATCACCTCCTCGGCGCTGCCGCCATTGGCCGGGAACCGCCGCGCCCGCTCCACCATCGTCGACAGGCGCGGGTCACGGCTCTTGTGCGACACCGACAGCAGCTGCTCGGGCGCGGCCAGGCTCAGCGCCATGATGTCGGCACAGAGATTGGTCGAGACGATCGTTGGCAATTCGCGCGGCGATGCTGCCGAAAACTGCCGCCCGGCCACTGCCGACAGCGGCAGCAGCAGGGCTAACAGAAATGCAATGCCGCGCGCGCCGTTCATCAGAAGTCGATACCCTTCTGCGCCTTCACGCCGGCGGCGAACGCGTGCTTCTCGTCGCGGATCTCGCTGACGGTGTCGGCCAGCTCGACCAGCACCGGCTTCGCCGCGCGGCCGGTGACGATGACGCTCTGCATCGGCGGCCGCGCGCGGATCGCCGCCACCACGGCGTCGCTATCGAGGTAGTTGTACTTCAGCATGTAGGTCAGCTCGTCGAGCACGACCAGATTCAGCCGCTCGTCGCGCAGCATGCGCGCGGCGTGCGCCCAAGCTTCGTCGGCGGCGGCCTTGTCGGCATCCCAGTTCTGCGTGTTCCAGGTGAAGCCGGTGGCCATCGCGAAGTAGTCGGCCTGCGCGTGCTGCTGCAGGAACAGCACCTCGCCGGACGACTGCGTGCCCTTGATGAACTGCACGACGCCGACGCGGTGACCGTGGCCGAGCGCGCGGTAGAGCGTGCCGAACGCCGACGTGGTCTTGCCCTTGCCGTTGCCGGTGATCAGCAGCACGATGCCGCGCTCCTGCTGCGCGCGTTCGATGGCGGCGTCGACCACCACCTTCTTGCGCTGCATGCGTTCGGCGTGGCGCTGTTTCTTGTCCTCTTCCATCGGGGGCTCCGGAATATGCAGGCAGGCCACGTCGCTGCGGCCCGGCGAAACGAAACGCCGTGCACCCGGAGAGCGGGAAGAGATGGAAACTGGGAACGGAATCTGAGTGGGCGCGGCGGAGACGGAGCGGTGCCCATCAGCATCCACCCACACCCCGGGGCACGAAGCAGCAATACGATCGGGCCGGTCTTCTGGCTCGCCGTCATCCGGTTCCGCCGCCTTCCCGGAGCAATGCTCCAGTGGCATCTGGCGGAGCCGTCGGGCTCACAGCAGCGGGGACTGCGCCGGAATGGGCGGGTTTCACGCCTTCACCGGACTTCCCGTTTCAGCCCGCGCGGCGAATGCGCGTCGGGCACCTGATCGAGGTGCGGCAGCATACGGCAGCGGCCGCAATGGCGCAATTTCGCGACGGTTCAGCCGCCGCCAGCCAGCGCCGCCAGCGCGCGCTGGAAGCGCGACCAGCGCGCCTCGTCGGTCGGCGCCACCAGCCCGAAGCGCAGCAGCGCCTCGCCGCGGTCGAGCTCGACCAGTCGCGTCCAGACCGCCTCGCGCGCCAGCCGCTCCTGCAATTCGATGGCGACTTCATTGCGCAGTACCACGCTGTTGAACAGCGCCCCGCGCAACAACTCGCCGTCGAAACGGCGCAGCGCGCGCTCCAGCATGTCGCCGCAGGCGCGGCTGGCGGCGAGCAGCTTCGGCCGCGCGCGCCGCTGCCAGTCGCGGTCGGCCAGCGCGACCTGCGCCACCGCCTGCGTCGGACCGCTGACCGCCCACGGCCCGAGCGCGATGCGCAGCGACTGCGCCAGCGGTGGCCAGCACAGTGCGAAACCGCAGCGCAGGCCGGCCAGCCCGAAGAACTTGCCGAGCGAGCGCAGCACGATCAGCCCCGGCGCACCGATCCACGGCACCATCGACAGCGCCGGCGCGACATCGGCGAACGCCTCGTCGACAATGAGCCAGCCACCGCGCGGCTGCAGCAGCGCCAGTGCGGCGCGCAGCTGCGCCGGCGCCAGCTCCAGCGCCAGCGGGTTGTTCGGGTTGATCACCACCAGCGCGTCGACGTGCGCGGCCAGCGCCGTCAGCGCATCGGCGTGGCGCGGGTCGTATTCGACCACCTCGTGGCCGACCAGCTGCCAGCGATAGGCGTGCTCGCGATAGCCGATCGACGGCACCGCGACACGACATGCCGGGCGCAGCAGCGGCAGCGCCTGAATCACCGCCTGCGTGCCGGCCGCTGCCACCACCTGCGACGCCGCGTCATCCGGCGCGGCGGTGATTGCATCGCCGAGATAGCAGTCGCGGGCGAGCTGCAGCAGCGCGCCATCGTCGGGCAATGACTGGAACACCAACGGCGACAGCGCCGGCACCGGAAACGGCTCGGGATTCAGTGCCGCCGACAGATCGAGCCACTGGGGCAGCGGGATGTCGAAACGCTGCGCGGCCCGCGCCAGATCGCCACCGTGCAGCGGCGGCTGCGGCAGCGCGCCGGTCAACGCGGCCATGCGGTCACCGCCAGCAACACCAGCAGCCACAGCAGCAGCGCGCGGTCGAGCAGCTTCAGCGCGCGCCCGATATCGATGGCGCGCGACGGCTCGCCGGCGCCGAGCGGCGGCCGCTCCTCCCATTCGCCGTGATACCACGTACCGCCACCGAGCTGCAGTCGCAGCGCGCCGGCGCCGGCCGCCATCACCGGGCCGGCATTCGGGCTGTCCCAGTGCCGCGCCTGCGCCGCCCAGCAGCGCAGCGCCGTCGCCGTGCTGCCGACCAATGCGTAGCTGAGCGCCGTCAGCCGCGCCGGAATGAAATTGAGCAGGTCGTCGAAACGCGCCGCCGCCCAGCCGAATTCGCGGAAGCGCTCGGTGCGATAGCCCCACATCGCATCGAGCGTATTGGCGGCGCGGTGCAGCACCACGCCGGGCAGCCCGAACAGCGCGAACCAGAACAGCGACGCGGTGACGGCATCGCTGCCGTTCTCCAGCACCGACTCCACCGTCGCCGCGCTGATGCCACGCTCATCGAGCTGCGAGGTATCGCGCGTGACGATGCGCGCCAGCCGCTCGCGCGCCAGCGGCAGATCGTTCGCTTGAAGCGCCACCAGCACGTCGCGCGCATGTTCGCCGAGGCTCTGCCGCGCGATGGCGAGGCACAGCAGCGGCGCGGCGACGGCGGCGAAGATCCACGGCGACAGCGACCACAGCCAGACCTGCAGCAACGTCGCGATCAGCAGCAGCGGCAGCGTCATCACAGCCAGCGCGATGACGCCGCTCACCCGTCTGCCATCGCCCCGGTTCAGCGCCGCCTCGACGCGCGCGGCGATGCGGCCGAAGCCGACCAGCGGATGCCAGCGGCGCGGCTCGCCGAAGCTGTGATCGAGCAACAGCGCGACGACGATGGCGATCAGTGTCGGAAGCATGGCGATGAACGGCGGATCAGCGCGGCGTCAGCCAGCGCGCGATCTGTGCGGGATTGGACGGGAAATACCAGTGCAGGTAGGAGGCGACGACGGCGCCATCGATATAGACCGCTTCACCGTCGCGGCCATCCTGCGTGTGCGCGCGAAACGCCGGCGCCAGCTCGCATTGCAGCGACGAATAGTGGAAGGTGTGGCCGCGCACGGTCTGTTCGCCGCCGGCACTGTCGCCGGGCAACAGCAACTGCTGCGAACCGATCGCGGCGAGCCGCTCGCCCATCGCCGCCCGCGCCGGCAGCACGCCGAGCATGTCGAATTCGCGGCCGTCGAGATCGCGCAGCGTGTCGGCCAGATACAACATGCCGCCGCACTCGGCCAGCAGCGGCAGGTCGTCGTCGACGTGATCGAGAATCGCCTCGCGCATCGCCTCGTTGTCGGCGAGCTGATCGGCATACAGCTCGGGATAACCGCCCGGCAGGTAGATCGCGTCGGCGTCGGGCAGATGGTCATCCTCCAGCGGCGAGAAGATGGCGACGCGCGCGCCCATCTTCTGCAGCCATTCGAGATTGGCCTGATACAGAAAGCAGAAAGCGTGGTCGCAGGCGACGGCGACGGTCAGCCCCTGCAGCAGCGGCTCGACCGGCGCCGCCTCGACCTCGGCGAACGCCACCGGCGGCGGCAACTGCGCCAGCGGCGTGTCGGCGATGGCGGCGGCAAGGCGGTCGAGGCGCGCGTCGAGGTCGTGGATCTCGGTGGCCAGCTGCAGTCCGAGGTGGCGCTCCGGCAGCGCTGCGTGCGGCTGCGACGCCAGTGTCGACAGCGGAATTTCCAGCGGCACTCCCTCGCGCAGCAGTTCGGCATGACGCGCGGAAGCGACGCGGTTGGCAACGGCGCCGGCAAGCCTGAGCCCCGGCTGCCAGGTGGCGAGTCCGTGCACGATGGCACCGAAGGTCTGCGCCATCGCCGATGCATCGATCACCGGCAGGATCGGCAGCCCGAACAATCGCGCCAGATCGGCGCTGCTCGGCGTGCCGTCGTAGAGCCCCATCACCCCTTCGA
>CAZEVP010000090.1:0-10709 GCA_964515735.1 uncultured Verrucomicrobiaceae bacterium | reverse complement strand
GAGTGGCTGCGCCGCAAGCTCGGCTGTCGCCACCAGGCCGCCGACCTCGCCCACGACACCTTTCTGAAATTGCTGGCGCGCCCCTGCAACCCGGACGAACCGCGCGCCTACCTGCTGACCATCGCCCGCCGGCTGGTGTTCGAGAGCTGGCGCCGGCGCGATCTGGAGCGGGCGTGGCTGGCCGAACTGGCGGCGCTGCCCGAGGCCGAGGCGCCGTCCGAGGAGGCTCGGGCCATCGTGCTGGAGACGCTGGTCGCCATCGACAACCTGCTCGACGGCCTCTCCGCCAAGGCGCGCCGCGCCTTCCTGCTGAGCCAGCTCGACGGCCTCACCTATGCGCAGATCGCCGCCGAACTGGGCGTCTCGGTCAGCCGCGTGCGCCAGTACATGACGCAGGCGCTGACCCGCTGCTACGCCGCCGCCCGACCGGACGAGCCGGCGTGAGCGCCAACGCCGCCACCGATCCGATCGCCCGCGAAGCCATCGCCTGGGCGGTGCGGCTGGCCGACGGCAATGTCTCCGCGATCGACCGCGCCGCCTACGACGACTGGCGCAGGGCGGACCCGCGCCACGAAGCGGCGGCCAGCCGGCTGGAACATTCGCTCGGACTGTTCACGGCGCTGCCCGCCGCCACCGAGGTTCGCAGCGGCGCCCGCCGCGCGCTGCTGGAGCCGGTCCGCCGTCGCCGCCTGCTGCGCGACACGCTGGGGCTGGGGCTGCTGGCCGTCGGCGGCGGCTTCGCGCTGCACCGCCATCGCCCGGTGCCGCAGCTGCTGGCCGACATCGCCACCGGCACGGCGGAACGCCGCGAACTGACGCTGGCCGACGGCAGCCGGCTCTGGCTCAACGCCCGCAGCGCGGTGGATCTGGATTTCAGCCCGACACGGCGACAGCTGCGACTGCGCGGCGGTGAGCTGATCGTCGACGTGGCCCCCGACGCCAGCCGCCCGTTCGTCGTCCACAGCGCCGAGGGCAGCGTGCGCGCACTGGGCACCCGCTTCCTCGTCCGGCAGGGCGACGGTTACACGCAAGTCTCGGTGCTGCACTCCGCCGTGCGCGTCGAACCCGGACAGGGGAAGGCCGCCACGCTGACCGAGGGTCACAGCGCCCGCTTCGACCGCGCCGGCGTCCATGCGGACACCACGCCACCCACCAACGCCAGCGCTTGGCAGGATGGTTTCATCGAAGTCCACGACCGGCCGCTGCAAGAGATCGTCGCCACGCTGCGCGCCTATCGCCCCGGCCTGCTGCGCATCTCGCCGGCGGCGGGACGACTGCGCGTGACCGGCTCCTTCCCGCTCGACGACAGCGAGCGCACGCTGGCGGCGCTGGCCGAGGCGCTGCCGATCGCGGTGCAGCGCCATACCCGCTACTGGGTCAGCATCGACCTGCGCTGAATTTCCGGGCCTTCGGAAAAAAATTTTCTCCCGCCCCTGTCACTTTCTTCCGCTCGTTGCACATGACCGGTGAAGGCCCGCCTGGCCATGCCCAACCCGTGGAGATTTTTCATGCGTCCGAATTCGCCGAACCGGCAACGATCCGCACGTCTTTTGCCATCGCTCCGTCCGATCGCCATCGCCATCTCGCTCGCCGTCGGCCTGCCCGCCGCAACGACCGTCGCGCAGGCGCAGACAACCTCCGCCGTGCAGCGTTTCGATCTGCCCGCCGGCGCGCTGGACGCCACCCTGACCGCCATCGCCCGTCAGTCCGGCCGCGTCATCGTCGTCGATCCCGAGCTGGTGAAAGGCCTTCAGGCGGCGCCGGTGAAAGGCGAGCTGACGGTGGAACAGGCGTTCGCGCGGGCGCTGTCCGGCAGCGGACTGGAGCTGACCGAACGGGAAGGCGGCACGCTGGGCGTGAGGCGGGTGCCGGCGACGCTGAAGGCGGTGAAGGTGGAGGCCGCCGGCCTGCAGGGCAGCGAGCTGCCGGAGACTTACGCCGGCGGCCAGGTCGCGCGCGGCGGGCGCGTGGGCCTGCTCGGCAACCGGGACGCGATGGATACGCCGTTCAGCGTGACCAGCTACACGGCGCAGACCATCGAGGACCAGGCCGCGCGCACCGTGGCGGACGTGCTGCGCAACGATGCGTCGGTGCGCGCTTCCACCCCGGACGGCCACCCGTTCGAGAACTTCCGCATCCGCAACTTCGCCGTCAACCAGAACGAGATGACGATCGACGGCCTGTATGGCCTCGCGCCCTACGGCCATACGCCGGTCGAGATGTTCGAGCGCGTCGAGCTGCTGCGCGGCCCCAGCGCGCTGTTCGTCGGCATGGCGCCGGCGGGCGCGCTGGGCGGCACGATCAACCTCGTGCCCAAACGCGCCGGCGAAACGCCGCTCAACCGCGTGTCGCTGGACTACATCGGCGAAAGCCAGTTCGGCACCCGCGTCGACGTGGCCCGCCGCTTCGGCCCCGATGACGCCATCGGCGCGCGCATCAACGGCGCGTTCTCCGATGGCGACACCGAGCTGGACGGCCAGTCCAAGCAGCGCCAGTTCCTGTCGCTCGCGCTCGACTATCGCAACGATGGCTTCAGGGGCTCGCTCGACGCCTACTACAGCAAGGAGAAATTCGACGGCGGCACGCCGGCGGGCATCTTCTTCCGCAGCGTGCCGAGCGTGCTGAAAGCACCCGACGGCAGCTCGAACCAGTTCCCCGCCGCCTATGGCGAGGCGGAGAACAAGGCCGCCATCGCGCGCGTCGAATACGCCTTCAACGACGCGGTGACGGCCTTCGCCAATGTCGCCGTGCGCAACGGCGAGGTCGCCGGCTTCTTCACCGGCACCTGGGTGACGCCGACGTCGGCGAGCGGCGCCGGCTCGGTGTCCCTGTCCGGCCAGCGCATGTACGAGGACAACGTGAACACCGAAGCGGGCCTGCGCCTGAACTTCGATACGGCCGTCGTGCAGCACGAGCTGACATTGCAGGCCTCGCGGCTGGAGATGGATTACGGCTACGCCGCCAACTCCAACGGCGGCGTCACCAACATGTACGACCCGTCATCCGTGGCCATGCCGACGCTGCCCCGCTCGGCCCTCAAGTGGTCGGACAAGACCTTCGACAGCCTGGCGCTGGTCGACACGCTGTCCATGCTCGACGACCGCCTGCTGCTGACGCTCGGCCTGCGCCACCAGAGCTTCGAGGTTGAACCGACGGCGGCCGGCACCACCACCGGCGGAGAGGTGGCCTACGACAAGAGCGTGGTCACGCCCGCCGCCGGCGTGGTCTTCAAACCGTGGGGACCGGATGTGGCGCTGTACGCCAGCTACGTGCAGGGGCTGAGCCAGGGCGGCAGCATCCTGACGACCAGCGGCTACGTGCGCAACCACACCTTCGCGCCGTACGAGACCGAGCAGACGGAAGCGGGCGTGAAGTGGAACGCGGGCACCTTCACCAACACGCTGGCGCTGTACCAGATCACCAAGCCGGAACTGATCTCCTTCGCCGTCGCGGGCGGGATGGACGCCACCGACGACGGCGAAAAGCGCGTGCGCGGGCTGGAGTGGAACACCTTCGGCGAGATCGCGGGCGGCGTGCGCGTGCTGGGCGGCGTGGTCTACGCGCAGAGCATTCAGAACAAGACGCAGGGCGGCCAGTTCGACGGCGACGCCGCCGTCGGCTCGCCCCGATGGCAGGCCAACCTCGGCGCGGAATGGGACGTGCCCGGCGCCACCGGCCTGACGCTGACCAGCCGTGTGCAGGCCAGCTCCAGGCAGTGGCTGACCAACAACCACTCGCACGAAATCCCCGGCTGGGGCGTGCTCGATCTGGGCGCGCGCTACGCCACCAGACTGTCCGGCCGGGACGCCGTGCTACGGCTGAACGTGGCCAACGTGACCGATCGCGATTACTACTCGGGCATCTTCCGCGAAGGCGCCGCGATCGCCACGATCGGCGCGCCGCGCACGGTGTCGGCATCGGTGACGGTGGATTTCTGAAGGTGGCCGCGCTGAGTGCACTGGCGCTGACCGTTGCCGGCTGCGCCTGCCTCTATCTCGTCAGCCCCAACCAGCGCTGGCTGGCACGGCCGTTGCCGGAGCGGCCGCTGCTGGCGGCGGGCCTCGTCCTGCTGGTCGCCGGTGTCTGGCTGTGGGCCGCGGCGCTGCGACCCGTGGCCGGCATGTTCGTGGCGCTGCACGTGGCGATGGTCTGCCTGTTCGCCTTTCCCTACATCGCCGCCGCGCTCCGCATTGCCCGGCAAGGGCAGTGACATGGCGCGCGATATTCGCCCCGACTGGTGGGCCAAGAGCTGCGCCGGCGTGCTGCTGGGCTTCGGGCTGGCAGTGGCGCTGGCCGGCCTGCTGGCGTACCTGGGGCCGGGCGGCATCGACGCGCCGGATGGGCGGCACACGACACTGCGCTTTCTGATGCCGTTCGTCTGGATCGCGGTGTTCGGCCTGTGCTTTCTGTTTCGCAGCGGCCGGGCCGCGTGGCTGTGGCTGGGCACCGCCAACCTGGCCGCCTTCGCGGCGCTGGCCGTCTGCCGCTTCTGGCTCTTCGCATGAGGACGGCATGATCCCCGCGCCCATCGTCAGGCTCTACAAGACCGTCCACACCTGGACCGGCATCAGCTGCGGCTTCGCACTGTTCATCGCCTTCTACGCCGGGGCGCTGACCATGTTCATGGAGCCGATCGCGCGCTGGGCATCGCCGCCCGCGCCCGGCATCGCGCGGACCCCGCTGGACGAGGTGCCCGCGCTGGTCGGCAAGCTGCTGGCGGCGCACCCCGAGGTGCGCGAACACGGCTTCACCGTGCACCTGTCGCCGCGCGAGGACCGCGCCGCGCGCGTCACCTGGGAGGTGGAGCTTCCGCACGACGAGAGCGATCCGAACCATGAGCACGAGCATGTGCACTGGTGGGCCGCGCTGGAGCCCGATGGCGCACTGGTGGCGCGGCAGGAGGAGCCGTCGAAACTGGGGGAGTTCATCAACGAGATCCACATGCGCGTCGGCATCCCGGGGCGCTGGGGGTCGAGCTTCATGGGCGCGGTCTCGCTGCTGTATGGCGTGGCGCTGATCTCCGGCGTGATCGTGCTGCTGCCCTCGCTGATCAAGGATTTCTTCGCGCTGCGCGTGGGCCGCAACCTCAAGCGCATGTGGCTGGACGCGCACAACGTGGTGGGCATCACCGGCCTGCCGTTCCACCTCATCATGGCCACGACCGCCGTGGCCTTCAGCTTCGGCGCGCTGCTGTTCGGCGCGCAGGGCGCGCTCATCTACGGCAGCGAACAACAGCGCGCCACCCTGCAGCGGTTCCAGGCGCAGTTCCGGCAGCCGCAGCCAACGGGCGAGGCCGCGCCCATGCTGGCGCCCGCGCAACTGCTGGAGCGGCTGCAAACGCAGGTGCCGGATTTCAGGCCGGAGGCCATGAACTACCAGCGCCCCGGCGACAGGGCCGCCGTCGTGCGCTTCACCGGCAGCGAGCCGGGCTACGTCATGGAGTCCCGGTATGCCGCCGTGGTGCTCAGCGCCGTGACAGGCGAGGTGGTCAACGACGGCCTGCGTCCGTCGCGGCAAGACCCGTGGTGGCGCACCACGATGACGCTGGCCGGGCTGCACTTCGGCCAGTACGGCGGGGCGGTGGTGCGCTGGAGTTATTTCCTGCTCGGGCTGGCCGGGGCATGGCTGTTCTATTCGGGCAACCTGCTGTGGGTGGAGACGCGGCGCAAGAAGCAGCGCAAGGGCAACGACGATCTGCCCGCGCAGCGCCGCGATACGCACTGGCTGGCCGCCGGCACGGTGGGCGTGTGCCTCGGCTGCGTGGCCGGGCTGTCGGCCACCATCGTGGCGGGCAAGTGGCTGCACGGGCATGTGGCCGATCTGAATGCGTGGCACCACCGTATCTATTACGCCATGTTCCTCGGCGCCGTGGCCTGGGCCTTCCTGCGCGGCACGGCGCGGGCAGCCATCGAGCTGCCGTGGCTGGCGGCGGCGTTCACGCTGGCCATTCCGCTGACCACACTGCTGGCCTGGCTGATGCCGTCGCTCGGCCTGTGGGCGCACACCAGCGCGGCGGCGCTGGGCGTGGATGTGACAGCCTTCGCGGGCGCGCTGTGCCTCGCAGGGATGGCGCGCGCCACGGCGCGACGGGTGCAGCACGGACCAGCGGACAGCGTGTGGTCGCTGCGCGGGGCAAAGCTTGTCGCCGCAGCGCAGCGCCCCTAGAATGCGAACGATTCTCATCACTGGGCAGTCCGGATGCCTGAGTGGAAAACATCGTTCATGCACGCGACCGACACCCATCCCCATCAGGCCACGCTCGCCCTGTACGTCGACCACCACGGCTGGCTGACGGAGTGGCTGCGGCAACGGCTCGGCTGCGGCCAGCAGGCGGCCGATCTGGCGCAGGACACCTTCGTGCAGCTGCTGGCCGGCAAGCCTCCGTCCGGCATCCACGAGCCGCGCGCCTACCTCGCCACCATCGCCCGCCGGCTGATGTTCAACTCGTGGCGCCGCCGCAACCTGGAGCGCGCCTGGCTCGACGCGCTGGCGGCACAACCCGACGCGGTCGCGCCGTCCGAAGAGGAGCGGGCGCTGGTGCTGGAAGCGCTGGCGCTGATCGACCGCGCGCTGAGCCGCCTCTCCCGCCGCGCCCGCCAGGTGTTCCTGCTGAACCAGCTGCACGAGCTGACCTATGCCGAAATCGCCGAGCGCCTCGGCATCGCGACGATCACCGTGCGCCGCGACATGAAGGCGGCGATCGGCGCCTGCTGTCTGGCGGTGGCGTGACGGAGCGCGGGTGATGGACGGCAAACGCGGAAAAAGAGACGCCGGCGACGCGCTGGATGCCGCCATCGACTGGATGGTGCTGCTGCGCTCCGGCGAAGCCACCGCCGCGCAGCGCCAGCAGTTCGAACAGTGGACGGCCACCAGTCCCGACCATCTCGCCGCGTGGCAGTGCGTGGCCGGCAATCTGGATCGCGCCATCGCGCCGCTGCGTCACAACGACGGCGCGCGCGCCGCCGAGCGGGCACTGCTGGCGCCGCGCCTCTCCCGCCGGCGGCTGCTCGGCGGCGCGCTGGCGATGGCCGGTGTCGCCGCCAGCGGCGGCCTCGTCGCCAACCGCTTCACGCCGCTGACTCAGCTCGCCGCCGACCTGCACACCGACACCGGCGAGCGGCGCACGCTGGTGCTGCCCGATGGCGGCAACCTCGTCCTCAATGCCCGCTCGGCGGTCGATGTCGACTTCGGCGCCGGCCGCCGCCAGCTGCATCTGCTGGCCGGCGAACTGATCGCCGACGGCCGCGGCGACCCGTCTGTTCCGCTCTCGATCAGCACCGCGCACGGCGATGTCGTCAGCAGCGGCCGCGTGCTGGTGCGGCGGCGGCAATCCCACAGCCTCGCGCTGACACTGGAGGGATCGGCCACGGTGCTTTCGCGCAACGGCGATTCGGCCACGCTGGTCGCCGGCGAGGCCCGCTCCTTTCGCCGCGACGGCTTCGGCCCGCTGCAGCGCGGCCAGCTGGCGCGGGCGTCGTGGATCGACGGCATGCTGACCGCGCAGGACGACCCGCTCGGCGACGTCATCGACGCCGTGCGCGCCTACCGTCCCGGCCTGATCCGCATCTCTCCGGCCGCCGCCGAACTGCGCGTGCTCGGCGCCTTTCCGATCGACGACACCGACGCGCTGCTGCAGTCGCTGGCGCAGACGCTGCCGATCCGCGTCGACACCTGGCGCGGCGGCTGGCTGACGGTCATCGACCTCGCCTGACGCCCGCCGGGACACCGCCAGCGCGGCGGCCGGATATTTTTTTTCATTTCGATGATCACTTTTCCCCGCCTCGCTGCACCTGCCTCCCTGAAAGGTCATCGCCACACTTCAGGGGAACGATCATCGTGAAACAGATGCCATCCAGACTGACGGCGCGCCTCGCGCCACTGTGCGCCGCCGTCGCGCTGCTGACCGGCGGCGCCGTCCATGCCCAGCCAGCGACACCGGCCACCGTCAACGCCTCGCATCCCTTCGCCATCGCCGCCGGCCCGCTGGCCGACACGCTGGTGGCCATCGCCCGCCGCAGCGGTCAGGCCGTCTCGGTCGACCCGTCGCTGGTGGCCGGCAAAAACGCGCCGGCCATTCAGGGCGAGATGAGCGTCGAAGCGGCGCTGACCCGCGCGCTGGCCGGCAGCGGCCTGACCTGGACCCGCACCGACAACGGCACGCTGACGCTGAAGCCGCTGCCGCAGGATTCAGTGACGCTGGCGCCGGTCAGGGTGCAGGCCGCCTCGGAAACCACCACCGAAGGCAGCCGCTCCTACGCCACGCCGGCCATCACCACCTTCAAGGCCGCCCAGTCGATCCGCCGCACGCCGCAGCCGGTCACCGTGGTCAGCCGTCAGCTGCTGGAGGACCGCTTCCTGCCGGACCTGCACGACGTGCTGCTGAACACCCCCGGCGTCACCGTCGACTACACCGACAGCGAGCGCGTCACCTACTGGTCGCGCGGCTACCAGATCGACTCGCTGCAGATCGACGGCATGACCATGAGCCAGGGCGGCTCGCAGTTCATCCAGCCCGACACGGCCGTGCTCGACCGCGTCGAAATCCTGCGCGGTTCCGCCGGCATGCTGCGCGGCTCCGGCAACCCGTCGGCCACCGTCAACCTGGTGCGCAAGCGGCCCACGGCGGAGACCAGAGGATCGCTGGGCGCGTCGTTCGGCACCTGGGACCGCCAGCGTTTCGAGGGCGATCTGTCCGGCGCGCTGACCGACAGCGGCGCCATCCGCGGCCGCGTCATCGCCGTCTCCGACAAGAAGGATTTCTTCCAGAGAGCCCGCGACGAGGAGCGCACGGTGTTCTACGGCGTGGTCGAGGCCGACCTCACCAGCCGCACGCTGCTGACCGCGAGCTACCAGCACACCGAACTCGACGCCACCGGCGCCTGGGGCAACCTGCCGGCCGACTTCGACGGCTCACAGCTCGACCTGCCGCGCCGCACCTATCTGGGCGCGGCCTGGAACCAGTGGAACCGCTGGAACGAGCAGACCTTCGCCGAGGTCGAGCACACCTTCGACAGCGACTGGAAGGTCAAGGTGAACGCCTCGCAGGTCAAACTGCGGCTCGACGACTACGGCTTCAAGCAGTCCTATTTCACCCGCGCCAGCACCACCGACCCCTACCTGTTCAGCGTCACCGGCTCGATCTACGACGGCGGCCGCAGCGACCAGACCGTGATCGGCGCCAGCGCCAGCGGGCCGCTGCAGCTGTTCGGCCGCGAGCATCAGCTGCTGGCCGGCGCCGAGCGCGTGCGGGTCAAATCGGTCGACTCCTCCGGCGTGTTCAACCTCAACCCGGTGCTGGTGGATATCCGCACCTGGAACCCGTACACCAGCATGGCCGAGCCGTTCGCCGCGGTGGCGCCCGGCGGCAGCGCGAGCTACTTCGCCGGCCCGGCCAGCGAGATCCGGCAGGAGGGCGTCTACGGCACCGCGCGGCTGTCGATCGCCGACCCGCTCTCCGTCATCGTCGGCGCGCGGCTGAGCTGGTGGGAGACCGAGTCGTCGACCAACGTCGCCAACAGCTACGAGATCGACCGCGAGCTGACGCCGTACGTCGGCGTGATCTACGACGTCGCCAGCGACTGGAGCGTCTACGCCAGCTACACCGAGATCTTCACGCCGCAGAACGTGAAGGGCGCCAACGGCGACATCCTCGAACCGATCCGCGGCGAGGACTACGAAGCCGGCATCAAGGGCGAACACTTCGGCGGCCGGCTCAACACGTCGCTGTCGTTGTTCCGCATCGACAACGTCGGCAAGGCGGTCGAGGACACCAGCAGCCGCAACCCGTGCACGCCCTATTTCGCCACCGGCTACTGCCGCGTGGCCGATGGCGAAACCCGCAGCGAAGGCTGGGAAGTGGAAGTCTCGGGCGAAGTGCTGCCCGGCTGGCAGCTGATGGGCGGCTACACCAACACCCGCACGGAGTACGTGCGCGACACCAGTGCCGCCAACATCGGCCAGCCGCTGCGCACCGCCGACCCGCGCCACCTGGTGCGGCTGTTCACCACCTACCGGTTCGACGGCCTGCTGCAGGGGCTGACCGTCGGCGGCGGCGTGCAGGCGCAGAGCGACATCTACAGCCGCAGCGGCGCGGTGGTGGTCAGCCAGGGCGGCTACGCCATCTACAACGCGATGGCGTCCTACCGCCTCGACAACGGCATCCGCCTGCAGCTGAACGGCAACAACCTGACCGACAAGGTCTACTACAAGAAGGTCGGCACCGGCATCAACAACTACTACGGCGACCCGCGCAACATCATGCTCAGCGTCGGTTACGAGTTCTGAGCGTCACTCGCGCGGACAGCCGTGTCCGCGCGCCCTTGCTGCCGCCGCTGAAAAACCGGCGGCAGTCTTCACCGCCCTCCTCGATCCGCCTCCCTTGCAGCCCGTCATCGACGTCACTAAGATGCGAACAATTCTTATCTGCATCAGAGGCGGTCGCCTCGACGGATTCGAGGCGACCCCATGTCCACGGCCGACTCGCGGCATTCACTCCACGATCTCTACAGCGAGCACCACGGCTGGCTGAAGAGCTGGCTGCGGCGCCGCCTCGGCAACAGCGCCGACGCCGCCGACCTGACGCAGGACACCTTCATCCGGCTGCTGACCGCACCGCCGGTGGCGATCGAGACACCGCGCGCCTATCTCGCCACCGTCGCCAACCGGCTGCTGGCCAACCTGCACCGCCGCCGCTCGCTGGAGCAGGCCTA
>CAZEVP010000089.1:0-11009 GCA_964515735.1 uncultured Verrucomicrobiaceae bacterium | reverse complement strand
CTCGCGACCTCAACCTTGGCAAGGTTGCGCTCTACCAACTGAGCTATTCCCGCTTACCCTGACAGATGCCAGAGTGAGATGGCGTCCCCTAGGGGATTCGAACCCCTGTTACCGCCGTGAAAGGGCGGTGTCCTAGGCCTCTAGACGAAGGGGACTCCAGGAACTTCACCGATCGCCCAAGCGGGCTCACGGTTTGCTGCATTCACAACCCGCTTTCACCAGGGTTGCTACATTTCGCTGCCTGCGCAATATGTTACGTCGGCGTCGAAGTGGCGCGCATTCTATGTAGCACCCCAACAAAGGTCAAGCGCCTCTTTTCACTTTTTTCCTCACAACGTTTCACCTTGCCCCGAACCGCCCCGCCACTGCTCGAGGAGTACCCGGCGGATGCGGCAACACCATGGCAAATCGTCGGAAGCGTCTACACTTGTTGCGCTTTTCCTGAGTGCTCGCCCATGACAACAACAATGATCATCATCGCCATCGCCGCCATCCTGTTCGTGCTCGTGGTGGTGGTATTCACCATGCAGCAGGTGGAAAAGTCGAACCGCGAGCGGCAGGCGCTGGCGGCATCGCTCAAATCCCGCAACCGCTCGTTCCAGTACCTGCTGGAGGGTTTCCCCGACGGCTTCCTGAGCCGCGACCTGAAGCAGCTGGTCTGCCGCTGCCTGCTCGAAGGGCTGGAGCAACTGGCGAAGCTGGAGCCACGCGACCCTCAACTGCGCCAGCAACAGCAGCAACTGCAGGAGAAGATCGGACAGCTGGCGCAGCAGCCGGACAACAACAGCTACCAGCCGCTAACCAACCCGGCGCAGGTACAGGAGGTGCAGAAACTGCTCTCCAGCCTGGCCAACGTGGTGCAGAAGCTCGGCGAGGGCGGCCGCCTGCAGCCGGCGCAGTCGCAGCACTACGGTATGCAGATCCGCCGGCTGGCAACGCGGGTGGCGCTCGACTCGCACGTCACCGCCGCGCAGGGCGCCGAACGGGAAGGCAAGCCGCGCCTGGCCGAACACCACTACCGGCTCGCCGTCGACAAGATGATGAAGGACAACGGCGACGGCTTCTTCGCCGCGCAGATCGTCAATTTCCAGCAGCGCATCGCCGCGCTGGAGAATACGCCGAACGAGACGCCCGGCGCGGCACCGGCCGACGATGTCTGGAAGGAGTTCGGCGAAGAGAATCAGGACTGGAAAAAGAAGTCGATCTACGACTGACGCCCCCGCCCCTCCGTTCACTCGTCGGGCTGCAGCCTGATCGACAGCGAATTGATGCAGTAGCGCAGCCCGGTCGGTGCCGGGCCGTCATCGAACACATGGCCGAGATGGGCGCCGCAGCGCCGGCACATCACCTCGGTGCGAATCATCCCGTAGCTGGTGTCCCGCTGCTCCTCGATGCACTCCTCGCCGATCGGCCGGAAGAAACTCGGCCAGCCGCAGCCGGCATCGAACTTGGTCAGCGATTCGAACAGCGGCTCGCCACAGCAGCGGCAGTCGTAGCGGCCCTCGCGCCACTCGTTCCAGTACTCGCCGGTGAACGGCCGCTCGGTACCCTTCTCGCGGCAGACGTGATACTCCGCCTCGTTCAACTGCGCGCGCCACTGCTCCGCGCTCTTCTCGATTTTCTTCACCTCGACCTCCATTCGGCGCGGCGTCGCCGATGGCGCCGCCCCTGCCCTATGACCTACACTATGGCGCCAATTTAGCGCCATTTTTCCGGTGTTTGCGAGCATGACCAAGTACTTCAAGTCGGACAAACTGAACAATGTCTGCTACGACATCCGCGGCCCCGTGCTGCAAGAGGCGATGCGGATGGAAGAAGAGGGTCACCGCATCCTCAAGCTCAACATCGGCAACCCGGCGCCATTCGGTTTCAACGCGCCCGACGAGATCATCCAGGACGTGATCCGGCTGCTGCCGCAGAGTCAGGGCTACAGCGATTCGAAGGGCATCCACCCGGCGCGCAAGGCGATCATGCAGGAGTGCCAGACCCGCGGCATCCGCGGTGTCGATATCAACGACATCTACCTCGGCAACGGCGTCAGCGAACTGATCTCGGTGGCGACACAGGCACTGCTGAACAATGGCGACGAGGTGCTGATCCCGGCACCGGACTATCCGCTGTGGACCGCCTCGACCCGGCTCGCCGGTGGCAAGCCGGTGCACTACCGCTGCGACGAGCAGGCCGACTGGACGCCGGATCTCGCCGACATGCGCGCGAAAATCAGCAGTCGTACCAAGGCGATCGTCATCATCAACCCGAACAACCCGACCGGTGCCGTCTATCCGCAGGCGGTGCTGGAGGAGCTGGTCGAGATCGCGCGCCAGCACCAGCTGGTGATCTTCGCCGACGAGATCTACGACAAGATCCTCTACGACGGCGCCGAACACATCCCGCTGGCGCGACTCGCCGAGGACCTGCTCTGCGTCACCTTCAACGGGCTGTCGAAATCGTACCGGCTGGCCGGCTTCCGCTGCGGCTGGATGATCCTCTCCGGCGCCAAGCACCGCGCGTCGGACTACATCGAAGGCATCAACACGCTGACGTCGATGCGGCTGTGCGCCAACGTGCCGGCACAGCACGCCGTGCAGACCGCGCTCGGCGGCTACCAGAGCATCAACGACCTGATCCTGCCGACCGGTCGCCTCGGCCGCCAGCGCGACGTCGCCTGGGAGATGCTGAACGCGATTCCCGGCGTCAGCTGCGTCAAGCCGAAGGGCGCGCTCTACATGTTCCCGCGGCTCGACCCGAAGAAATACACGATCCACAACGACGAGCAGCTGGTGCTCGATCTGCTGCGGCAGGAAAAGATCCTGCTGTTGCAGGGGTCGGCGTTGAACTGGCCGGAGCCCGACCACCTGCGCGTCGTCTTCCTGCCGCAGATCGACGACCTGTCGATGGCGATCGAGCGCTTCGGCAACTTCCTGTCGCGCTACGGCCAGTGAGGCGAGCAACGCCGGCATGAGCGACCTGCATATCGACGATTTCTACCGCGATACGGCGCTGATCCTGCTGCGGCTCTACGGCCAGTTCCCGCGCCCGCAGATACTGTTCGTCGAGGACATCTGCGGCAGCGCCGAGCCGGACGAGTTCGGCATGCCTCCGGCACGCCAGCAGGCCTGTTTCAGCACGATGATCTGGCTCGGCCAGCAGGGCTTCCTGCGCTACGACGCCACGCTGCGACAGGAGGGGCTCGATCAGGCGGCATTGACCGAGCGCGGTTTCCTGCTGCTGGCGTCGAGCACGCTGCAGCCGGTCGAACCGACCGACGACGGCCTGCCGGAATCGCTGCAGCTGCAGGCGCGCACCAACGTCGCCGGACTGCGCCGCGCACTGCAGGCCGGCTCGACCGAACTCGGCCGCTGTATGCTGGCGCTGCTCGGTCAATCGCTGCCGCGCTGATTACCATCGCAAACCTGTCCGGCGCGAGAGCGGGCGCCCATCACCGTTCTGCACGCACACCGATCGCACCGAGCAGCTGCGCCTGCCGCGCCGACAGCTCGCCATCGACCTCGACATCGAACGCCGCCAGCTCGCGCCGCACCGGGTAGTGCCGACGCAGCGCATCGAACGCCGCCCCCGTCTCATCGTCGCGCAGTGCCGCCCTCAGCCGGTCGTCATCGGCGCGAATGTCGTAACCCTGCAGCAGCGCGCTGCGCAGCAGTTCGACGGCATCGAGCCGCGCATCCAGCCGCAGCCGGGGGCGGCCGCTCTCCCCCGCCATTGCCGGCACCGGCAATCCGAAACAGCGGCAGCAGGCCTCCAACACCATGCGGGTTCCGGCCAGCTTGCCGTCCTGGCTGTAACCGGCGATGTGAGGCGTGCCGAGCATCACCCGCCGCAACAGTTCGGCGTCGATCGCCGGCTCGCCCTCCCAGACATCGAGCACCACCTGCAGATCGGCCGCGCGCCGCAGTCGCGCCAGCAGCGCGGCGTTGTCGACCACCTCGCCGCGGCCGGCGTTCAGCAGCACCGTGCCCGGGCGCAGCGCGGCGATGCGCGCGTCGTCGAGCAGATGCCAGGTCGGATGGTCGCCGCCGCGCGTCAACGGCGTGTGCAGGCAGACGACATCGGCGGCCAGCACCTCGTCGAGCGGCCGCAGCGGCACCGGCGCGCCTTCAAGGAACGGATCGCAACCGACGACCTCGATGCCGAGCGCATTCAGCCTGCGCGCCAGCCGACCGCCAACGTTGCCGACACCGACGATGCCGACCCGGCACCGCCTCTCCAGCAGTGCCGCCAGCAGGCCATCGACGACGCACAGCGCGCTCAGCACGTACTCGACGACTGATTCAGCATTGCAGCCCGGCGCCGACGCGACAGTGATGCCGGCCGCGCTCAGCCAGTCGAGATCGAGATGGTCAGTGCCGATCGTCGCCGTACCGACGAAACGCACGCGGCTGCCGGCCAGCAGCGCGCGATCGACCCGCGTCACCGAACGCACCAGCAGCGCGTCGGCATCGCGCACGTCGGCCGCCGTCAGCGTCCGCCCCGGCAGCGTGCGCACGGTACCGAGCGGCGCGAACGCCTCACGCACGCGTGGCATGTTCTCATCGGCGACGATGGTCAATCCGGACACCATTCAGCTCCATTGGCATCGGGCAGATTCGATGGTCGACAAACGTCGCCATCCGGCCCCAAAAATCGGTGAAAGCGCCCCTGAAAATTGGCGTGGAGAAGCGCTCCCGAACTTTCTATACTGCGATTCAGTCGAACTTCAAGGCGCCGATAACACCGCTCGGCCATTGCCTTCGGAAACCTTCGGGTCTCCAGCGGCGGCCCGCTCGGGAGGCGGTCATCAACGACGAATCAGCTGCGCGGCCCTGTGGCGGCAGCCTTCGCTCAGGAGTATGGCCATGACTCGCGTCCCGCCCCCGGCAGGTACCTCCCTCGACAACGTCTTCGACCTCTTCTCGGGCAGGCTCCTCTCCGAACTGAGCGGAGAACAGCTGATCCGGCTGGCGCCGGAGCACGACGGCCTGTCGATGCTCTACTCCAACCGCCACACCTCGCCGCACAAGCTCTACGCGATGAAGATCGCCGCCTGGGGGCTGTGCGCCGACGGCAGCGTCGTCGGGCTGGTGCCGTGGCTGAACCGGTTCACCCCCTGCCCCGATCTCGACGACCCCGAAACCGGCCAGTGGGAGGGTTACTACAACCCGACCACCGACACCATCTTCTTCGAAGCGCCCGCGCACAAGGTGGTCGAACTGGAGTACGCCGCCGACTTCTTCGACGCGCGGCCCGACAACCCGAACCCGGTCGTGCAGGAGATTCCCGACACCATCGGCACCCACGCAATGCTGGTCGGCGACGACAACCAGACGCTGATCCTGACCGAGGTGCTGAGCTGGCGGCTGCTCAACGACGGCAGCGTCGAGGCAATGCTGATCGACGAGAACGGCGTCCACGAAACCCCGGTTCTGCCCGGCGACGGCTGCCTCTATGCGGCGCGCAACAACCCGCGCTTCCGCTACTTCTTCCAGCATCACATCGCCAACCAGATCAAATCGGAGGACCCATCGGCGATGGCGGCGATCGCCATGCTGTTCGATGCCTGACCAGCCGGGCGAGTGCCCTCCCGCGTGGATCACTCACCGCCCTTGCGGATGAAATAGAGGAAATGTCCGCCGTTCTCCTGCTGCAACAACAGCTCGTGGCCGAGGAAGCGGCAGAACTTGGGGATGTCGCGGCGCGTCGACGGGTCGGTGGCGACCACCTTCAGCACCGTGCCTGTGGCAATGTCACGGACGGCGTTGTGCAGCATCATCACCGGCTCCGGGCAGAACAGGCCGCTGGTGTCCAGCAGCTGATCAAAGGCCGGTGCATCGGCGTCGGAAACTGTTGAACTCACTGTGAGGTTCTCGCGCCAAGGGTTCGAAACGGCAACAATTTTGCGGCCATACGACAATGATTTTGCGGCCATTTTGCAGAACAGCGCGAACCCTGCATACTGCCGCGACGCCCCCAGCGCCGGAGGTTGACCATGACTGGTGCAGACCTGCCCGATGAATACCGCGACCTGTTCAACCGCGGCACGCTCGAACTGACATTCAAAGTGCTCCGCAACTACCGGCCATCACTGGCGTTATCGGTCCAGAACACGCTCGCCCGGGCCTATCCACGCGACGACTACCACACCGCGCTGAGCGCCGCCGACCTGCCACTGGAGAGCAGCGTCGTCGACGGCGTGATCCAGGCGCTGGCGACGCTGGGCAACCAGCGCGTTGGCAACGGCGGCAGCGACCGCACCGATCTGGTCGTCGTCCGCAGCCTGCTGCTCGACTGGCTGATGCTGGCACGCGAGCGCGATCAGGAAGCCGGCTGACTGCGCTGAGTCAGACCTGTACGCCCAGCGCGCGCAACTCCTGCCGCGGCGCGATCGAGCAGCTCTCGGTCAGCGGGTCGAAGACGATGACCGCCTCGCCGCACCGCAGCTGTTCGCGCAGCTGCGCCACCTTCTGCGCCAGGCTCCACTCGATCTCACCGTAATCGGTTCCCTCGCGGGCGATGAACGCCTCGATCACCCCCTGCAACGCCTCCGGCGACAGCGACGCCGGCGGAATCACGACCGGCCCGACCGGTATCTCAGCCACGGATCGACACCCGCTCAGACATGGGTGATGTATTCGTCGGCGCTGACGTCGGCACCGCCGAGCACGCGCTTGACGCTCTCGATCTTGTCGTCCATCGAGTCCTCGCGGTCGGTGCGGGTGCCGAGCTTCAGCGTCGACGTGATGCGCGGCGCCCCCATCTCGTGAATGCGGTTGTGGCAACGCTTGACCGCCTCCATCACCGCATCCCACTCGCCCTCGATGTTCGTGCCGTAGGCGTGCAGCGAGTGGTTCAGTTCCATATCCATCAGAATGCGCTGGCATTCGGCGATGTACGGCGACAGCGACTCACCGACACCGAGCGGAATCACGCAGAAATCGACGATCACCTTCATCGCGGAGCACCTCCTCGCAGCCTCCCCCGTCCACCGGGCGAGATCGTTTTTTTCATGGCGCACCTCCCTGTGCGCCACCCTTCGGGCGGCTTCGCCGTGAAAAACGGCTGTCCTGCCGTTTTTTTCAAGGCCAATACTATACTGGCCGCCCCTTCTCCGGAGCCACGCCGATGAACCACAGCGAAACCCTGGTCTTCACCTTCATCGGTGCCGACCGCCCCGGTCTGGTCCAGATGCTCTCCGACACCGTCGCGCGCTGCAGCGGCAACTGGCTGGAGAGCCGCATGAGCACGCTGGCCGGCCAGTTCGCCGGCATCGTCGAGGTGGCGGTGGCGGCCGATCGGGTGGCGGGCCTGCGCGACGGGCTGGCGGCACTGTCGGCGCAGGGACTGACGGTAGTACTGGCCAGCAGCAGCATCGCCGCCGATGACATCGCGACGCGCCGGCTGCGACTCAGCATCATCGGCCCGGACCGCCCCGGCATCGTGCGCGAGGTCTCCGGTGCGCTGGCCGCGCATCGAATCAACGTGCTCGAGATGGACACCTCGCTGACCAGCGCGCCGATGAGCGGCGAGCCACTGTTCGAGGCAGTGGCCGAGATCCGCGTGCCGAAGAGTTTCAACCTGGCCGAACTGAACAGCCGCCTCGACGAGATCGCCGACGCGCTGACGATCGACATCGATCTGGAAGAGTCGCTGCGTTAGGTTCGTGGCGGGTATGCGCCCGCCCCCGTTCAACGGGAGCGGGCCGGGAGGAAGAGGCCTGACGCCTCAGTAACGCTTGTTTCTCAGCATCGCCTGGACATTGGCATCCATCGGCAGCGCGTAGTCGTGGACGGCGAGAATCACGTTGGTGTTGGACTGGATCACCTTCAGATTCACGAACAGATAATCCCTGCTTTCGCCATAGGTGCCGACGATCACCGCGGGGGCCGAATACGAATCGGCCAGCTCGTGGATCTCCCGCGTCAGCATCAGCTCGCCCTGCCCCTGCGACATGTAGATGCTCTTGCCGAACTTCATCTCCACCATGCGGTAGTCGCCCTGAGTGAAGCGGGCCGATACCTGTTCGGATACCAGACGACCAAGAGTGGAAGAACGGTCCAGCGCGTCGATGTTGACCAGCGTGCCCATTAGCAGCGTGCTGCGAGTCGGCAGACGGCCGTGCAGCTGCAACTGCTCCATCAGGGCATCCGCCGCGCGGTAGTTGGCCGGGATCAGGGGATTGTTCCCGACCCGTTTCCCCGACTGGGCGCAACCGGTCAGCAGCACCATCAGCAGTGCCACGAAAATCGCTCGTTTCATCACTCGTCTCCCTTGCCTTTGCCCTTGACCGGCAGAGCGATGGCCGAACCCGATCCGCTGTAAAGATTCCAGTCGCTATCGGTCGTGTAATAAGTGCTGCTGACCTGGGCGTAGTAGCGCTCGGCATTGGAGATGCTGGTGGTAACGATCAGCTCGGTGCGCGGGGTCGGGCCGGAGGCGGATTCCGAATGGAACCACTCCAGCGCATCCAGCGTCACGGCAGTCGCCATCGTCGCACCGGTGAGAGAGGAGTCCTCGTAGATTTCCCGCAGCACCCAGAGCCCGGCGGTCAACATGCTCCAGCGACCGACCGGTTTGCCCTGCAGGCGATTTCTGGAAAAGAGCAGCGGCGTCGCTGACACCTCCACCAGCAGGGTGTCCGACCGCCCCTCCGTTTTCATCACCGGGTAGCCGGCGCGATTCAGCTCACCGATCAACTGCCCGGTAAACGCCTTCTCGAACGGGCTTTGCGTATCGGACTGGCGAACATGGAGAGGATGCTTCTCGGGAAGCGCGGCGATCAGCTGGGCGGCCGCATCCCTGGCGATCAGCTGCCAGTGCGAGGCGGACTGCATTTTCAGCTGTTTCTGCGCGGCGAAGTTGGTGGCGATGGGCGCCTCGGAGTGGCGGGCAACACAGCCACTCAACACAACGCTGCCGGCGAGCAGCCCGATGACGAGTTTTCTTTGCATATATCGATCCCTGCGTAAGGAATGCGGACAACGCCGCACGACCGTTCGGCGCCGCAGCCAACCGCCTCCGTTCGACAGACCGCCTCGCGCCCCATCGCCTGTGGCCTAGCCCGGCAATAGGCATATTAGATCAATACAAAAACTAAGCAAGTTAGAGCCTAACAGGGGTGAATTGAACACCCAATCATGCCGCGCATGGCTTTCAACCCGACAAATCAGGTTTACCCGTGCGGCACGAACTCTCAGGAATGGTAGGGCGAATCATCGCGCGACACCGCGCGGCGCTCGGGATCACACAGGAACAGCTCTCGCTGGCACTGGATGTGGACCCGATCACCGTCTCCCGGTTCGAGCGCGGGGTCAGCCTGCCCTCGCTGACCACCATCCAGCGCCTGTGCGAGATATTCGGCGTCTCCCTGAGCCAGTTCTTCGCAGGCGGCGACGAACCCGGCCCCACCGCGAGCAGCGGCGAATCCGCCGCGCTGCTGGCGCTGTTCGACTCGCTGCAGAAAGACGAGCGCCTTTTCGTCATCGACACGCTGAAGCGCTACTGCCGGCTGTCGGCCAGACGACGGCGGTGATGCCGGGCGCGTGAAAGCGCGCAGCCGTCAGGTTACGAGGGAGAAAGGGACGTCGCCTGAGCAGGCGCGACAGGGAAAGGATCGAAAAGAGGTGACGCCGGCTACGCGAACGGACTCTCGCGCGTCCACTCGCAGCGCATCGACAGCGGACCGGCGCCCGGCTCGTGCGAACCGGTGTTCGCCTCCCAGACGAAGGTATGGGTGCCGTTGAACTCGGTCTCCAGATGCACCGTCGCCGAGACCCAGTACATCTGACGCAGCAGCTGTTCGAAGCTGCGAATCCACTGCTCCCACTCGTACTCGACACCGACGTAGGAGCTGCCGAACGGCACCACGTCGGTGTGTACGGCATCGAGCGTCGCCACCGCAGCCGGCAACGCGAACATCTCGCGGCTCAGCAACGGCCAGTCGTCGACGCTGGGCAGCCCGCTCAACGCGTGGCGGTTTATCTCGCGGCGGCGGTGCGCCTCGTCCGGCCGGTTGGCGAACAGTTGATCCCGGATACAGCCGTAGACGATCGATTCCTGGCTCATGGACGATCCGCTGGTGGGTGAGAGAAAAGGCCGGGAGAAAGTAGCAAATGGCCGCGGCAGCGACAATGCGGTCAGTAACGATGTGATCAGTCGCGCAACCAGCGCCACGCCACCACGAGCGCGACCAGCGATGCCAGCGACGCGAACGTGAAGGTCAGTGACGGGCTCCAGTTCCACAGCAGCCCGCTGCCGAGCGCGCCGAGCGCACCGCCGGCGCCGTAGCTGAGGCCGCTGTAGAGCGCCATCCCCTGCCCCTCGTGGCCGCCGGCGAACAGCCGCCGCACCGTGTCGACGGCGCAGGCGTGGTAGCTGGCGAAGGTGGCCGCGTGCAGCAGCTGCGCGAACAGCAGCAGCATCAGCGTGTCGACGAACCAGCCGATCAGCAGCCAGCGCAGCACCGCCAGCGCCAGGCTGGCGAGCAGGATCGGGCGCACGCCGAAACGCTGCAGCAGCCGGTGCATCAGCAGAAAGACCAGCACCTCGGCGACGACGCCGAGCGACCACAGCAGCCCGGTCTCGGTGCGGCTGTAGCCGTGCTGTTCGAGGAAGATGCTGAAGAAGGTGTAGTACGGGCCGTGCGCCATCTGCAGCAGCAGGCAGACGGCGAAGAAGGCGATCACCGCCGGCCGCGCCAGCACCCGCAGCAGCGGCTCGCGCCGCTCCCCGTCCTGCCGCTCCGCCGCCGGCGCTTCGGCAACCGACAGAGACACCAGCAGCAGCGCGACCAGCAGCGCCACCATCATCCACGGCAGCCAGCGCAGGCTGATCAGGTCGAACAGATAGCCGAGCCCGCCGACCACGGCGATGAAGCCGATCGAGCCCCACACCCGCACCAGGCTGTAGCGCTGGTGGCGGCTGCCGAGATGGCCGAGCGTCAGCACCTCGAACTGCGCCAGCACCGCGTTCCAGAAGAAGGTGTAGCCGACCATGATCAGCGTCAGCGCCAGCGGGTC
>CAZEVP010000088.1:0-11102 GCA_964515735.1 uncultured Verrucomicrobiaceae bacterium | reverse complement strand
GCGCCTTGTGCGGGCCGAGCATGCGGTCGACCAGCTTCCGCAGCCGGTCGGCCTCCTCGATGATCACCGTGGTGTAGTCGCGCAGGCTGCTCGCCTCCGGCAGCTCGCGCGCCAGCAGCTGCGCGGCGCCGCGCAGCCCGCCGAGCGGATTCTTGATCTCGTGCGCCAGACCGCGCACCAGCGCGCGGGTGTTCTGCTGGCTGCTGAGGATTCCCTCGTCGCGGCTGATCCGCAGCAGCCGGTCGAGCGGCTGCAGCTCCAGCACCAGATAGCGCTCGTCCTCATCGTCGCCGTGCACCGGCGTCACCGCGTAATCGACGGTGATGCGCTGGCCGGACGGCAGCAGCATCAGCACCACCTCGCGCTGGGTGAAGGCGGCGTTGTCGCGCAGCGCCATCCGCAGCCGCTCGCTGATCGGGCAGCTGGCGTCGGGCTCGCGGAACAGCGCGCCGACCTTGCCGCCGAACACGCGGCTGCCGGAAATGTCGAGCAGCGCCTCGGCGGCCGGGTTCATGTAGCCGACGGTCAGGTCGTCCTGCACGACCAGGATCGCCGTCCGCAGGTTGTCGAGAATGTGGCTGTGCCGGATGTCTGGGGCCATGAAGCTCACGGATTGCTGCGGACCGGGGGAGAGGCCGCTCACCTTCGGCGTGCGGTGCAAGAACCAAACCAGCTGACCGCAACGCGGCGACCGGAAGTCGGGAAATGTCGATCACCGCGCCAATCCGCCCCATTTCAAGCGATGGGCGGCCGGCGATGCCAGCACACGGTGCCGGGGTCAGTCAGGCGGGATCAATGCTCGCACCAGAATAGGGCATAAACCCCCATTCTGGTGCGGGCGGGTGCTGGAACGAAGGGCAATGCAACGCGGGAGGGCGACCGGCGCTGCTTTGCACAGGGCCGGCCGACACGCGGCGGATCGCAAACAGGCGCTCAGGCGCTGCGCAGGATCTCGCCGGCGATGCTGTCGAGGCCGATGATCTTGCGCGCCGCGCCGCGCTTCACCGCCTCCTTCGGCATGCCGTAGACGACGCAGCTGGCCTCGTCCTGCGCCACCGTCAGCGCGCCGGCGTTGAACATCTCCAGCAGCCCGGCGGCGCCGTCGTCACCCATGCCGGTCATGATGACGCCGAGCGCGTTGCGCCCCGCCACCTTCGCCACCGAGCGGAACAGCACGTCGACCGAGGGCCGATGGCGGTTGACGACGGGGCCGTCGACCACCTCGACCTGATACTGCGCGCCGCTGCGGCGCAGCAGCATGTGGCGGCCGCCCGGCGCGATCAGCGCGCGGCCGGGAATGACGCGGTCGCCGTTCTGAGCCTCGCGCACCTCGATCTCGCACAGGTTATTGAGCCGCGCCGCGAACGCCGCGGTGAACTTCTCCGGCATGTGCTGGACGATGACGATGCCGGGGCTGACGCGCGGCAGCGCCGTCAGCACCACCTCCAGCGCCTGCGTGCCGCCGGTCGAGGTGCCGATGGCGACGACGCGGTCGGTGGTCTCGGCCATCGCCTGGCCACCGGTACCGGAAGCCGGCGCCAGGATGGCATCGGCGGTCAGCTTCGGCCGCACCTGCGCCGCCACCGCGGCCGCGCCCGGCGCCACCCGCTTCAGGTTGGCGCCGGCGGCGCCCTTGACCGCGCGCGCGATCTCGGTGGCCGCCTCCTGCAGGAACCCCTTCAGCCCGACCTTGGGCTTGGTGATGATGTCGACGGCGCCGGCCGACATCGCCTGCATCGTCGTCTCCGCCCCCTTCTCGGTCAGCGTCGAGCAGATCACCACCGGCGTCGGCCGCTCCGACATGATCTTGCGCAGGAAGGTGATGCCGTCCATGCGCGGCATCTCAACGTCGAGCACGATGACGTCGGGCCACTCCTTCTGCATCTTGTCGAGCGCGAACAGCGGATCGGAGGCGGTGCCGATCACATGGATCGACGGGTCGCTCTCCAGCAGCTGCGTCAGCACCTGCCGCACCACGGCCGAATCGTCGACCACCAGCACGTTTATCTTTTTCATGTACGACTCCAACAGACGCGCATCCGGTAGCGGCGCAGCGCTCGTCTCACGGTTTTCGATAGATCGACGGCGTCACCAGCTGCAGACCTTCGCTGACGCCGTTCAGGCTCTCCGAATGACTCACCAGCAGATAACCGCCACTGCGCAGCGTCGACGCCACGCGACGCACCACCTGGCGTTTGGTGTTCTGGTCGAAATAGATCATCACGTTGCGCAGGAACACCACGTCGAACTGGCCGAGATCGGGCAGCGGCGCGTTCAGGTTGATCTGGCGGATCTGCACGCGCCGGCGCAGCGCGGCGTCGACCAGAAAGGTGCCGTCCTGCCTGCCGACCCCCTTCAGACAGAAGCGGCGCAGATAGTCCTGCGGAATCTCGTCGATGCGCTCCATCGGGTAGTGACCGACGCGGGCGCGTTCGAGCACGCGCGCGCTGATGTCGGAACCGATCAGCTCCCACGGCCGCTCGCCGAGGCGGTCGGCCAGCACCATCGCGATGCTGTAGAGCTCCTCGCCGCTGGAACAGGCGCCGCTCCAGATGCGCACGGTGCGGCCCGGCGGCAGCGCCGGCAGCACCGTGTCGCTCAGGAAACGGAAATGCTTCGGTTCGCGGAAGAAGAAGGTTTCGTTGGTGGTCAGCAGATCGATCGCGACCTGCAGCTCGGCGCCGTTGCCGGGCCGGTTCAGCAGCTCGAAATAGTCGCCGTAGCTGTGCAGCTGGTAGTGCTGCAGCCGCCGCGCCAGCCGGCCGCTGACCAGCACCATCTTCGAATCGGTCATGCTGATGCCGGCGATGCGGTAGATCAGCTCCTGAAAGCGGCCGAATTCATCGCGGGTCAGCACCGCATGGGTCATGACCTACTCCGAGACGGCGGCAGCGTCCGGGTGCCCCTCTTCGAGTTCGGCCAGCAGCGCCATCTCCTCGATCGACAGCACCTTGCCGACGTCGAGGATGATGACGAAGCGATCCGCCAGCTCGACCATGCCGCGAATGAAATCGGCGCGAATGCCGGCACCGAACGCCGGCGCCGGCTGAACCGCGTCGGCGGTGACGTCGATCACCTCGTTGACGGCATCGACGACGATGCCGAGCACCTGCAGCGCGCCGTCGTCGTCCTCGTCGCCGGACGGCACCTCGAGGATGACGATGCAGGCGCGGTGGCCAGTGTCGCTGCGGCCGCGGCCGAAGCGCGCGGCCAGGTCGATGACCGGCACCACCGCGCCGCGCAGGTTCAGCACGCCGCGGATGAAGTCCGGCATCAACGGCACCTCGGTCAGGGCGCCGAATTCGATGATCTCGCGGATCGCCTGGATGTCGATCGCGAACGGCTCGCCGCCGAGCTGGAAGGTCAGCAGCTGTTGCGGCTGCCCGCCATCCGGATGGTTGTGCGCCGCGCCGCCGTCCCTGGAATGGATGTCACTGGCCATGATGGAACTGCTCCGTTCAATTGCCGCCGCTGTCAGAACCGGACGAACTCGCGCTCATCGACACCGTTTTCACCGCTCGCCGCGCCACTGCTGGCGCGCGGCTTGTCGGCGGCGCGCCCGTCACCGCGCGACTCGTCGTCCGCCGCCTCTTCGATCCCTGCGTCGATGCTGGTGCGGAAGAACTCCATCAGCCGCTGCAGCTGCTCGGCCTGACTGGTCAGCTGCTCGGCGGTGGCCGCCAGCTCCTCGGAAGCCGAGGCGTTCTGCTGCGTCAGCTGGTTCAGCTGGTTCATCGCGGTGTTGACCTGGGCGACACCGCTCGACTGCTCCTCGGAAGCGGCGGCGATCTCCTGCACCAGATCGGAAGTCTTGTTGATCGACGGCACGATCTCGTCGAGCAGCTTGCCGGCGCGCTCGGCCAGCGTGACGCTGGAGCCGGCGACGTCGCCGATCTCCTTCGCCGCCACCTGCGAGCGCTCGGCCAGCTTGCGCACCTCGGCGGCGACGACGGCGAAGCCCTTGCCGTGGTCGCCGGCGCGCGCCGCCTCGATCGCCGCGTTCAGCGCCAGCAGGTTGGTCTGGTAGGCGATGTCGTCGATGATGCCGATCTTGGCGGCGATCGCCTTCATCGCCTGCACCATCTCCTTGACCGCCGCACCGCCCTCGACCGCCTCTTTCGAAGCCTTGGTCGCCATGCCGTCGGTCACCTTGGCATTCTCGGCGTTCTGGCCGATCGACGCCGTCATCTGCTCGATCGACGCGCTGGTCTCCTCGACGCTGGCGGCCTGCTCGGAGCTGGCCTGCGACAGCGACTGCGCGGTGGCGTTGACCTGATCGGAGGCGCTCGACAGGTTGTCGGCGGAGCCGCGCACGTCACCGATGATCTGCGACAGCTTCGCCACCATGCCGCCCATCGCCGTCAGCAGCTGACCGGCCTCATCGCGCGAGGTCGATTCGACGCGAACGGTCAGGTCGCCGTTGGAGAGCGCCTGCGCGGCGTTGACCGCCACGCCGAGCGGACGGGTGACGCTGCGCGTGACCAGCCACGCGACCAGGATCGCCAGCAGCACGCTGATCGCGGCCAGCACCGACACCAGCAGGCGGGTCGACTCGAACATCGCCGTCGCCTCCTGGCCGGCCTCGACCACCGCCTCGCTCTGGAAGTCGATCAGATCGGAGATCGACGCGACGTAGCTGTCCTGCAGCCCCGACAGCTCCGCCTCGGTCTGCGCGATCGCGGCGTCGATCTTGCCCGCGTCGATCAGCTTGACCACTTCCACGCGCCCTTCGGTGAAGGCCGAGCGCGCCTCGCCGACGCTGTTGAACATCAGCTCTTCGTCTTCGTTGGTGATCAGCGCCTCGTACTCGTCGAGATGCTCGGTGATCTCGGCACTGTTCTCCGCCATCTTGTCGAACAGCGCCTTCCGCTTCTCTTTCGAGTCGACCAGCATCACCTCGCGCAGCAGCACCGCGTTGGCGGAGACGCGGCTGATCGCCGCGTTGGCCGCCACCGTCTTCGGAAACTGGTCGGCCACGACCACCTGCAGCTTGTTGTTGAGTTCGTTCATCCGCAGCGCCGAGACGCCGAGCGTGCCCATCATCAGCAGCACGACCAGCGCGAAGCCCAGGCCGAGCCGAACCCCGATCTTCATGTTCTTGAACATGTTCCGTTTACCTCCGCCGCCGTCGCGGCTCCTGCCATTCGAAAAAATCACGCACTCGCCGCGTCAGCGCGTCGCGGCCACCGCCTTCGGTTCGCGCTGAAGCACCTGTGAAATCACACCCTGCACGTCGAGGATCAGCGCCACCTCGCCACTGCCGAGAATGGTCGAGCCGCCGAGGCCGCGGATATGGCTGAAGATGCGCCCGAGCGGCTTGATGACGGTCTGGAATTCGCCCATCAGCTCGTCGACGACGATCCCCGCCTTGCGGCCGGCGTACTGGATCACGACGATGTTCTCGCGCCCGCCGGGCGCGCCGCCGAGCTCGAACAGATCGCGCAGCCGCACGTAGGGCAGCACCTCGCCGCGCAGATTGATGTAGCTGCAATCCTCACCGCCGCTGCGGCTGTCGCTCTCCATCTCGATGCACTCGACCACCGCGTCGAGCGGAATGACGAAGGTCGAGCGGTTCACGCCGATCAGGAAGCCGTCGATGATCGCCAGCGTCAGCGGCAGGCGGATGCGCGTCACCGAACCCCTGCCAGCCTGGCTGTCGATGTCGATGCTGCCGCGCAGCGCCTCGATGTTCTTCTTGACCACGTCCATGCCGACGCCGCGGCCGGAGAGGTTGGTGACCTGATCGGCCGTGGAGAAACCGGCGGCGAAGATCAGGTTGTAGATCTCGGCGTCGCTGAGCTGCTGCGTCGGCGATACCAGCCCCTTCTCGATGCCCTTGGCGAGAATCCTGTCGCGGTTGAGGCCACCGCCGTCGTCGGATACCTCGATGACGATCGAGCCGGAGTCGTGATAGGCGTTCAGGCGGATGGTGCCGTGCGCCGGCTTGCCGCGCTCGCGGCGCAGCGCGACATCCTTCTCGATGCCGTGGTCCATCGAGTTGCGCACCAGGTGCATCAGCGGGTCGCCGATCTTCTCGACCACGGTCTTGTCGAGCTCGGTGTCGGCACCGGCGATTTCGAGATTGATCTCCTTGCCGAGCTCCTTGCTGACGTCGCGGACGACGCGCGTGAAACGCGAGAAGGTCTCGCCGATCTGCACCATCCGCAGCGACAGCGCGCTGTCGCGCACCTGCTCGATGAATTCGCCGATGGCGGCGGTCGATTCGATCATCTCGGCGACGCCGGTGCGCTGCGCCAGCACGCTGGCGCCGGCGCCGGCGATCACCAGTTCGCCGACCAGATTGATCAGCTGGTCGAGCTTGTCGGCGTCGACACGAACGAAGGTCTGCTGCCGCGACCGGCTCTCCTTCACCTGCTGCTGTTTCTGCAGCGCCGCCTCGACCACGGCCGGCTGCACCGAGCCCGATTCCACCAGGATCTGGCCGATCGGCTGCGCCGCGCCGCTCTGCGCGTCGAGACCGTCACGCAGCTCCTGTTCGGTCAGTGTGCCGCACTTGACCAGAATCTCGCCGAGCTTCATCTCCTCGCCCGGCAGCGCGCGGATCAGTTCGATGTATTCGTTGATCAGCGAGCGCGGCGGCAGGATGTGGATCTGCGCGTCGTCGCGGACGAACTCGAACACTCCCTCGATCGCCGCCTTGTCGGCCTCGCTGCGGAAGGCGATCTCGAAGCCGAGGTAGCAGCTCTCCGGGTCCATGTCGGCAGCGGCCGGCAGCGCGTCGGCGAGGGTGGTGATCGCGACGATGTCGCCGAGCGTTTTCAGGTAGCGCAGGAACGACAGCGGGTCCATGCCGCTGCGCAGTACGTCGACACCGAAGCGCAGCGAGATGTGCCAGTTGTCGGAGACGGCGACCGGGCCGCCGCCGGCGGCGCTGACGACCGGCGCTGCCGCGCTGGCGACGACCGCCTGCGCCGGCGGCTTGCCGAGATAGACGTTGAGACGATCGATCAGCGCGGCGCTGTTGCCGACCACCGACGGGTCATCCTGATTGCCGCTGGCGACCATCTCGACCAGTGCCGAGATCTGGTCGCTGCTGTCGAGGAACAGCGAGGCGAGGTCGCCGTCGATCGACAGTTCGCCGGCGCGCACCTTGTCGAGCACGCTCTCGACGACGTGGGTGAACGACACCACCGGGTCGAGGCCGAACAGACCGGCCGAGCCCTTGATGGTGTGGGCGGCGCGGAAGATGGCATTGACGGTGTCGGCATCGGCCGGCTCGTGTTCGAGGCGCAGCAGCGCCGCCTCCATGTCCTGCAGCAGCTCGCGGCTCTCGACGATGAAGGTCTGCAGTGCGCTGTCGAGGTTCATGCGTCGTCTCCCCCGCTCAACCGGCCAGCACGATCGGATCGCCGAAGACGGCGCCGATGTCGCACAGGTCGAAGCAGTCGATCACTGCGGTGCTGTGACCGGTGAAGTTCAGTTCGATGCCGGCCGTGCGCGCCTCGCGCTTGGCCAGCAACAGCAGCTGCAGCCCGGCGGAGTCGATCTCGGTCACCTGCGACAGGTCGAACTCGGTGACCGGCGCCTGCAGCGCGGCCAGCAGTTTCGGTTTGCTGTCGGCGGCGGTGTAGATCGTCAGCTCGCCCTCGATGACGAGGCGCGACGGCGTGTCGGCGGCGGCGGATTCGGATTTGCGGCGAGCCATGGATGCACCGGGTCAGCAGGCGAGGGGTTGTCGGGTGGCGGCGTCGATCACGGCAGGATCAGCTTCGAGACCGCCTGCAGCATCTGCTCCGGCTTGAACGGCTTGACCACCCACGCCTTGGCGCCGGCGGCCTGCCCTTCGGCCTTCTTCGACTCCTGGCTCTCGGTGGTCAGCATGATGATCGGCGTGAACTTGTAGGCCGCCATCTGCTTGACCTCCTTGACCATCGTGATGCCATCCATGTTCGGCATGTTGACGTCGCTGATGATCAGATGGACCTTCTGGCCGGTCAGCTTGGCGAGCGCGTCCTTGCCATCGCAGGCCTCGATGACATCGTAACCGGCGCCTTTCAGCGCGATCGCCACCACCTGCCGCAGCGACGCCGAGTCGTCGACGACGAGAATCGTTTTTGCCATTGCCTTACCGCTCCTCAAAAACTCAGTTGGATCTGCCGCTTGCAATCTGCAAGCGCGCTCAGAAGAAGGTGATCTCGTCGTCGCTGCCGCCGCCGCTGCCGCCGCTGTGCGTGCTGCGCTCCTCGCTCATCGCGTAGGTGCGCTCGAGATCGGCCAGCAGCTGCTCGGTGCGCAGCCGCTGCAGCGAACCGCCGCCGTGGAAATCGCCGATGCTGTCGCGCATGTAGTCGGGCAGCACGGCGATGTTGTCGCGCACGTGGCTCAGTATCTGGTTGACGCGGTCCTGGAACTGCAGCTGGACGATGGCGTCGGCCACCTCGTCCTTGATGCCGGCACTCTGGCCGCGCAGGATGCTGCTCGATTCGACCAGCCCCTCGGTGACCGCCTTGAAGTCGCGCAGCACGCTGTCGATCGCCTCTTCCGAGCGCACCACCGACTGCGATTCGTCGGCGGCGGTCTGATCGGCCGCGCGCACCGCGCCGCTGATCGCCGAGCTGATGGTCTCGACCTTGGCGCTGATGCGGGTACCGGTCTCCTTCGACAGGTTGGAGAGCTTGCGCACCTCGTCGGCGACGACGGCGAAGCCGCGGCCGACCTCGCCGGCGCGCGCCGCCTCGATCGCCGCGTTCAGCGCCAGCAGGTTGGTCTGATCGGCGATGCCGGCGACGTCTACCGCCATCTGTTTCAGTTCACCGATGAAGTCGAGCAGGCCGGTCACCTCGGCCAGCATCGACTGCTTGTTCTGCATCGCCAGCTTCAGCGAGCTGACCACTTCATTCAGTTGCGTCTCGCACTTGGAAAAGACCGACACCAGCCCCTGCCCGCCCTCGACCCCCTCGGCGGCGACGGCCGATGCCGACACCGCCCCCTCGAGGCGCTCGACGATGCCGGCGAAGCGGGCGGTCAGGCCGACCACCGCCTCCTCCATCTGGGTCCGGCTCAGCTCGATCTGGCGCACCCAGACCGGCAGCACATCGGCGTTCAGGGCCTCGACACCGGTCAGGAACTCGGCCGTCTCGCGGCGGCTGGCACGCTCCGCCTCGGCGCGCTGCGCGGCCAGCTGGCGGGCGATCTCGTCGTCGGCGGTGCGTCGCACCACGACGGCGCAGCCGGCGCCAACGGCCAGCGTGACGACGATCAGGGCAATGGCGGCACCGGCCGAGGCGCCGACGAACCAGATGGCGACGGCGACGACCAGAGCGGGGATCAGCGGCAGGATCCAGAGCGTGCGGAGGTTCATCAGTTGTTATTCCCGGCTAGACCACAGAGCTGCAGCGACTGCTCGCCGACACCCTGCAGGGCACCGCCACCCGCGGTGCGTAAGGATGAGTCGATAGCGCTCCCAGCAATGGAACCGCGGGCGTCCGGCCGCGCACCGCCTCAATCTAGTTCAATACCTCAACCTTTCAAGGCGAGATTCGGCCGGACGCGCCCGGCAGAGCCCGTCGGCAGATGCCGGGCGCGATCGGCTTTTGAAACGGAAACAACCGTTTACCCGGGTGCCGGCCGCATCCTCGAAGGCTTTCGGCGAAGGTGAAGGGTGCAACAACAATAAATCGCCGGGAGCGATTTCTGGCGCCACGTCAGTGGCGATCCCGCAGGGGTGACCGCCATGGACGGTGGCCACAAAAAAAGCCCGCCGAATGGCGGGCTTTCTCGATCTGCCGCCGGCACAGGCCGGCGGACAGGTACGGCACTCAGCAGCTGTACTTAACAGGAGTAGTACATCGCGAACTCGACCGGGTGAGTGGTCATGTTCAGGCGCTCGACTTCCTGGCGCTTCAGTGCGATGTAGGCATCGATCACCTCGTCGGTGAAGACACCACCGGCGGTCAGGAACGCGCGGTCCGCGTCCAGCGCGTCCAACGCCATCTCCAGGCTGCTGGCCACGGTCGGGATCTCCGCCGCCTCTTCCGGCTCCAGGTCGTACAGATCCTTGTCGGCGGCATCGCCGGGGTGGATCTTGTTCTGGATGCCGTCGAGGCCGGCCATCATCAGCGCCGAGAAGCACAGGTACGGGTTGGCGATCGGATCCGGGAAGCGGGTCTCGATGCGGCGCGCCTTCGGGTTCGAAACGAACGGGATGCGGATCGACGCCGAACGGTTGCGGGCCGAGTAGGCCAGCATGACCGGCGCCTCGAAGCCCGGTACCAGACGCTTGTAGGAGTTGGTGCCCGGGTTGCAGAAGGCATTCAGCGCGCGCGCGTGCTTGATGATGCCGCCGATGTAGTACAGCGCCAGTTCCGACAGGCCGGCATAGGCATCACCGGCGAACAGGTTGACGCCGCCCTTCGACAGCGACTGGTGCACGTGCATGCCCGAGCCGTTGTCGCCGACCAGCGGCTTCGGCATGAAGGTGGCGGTCTTGCCGTAGGCGTGGGCGACGTTGTGCACGGCGTACTTCAGGATCTGCACTTCGTCGGCCTTCTTGACCAGCGTGTTGGCGCCGACGCCGATCTCGCACTGGCCGGCGGTGGCCACTTCGTGGTGGTGAACCTCGATGTCGAGGCCCATCGACTCGCCGGCGGCGCACATGGCGGCGCGGATGTCGTGCAGCGAATCGACCGGCGGTACCGGGAAGTAGCCGCCCTTGACGCCCGGGCGGTGACCGATGTTGCCCTCTTCATACTCCTTGTTGGAGGACCAGGCCGCTTCCGACGAGTTGATCGAGTAGCTGACGCCGGAGATGTCGGCGTGCCACTTCACGTCGTCGAAGATGAAGAATTCGGGTTCCGGGCCGAACAGCGCGGTGTCGGCGATGCCGGTCGACTTCAGGTAGGCCTCGGCGCGGGCGGCGATCGAACGCGGGTCGCGCTCGTAGCCCTGCATCGTGGCCGGCTCGACCACGGTGCAGCGCAGCACGACGGTCGGGTCGTCGAAGAACGGGTCGATGAAGGAGGAGTCGTCATCCGGCATCAGGATCATGTCGGACTCGTTGATGCCCTTCCAGCCAGAGATGGAGGAGCCGTCGAACATCTTGCCGTTGACGAAGGCGCTCTCGTCGATGGCCTTGGCCGGGT
>CAZEVP010000087.1:0-11155 GCA_964515735.1 uncultured Verrucomicrobiaceae bacterium | reverse complement strand
TTGCCCTCGGTGATGGTGCCGGTCTTGTCGAGCACGACGGTGTCGAGCGCGCAGGCGTTCTGCAGCGCGTCGCCGCGGCGGATCAGCGCGCCGGCCTCGGCCGCCTTGCCGACGCCGACCATCACCGACAGCGGCGTCGCCAGCCCGAGCGCGCACGGGCAGGCGATGATCAGCACCGTGGTCGCGGCGACCAGCATGTGCGCCAGCGGCGGCTGCGGGCCGAGGTTGAACCAGGCCAGCGCGGCGACGACGGCGATGATCAGCACCGTCGGCACGAACACGGCCGAGATCGCGTCGGCCAGCCGGCCGATCGGCGGCTTGCTGCCCTGCGCCCGGCGCACCAGTTCGATGATGCGCGCCAGCGCGGTGTCGCGGCCGGTGCTCTCGACGCGGTAGAGCAGCGCGCCGCGCTGGTTCAGCGTGCCGGCGCTGACGCGGTCGCCGGCGCCCTTGCGCACCGGCATCGGTTCGCCGGTCAGCATCGACTCGTCGACGTGGCTGTCGCCGCTGTCGACGACACCGTCGACGGCGATGCGGTCGCCCGGCCGCGCGCGCAGCAGGTCGCCGCGCCGCACCTGCGCCACCGGCAGTTCGATCTCGGCTTCGCCGCGCACGAGGCGCGCCACCTGCGGGCGCAGGTCGAGCAGCCGGCGGATCGCCTGCGAGGTCTTGCCGCGCGCGCGGATCTCCAGCGCGAGGCCGAGGTTGACCAGACCGATGATCATCGCGCTGGCCTCGAAATAGACGTGGCGCGCCGCCTCCGGCAGCCAGCCCGGCGCGATGACGACGATCATCGAGTAGAGCCACGCCGCGCCGGTGCCGAGCGCGATCAGCGTGTCCATCGTCGCGTTGTGCTGGCGCAGCGCGCGCCAGGCGCCGCTGAAGAAGTGACCGCCGCTGACCACCAGCAGCGCCAGCGTCAGCAGGCCGATCGCGCCCCACGCCCACTGCGACGCGCCCGGCATCACCATCATGTCGCCGCCGGCGAGGCCCCAGATCATCAGCGGCCCGCCGAGCGCGAGGCTGAGCGCGCAGTCGCGCAGCAGCCGGCGGTAGTGCGCCTGCTCGGCGGCCTCGCGGGCGGCGTCGTCACCGCCGGCATCGGCGTCGACCGGCTCGGCGTCGTAGCCAGCGGCGCGTACCGCGTCAACCAGCGCATCGACGTCGGCATTGCCGTCAACCTGCGCACTGCGGTCGGCGAAGTTCATCTCGGCATGGGTGACGCCGGGCACCGCGCGCAGCGCCTTCTCGATCGTCGCGACGCAGCCGGCGCAGCGCGCGCCGCTGATCGCCAGCATCCGCGTATCACTGCTCATGACAACCTCCGGGCTCATGGCAACCTCCGCTGCGGGTGTCGTCCCGCTCCCAGCTCTCGATCAGCCGGCAGATCGTGTGGCCATCCGGCACGCCGTCGGGCAGGTGCCGCCACTGCGCCAGCGCCTCGCGCATGCGGTCGCGCAGCGCGGTCAGCTCGGCGATGTTGCGCTCGACGTCGGCCAGCCGCGCCTCGAACAGGTCGCGCACCAGCGGGCACGGGGACTGGCGGTTGTCCGCCTGCCGCAGGATCTCGGCGACCTCGTGCAGGCTCAGACCGAGCTCGCGGGCGCGGCGCACGAAGCGCAGCCGCTGCAGGTCGGTGGTGTCGTAGTGCTGGTAGCCGTTGCCGGGGTCGCGGCGCGGGTGCAGCAGGCCCCTGCGGGTGTAGTGGCGCACCGTGTCCGCCGAGACGCCGGCGGCGCGGGCGAGGTCGATCACTCTCATCGAAGCCCCTCCGGACGTGGATGACCGGGTTGGGGCACAGTCTAAAACCCGTGAGCTGCACACAGGTCAAGCGACGGGCGGCTACCCGCCGGCGGTCACAGCCCCTCGATGATCAGCGCACGGTGGTCCGCGGCCAGCTGGCGATGCTTCAACGCCTCCTGATAGGCCGGGCTCTCGTACCAGGCCCGGGCCGCCTCGACACTGGGAAACTGCAGCAGGATGACGCCGTCCGGCGCCTCGCCCTCCAGCGCCTCGGTCCTGCCATAGACCACCAGCGGCGTCAGGTTCGGGTCGCGCGGGCTGGCGCGGTTGAGCCGCTGGTATTCGGCCATCGCCTCCGGGTTGCGGATCGGCGATTCGCGCAGGACGAGAAGATAGGCGGGCATCGGAAACTCCTGGATCGGTCGGTGGCGGTGGTGAAGCCACACACTGTAGCGAATCCGCTGCGGGAAATTTCCGGGAGCAATGTCGGCATCGCGCCAGCGATGCCTCGAAGGGCGGCGGCCACAGACGATGGGCAAAAAAAACGGCACCCTTGTGAGGTGCCGCCAAACATTGGAGATGCTGAATGAACCGGGGGCGGCCGTGAATCGCCACCGGCAGTCCCGACCATGGCTGGGAAGGACTGAACGCATCCTAACCGCATCGATTCTTAAATGCAAATACTTCTCATTAAATTTTTGTGAAGCATCTTTCCCGTCACTTCTGGCCGCCGCGCGGCACCCGCTCCTTGTGCACGGCCACGTAGATCTCGCGCAGGAAGCAGAGCAGCCCGGAGACCAGCAGCGTCATCGTCAGAATGAAGAAGGTGGCGACGACGATGCCGAGCCGTATCTGCACAAACTCACCGACGAACAGCACCGCGATCACCAGACAGACCAGCAGCGCGCACAGCGTGCAGAGGGTGATGGCGCGGTTGATCCAGCGCTTGCGCTCGGTCAGCCGCGCCAGCTCGGTGCGTATCGCCATCAGTTCGTTGACCTGCGCCGAGCCGAGCCGCTCCTCCAGGCTGCGTGAGCGGTCGACGATGCGGCCGAGGCGGCCGGTCAGCACCGACAGCGTCGAGCCGATGCCGGCCAGCAGGAATACCGGTGCCACGGCCAGCTGGATGATGTGGGCGATCGACGAGGTGGTGATGTCCGGGGCCATACCCGACTCCTGCGGCTGTGCGTGCAGCGCAGTGTAGCCGCTCGCCACCGCCGCGCCCGTATCGACGACGACGCGCCACTTCGCTAGACTCGCCGCCGTCATTGGGGAGTAGCCGCTCTTCGTCCGAAGAGGCTTACGTCAACACACTTGACCGGCAGGTCATGGCGTAAGCGGTTCCTTTGAGCTTGGCAAGACCTTTGACCACCTCGCTTCCGTGCTGGCCGGTGAAGCGTCGTGGTCAATCGTCTTCAGACCGGCCTGGGGAATCATCAATGGAAGCGCTCTTCTCATCCGCCGCCGCCGTCGCCATCGCCGAGATCGGCGACAAGACCCAGCTGCTCTCCCTGTTTCTCGTCTCCCGCTTCGCGGGCGTTCGCAACGCCTGGCTGATCGTCGCCGGCATCGTTGCCGCCACGCTGGTCAACCACGCGCTGTCGGCCTGGCTCGGCGCCTGGCTGGCGACGGCGATCCCGGAGGGTTGGCTGAAGTGGCTGATCGGCGGCTCGTTCATCGCCATCGGCGCCTGGCTGCTGATTCCGGACAAGGACGACGACAGCGAATCGGGGCTGCTGCGCTACGGCGCCTTTCTGGCGACGACGGTGCTGTTCTTCCTCGCCGAGATCGGTGACAAGACACAGATCGCCACCGTCGTGCTCGCCGCCAAATACAGCGCCACCGCGATGGTCGTCATCGGCACCACCATCGGCATGCTGCTCGCCAACGTACCGGTGATCGTCGCCGGCTCCTGGATCATGGAGCGGGTGCCGTTGCAGTGGACGCGCCGCGCCGCGTTCGCGCTGTTCGTCGTGCTCGGCGTCGCGACCATCGTCGCGGGCTAACGCGACCGGCGCCGGGGCGCGCGCGGCCGCACCCAGACCCACGCCGCCAGCACCAGCGCGCCGAACAGCGTGTACAGCGCAGCGAACACCCACAGCGGCGCCTCGAAGAACAGCAGCTCGCGCAGCCAGTGAGCGATGAAGGCGCCGTCGTAGGTGGCCTCGCCCGCGCACCGGCGCAGCCACAGCTCCAGCGTCGTCAGCGGGCACAGCATGCCGAACCACGCCTGCGCCACCACCACCGCGATCGCCAGCAGATGCAGCCGGCGCAGCCACGGCTCGCGCACCCAGTGCCAGCCGCGCAGGCCGCCGGCGATCACCAGCGGCAGCAGGCCGACGATGAACAGCACGATGCCGGCGTGCAGCAGCAGCACGGCATCGGCCAGCAGTCGGTAGAGGATGGGGCTCATGCCTCGATGCTCCGGCGCACCGGTCAGTGGTCGCGGCAGTGCTCGGACGGCAGCTCGAACTCGATCGTCGTGTGCGCCAGCGCGAACGGCGCCAGCCGCTCGTGGATGTCGTGCTTGAGCTGCAGCTGCTGCGCGTTGTCGAGCTCGGCCGCCAGCGTCAGGTGCGCGGTCAGCACGTGGTGTTCGCCGTCGAGCGACCACAGGTGCAGGTGGTGGCTGCCGCCGACGCCATCGAGCGACTCCAGCGCTGCGCGGATGCGTCCGGTCAGCGCCTGATCGGGCGACACCTGCAGGAACAGCCGCACCGTCACCCGCAGGCTGCGCACCACGTTGATCAGGATGAACAGCGTGACGCCAAGGCTCAGCAGCGGGTCGATCAGCGCCCAGCCGGTGAAGTGCATCACCACCGAACCGACCAGCACCGCCGCCCAGCCCAGCGTGTCCTCCAGCAGGTGCCAGGTCATCACCTTCTCGTTCTGGCTGGCGCCGCGGCTGAGCCGCCAGGCGGCGATGCCGTTGACGGTGAAGCCGAGCAACGCCAGCGCGAACATGCCGCCGGTGTGCGGCAGCTCCGGCTGCCACAGCCGCGGAATCGCCTGGCTCAGCACCCAGATCGAGCCGACCGTCAGGATCGCGCCGTTGACCAGCGCCGACAGCAGCGACAGGCGCCGGTAGCCGTAGGTGTAGCGCGCATCCGGCCCGCGCTCGGAAAGTTTGCTCGCGCCCCAGCCGAAGCCGATCGCCAGCGTGTCGCCGAGATCGTGAATGGCGTCGGAGATGATCGCGATGCTGTTGGTCAGCACGCCGCCGACCAGCTCGATCAGCGTGAACGAGAAGTTGAGCCAGAACGCGAAGCCGATCCGTTGCGCCGCCGTGTAGTGGTGGTGATGGTGGTGGCCGCCGGCGCCGTGTCGCGGCGCGTGATCGTGATTATCAGAAGAAGAAGGCGAGGCTCGGCTCATGCTGTTCACTTCGCGACGGCGGCGTCAGGTGTTCGGGAGCGGGCAAAGTTACTACCATACGCCGCTCGACGAATTCACGCGCGACGCCGCCGTCATCGCACCGGCGCGGCGCCGGCACCGCACGACGACAGGATCCCCATGGCCACCGACTTCGAGCCCGTTTCGAAATTCTTCACCTCGCAGGGGCTGAAACTGCACTACCTCGACTGGGGCAACGACGGCGCACCGACGCTGATCCTGCTGCACGGGATGCGCGACCACGCCCACTGCTGGGACTGGATCGCGCGCGAGCTGCGCCACGACTGGCACGTCGTCGCGCCCGACCTGCGCGGCCACGGCGACAGCGCCTGGTCGCCGGACGGCGCCTACCTGACGCCGTATCACCTGCTCGACCTCGCCGACCTGATCGACGCGCTCGGCGACGGGCAGGTCAGCATCGTCGCCCACTCGTTCGGCGGCAACCCGGCCGCGCGCTACGCCGGCATGTTTCCGCAGCGCGTGCGCCGGCTGGTGCTGATCGATGCGATGGGGCCATACCTCTCCGTGCTGCAGCGCTGGAACGAGATCGGCCCGGTGGTGCGCACGCGCGAATGGTTCGACAGGCAGCGCGAACTGGCCGCAGGAAAACCCCGCCGCTTCGCCACCATCGACGAACCGATCGCGCGCATGGCCAAGGGCAACCCGCACCTCAGCGCCGAGCAGTCGCGCCACCTCGCCATCCACGCCGTGCGCCAGTACGACGACGGCTACGGCTGGAAATACGACCCGATCGTCGGCACCTTCCTGCCGGAGGATTTCTCCGTGCACCTCTCCGCCTGGTGGCAGCAGGTCACCGCGCCGACGCTGATCTGCTGGGGGCCGAAGAGCTGGACCGCCGACCCGGCGGCCGACGGCAGCTCCGACCATTTCCGCGACCACCGCAACCTGACCTTCGACGACGCCGGCCACTGGCTGCATCTCGAAGCGCACGACGCCTTCGTCGCCGCGCTGCGCGATTTCCTGTAACCGGTGAAGTCGCGGATGGCCCGGATACTGATCGGACGAATGAACACCCTGGAAGTCGTGAAGCACACCGACTTCGGCCTCTACCTCGACGGCGGGAACGACGGCGACATCCTGCTGCCAAGACGCCATATCCCGAAGGATTCATCGAGCGAGGTCGGCGACCGGCTGAACGTCTTCATCCATTTCGACAGCGAGGACAGGCTGATCGCGACGACGCTGACGCCGAAGGTGCAGGTCGGCGGTTTCGCCAGCCTCAAAGTGGTGGATATCAACAACGCCGGCCTGTTTCTCGACTGGGGGCTGCCGAAGGATCTGCTGCTGCCGCATTCGGAAGAGAAACGCCAGCTGCAGATCGGCGACTACTGCGTCGTGCATGTCTACCTCGACAAGCGCAGCGGACGCATCACCGCCACCGCGCGCCTGGATCGCCATCTGGACAAGGAGCCGGCGCACTACCGGCACGGTCAGGAGGTCGACCTGCTGGTGACGCAGGAGACCGACATGGGCTTCAAGGCGATCATCAACGACCGACACTGGGGCCTGATCCACCGCAACGAGGTATTCAAATTTCTGCGCAGCGGCATGCGCGAGAAGGGGTTCATCAAGGAGCTGCGCGCCGACGGCAGGATCGGGCTCAGCCTGCAGCCGGTCGGGCAGCGGGCCGCCGGCAGTCTGGCCGATCAGATCGTGGCGAAACTGCGCGAACACGGCGGCAGCCTGCCGTTGAGCGACAAGAGCCCGCCGCCGGCGATCGCGGCGATGTTCGGCGTCAGCAAGGGCAACTTCAAGAACGCGATCGGCGGCCTGTACAAACAGGGGCGCATCGTCATTCACGCCGACCGCATCGAGCTGACCGACGACTGAACATGGCGGCGCGGCCCGACCCGAAAACGGTCAGCCGGTTGCAGGCGTCGCTTCGATGATCTCCACACCGTCCCGGTCGATGCGGAAACGGACATTGCAGTCGGCGAGAAGCACGCCGTAGATCCGCTCGGGATCGTCCTGATAGGCCGGGCGCGGGTCGAAACTCAATGCCTCTTCGACGATCTGCTGCAATGCGTCCGAATGGCGCCGCGCGGCGTGCAGCGCCTCATCGCGCCAGCGCACGCGCAGCCGTCGCGGCGGCTCCGGCGCGAAACCGCCGCGCGCCTGCGGAATGGCGTCGGCATAGGGAAGGTAGGGCTTGATGTCGAGCACCGGCGTGCCGTCGAGCAGATCGGCGCCGCGAATGTGCAGCTTCACGCCGTCGCTGGTATCGATGCGCAGAAGCTCGACGGCGGAGAGACCGACCGGGTTCGGGCGATGGGTCGAGCGCGTGGCGAAGACGCCGAGCTTTTCGTTGCCGCCGAGCCGCGGCGGCCGCACCTGCGGCCGCCATTCGCCGATGCGCTGCGCATCGACGGCGTGAAAGACGAAGATCACCCAGAGGTGGGAGAACTGGTCGAGGCCCGTCACCGCGGCGGGATCGGCGTAGAGCGGCGTCAGCTCGATGACGGCGTCGACCATGGCGAGGCCGGGCTGGCGCGGAACCGCGAACTTCTCCCGGTACGGCGAACGGACGACGCCGATCGGCGTGAAGGTGTGATGGTCGCGCGCCAGCATCGCTCCGCTCCCCGTCGCCCCTGTCACGGCTGCGACAGATAGGCGACGCCTGTCATCTGCTCGGACAGCGCCCACAGCCGCTGCGCCAGCTCGGCCTTTTTCGCGACCGGATTGATGCGCGCCCGGCCAACCTTCTTGCTCGCGACTTCGAGCAACCCCCTCGGGCCGAAGTAGTCGCCGCCCTGCACGCCATCCGCCGTGGCGGCGTGAATGATCGGCAGCGCCGCCTGCGGCGGTCTCGGGATCAGCGGCTCCAGCTTCTTCTTGCGCCACGCCGCGAACGCGCTCTTCGGCTGCATCGCCGGGCTGTTGGCGTGGATGTTGGTGGCGGCGAAACCGGGGTGGGCGCCGAGCGCGATGACATTGGAACCGCGCTGGCGCAGCCGGCGGTCGAGCTCCAGCGTGTGGCTCATCATCGCCACTTTGGAGCGGCCGTAGCTCTGCCACTCGTCATACGGCGTGTGTTCCCAGTTCAGGTCATCGAGGTCGAGCTTGCCGACGCGGTGCATCAGGCTGCCGACGTTGACGATGCGCGCCGGCCGATCCTCGACGAACAGCGGCAGCAACCGGCCGGTCAGCTCGAACGCGCCGAGGTAGTTGGTGGCGAGCTGCATCTCGATGCCGATGCTGTTGCGCGCCAGCGGAATGGCGGCGACACCGGCGTTGTTGACCAGCAGGTCGAGTTGACCGAAGCCGTCGGCGAACTGACCGACGAAAGCCTGAATCGAGGCCGGCTCGGAGATGTCGAGCGGCAGCACGGTCACGTCGGCGCCCGGCGCCTCGGCCAGCAGCTCGTCCCGCGCCCGGTTCGCCTTGTCCATGCTGCGACAGGCCATGACCACGCGATCGCCGGCGCGCGCCAGATGCAGCGCCGTCTGATAACCGATGCCGGCATTGGCGCCGGTAACCACTGCAACCCTCTTCACCACAACCGTCTCTTCCCGTCCGCTCGCAAAAATGCGGGCAAGCTTGCCTCGCCAGCGGGGACAGGGCAACCTCTGCGACGCCCCGATTTCCCCACCGGCGGCCCGCTTTCCCGCCACCGGCGCCCTGTTTGCCGACAATAAAAAAGGTCATCGCATGGACTTCGAGAAAATTCACCCCGAGCTGCGCGAGGCGATGAAACGCGCGCCCAACCTGCCGCTGCACAACCGCTTCGTGCTGACGCTGCTGAAAGGACTGATGAAGATCATCCCGGTGCCGAAGGCCGGCCCCGGCGTCGCCGTCGAGAGCCGCCAGCTGCAGAGCGCCGGCGTGCGCATCTACCGGCCCGACGGCGCCCACACCGGTGCCGGGCTGCTGTGGATCCACGGCGGCGGCCTGATCATCGGCCGCGCCGCGCAGGACGACCGCACCTGCGGCGCGCTGGCGCGCGATCTCGGGCTGGTGGTGGTGTCGGTCGACTACCGGCTGGCGCCGGCCCACCGCTACCCGGCGGCGCTCGACGACTGCGTCGAGGCGTGGCAGTGGCTGCAGCGGTCGGCGCCCGAACTCGGCGTCGACCCGGCGCGCATCGCCATCGGCGGCCAGAGCGCCGGTGGCGGTCTCGCCGCGGCGCTGGCTCAGCGCATCCTCGATGGTGGCGGCGTGCAACCGGCGGCGCAGCTGCTGTTCTGCCCGATGCTCGACGACCGCACCGCGCTGCGACGCGAGCTCGACGCCAACGACTACCTGATGTGGAACGCCCGCAACAACCGCCAGGCGTGGAGCTGGTACCTCGGCCAGCCGGCCGGCGCGCCCGACGTTCCGGCGTATGCCGCGCCGGCGCGGCGCGAGCATCTGGCCGGGCTGCCACCGGCGTGGATCTCGAGCGGCGACATCGAGCTGTTCTTCGACGAGGACCGCCGCTACGCCGAGCGGCTCGAAGCGGCCGGCGTGCCGTGCCGGCTGCACGTGGTGCCGGGCGCGCCGCACGGCTTCGAGGTGATCGCGCCGAACGCGGCGCCGACCCGCGAGCTGTTCCTGTCGGCCTACCGCTTCCTCGGCGAGCGGCTCGGGTTCGACGTCGACCCCGCGCGTTATTCATTCGGCAGCCGGGCACGGGCGACGACGTGAGCGCCAGGCCGCCGTTTACCTTCATCCGTGCAGGTGACTAAACTGCGGCCTCCGCTCCCACCGGACATCTTCCGCCGGACATCCCCGTGGCACGACGCACCAAAGCCGAAGCCGAAGCGACCCGCGCCGCACTGCTGGACGCCGCCGAATGCGTGTTCATGGAGCACGGTGTCGCCAACACCTCGCTCGAGGAGATCGCGCGTCGCGCCGGGGTGACGCGCGGCGCCATCTACTGGCACTTCCGCAACAAGGTCGACCTGTTCAACGCGATGATCGACCGCGTGCGGCTGCCGCTCGGTGATCTGGTCGCCGAACTGCAGCAGCGCGGCGACAGCGACCCGCTGTCGCTGCTGCGCGACGGCATCCGCCTGCAGCTGCGCACGCTGGCGACCGACCAGCGCTGCCGCCGCGTCTACACCATCCTCTATCACCGCTTCGAGCAGACCGACGAATTCACCGCCGCCAACAGCGAGCGCAACGTGACGCTGGTGCGAGCCGCGCACAAGACACTGTGCGAGTTGTTCGAACGCGCCGAGCACCGCGGCCTGCTGCGCGCCGGCACCTCACCGTCGGTGGCGGCGATCTCGGTGCGGCTGTTCCTGAACGGCCTCTACCTCGACTGGCTGCGCGACCCGGAGCTGTACGACATTGAGCTGTGGGGCATTCGGGCGCTGGAGTGCATGCTGAACGGCATCGTCGCCAATCCCGTCACGACCGAAGCGAGCGAACTCCGATGACGATTCCGCGTGGCCGCTACCGCCATTACAAAGGCAACTTCTACGAGGTGATCGACGTCGCCCGCCACAGCGAGACGGAGGAGGAGTTTGTCGTCTACCGCACGCTGTACGGCGATTTCAGTCTGTGGATCCGGCCGCTGTCGATGTTCACCGAACAGGTCGAGATCGATGGCGTGAAACAGTCGCGCTTCGTCCATATCGATAACGCAGCTGACGCTGCTGACAACGCCGCAGGCGCTGTCGGCGACGACACCACACCGGTATGACGATGAACTGGAACCAGCTGCTGAACGGCAACCGCCTCGGCAACCGGCCGGCGAAGCAGGAATCCGGCCGCAACGCCTTCCTGCGCGACCACGACAAGATCATCTTCTCCGGCGCCTTCCGCCGGCTGGCGCGCAAGACGCAGGTGCACCCGCTCGCCAGCAACGACCACGTCCACAACCGCCTGACCCACAGCCTTGAAGTCTCGTGCGTCGGCCGCACGCTCGGCATCCGCGTCGGCGAGGCGCTGGCGGTGCGCGCACTGCTGCCGGCCGGTTTCGACGCCACCGACCTCGGCGACATCGTGCAGTCGGCCTGCCTCGCCCACGACATCGGCAACCCGCCGTTCGGCCACACCGGCGAGCGCGCCATCC
>CAZEVP010000086.1:0-11239 GCA_964515735.1 uncultured Verrucomicrobiaceae bacterium | reverse complement strand
GGGTCTTGAGATTTTTGGCACTGCGCGTGGTGGTGTACGTGCGGCAGCGTGTGCCGTGAGTGCTTCCGGCACCGCTGCAAGTACATCCATGTACGCTTCCTCGGAGACGTCCTGTCTCCGAGGATGCCGGAAGCACTCACGGCACACGCTGCTCCAGCGTTGTGCCAGATCGTGGATTTACCCCCTCTGTTTTCTGTTGCTGCTTGGTGCTGGCGCTGCTCACACCGCCATCGACCCCTACCAGTTCGACGACGAACAGCAGCGCGCCCGCTATCACCGCTTCGTCGCTGAACTGCGTTGCCCGAAGTGTCAGAACCAGAATCTCGCCGGCAGTGACGCGCCGGTCGCCACCGACCTGCGCCGTGAGCTGCACCGGCTGATCGTCGAGGGAAGGAGCGATCGCGAGATCGTCGACTACATGGTCGGCCGCTACGGCGATTTCATCCTCTACCGGCCGCCGCTCGACAGCCGCACCGTCGTGCTGTGGGGGCTGCCGGCCGCGTTGTTGCTGATCGGTATTGGCGTCGTCGCCGTCATCGTCCGCCGCCACCGCCGGCTGCCGGCCAGCACCCCGCTCGACGCCGACGAGCGCGCCCGCGTCGAGGCCCTGCTGTCGGACGAGCGCGACGAACACGGGAATCACCGCTCATGAGTTTCATCGCCGGCGCGGTCGCGCTCTCCCTCGTCGCGGCGCTGGCGCTGCTGTGGCCGTTGTGGAGCGCCCGGCAGCGCAATGGTGGTGACGAGCATCAGGCGGTGGTCGCTCTGATCCGCGCCCGTCTCGACGAACTGGAGCAGGAGCGCGCCGCCGGCCTGCTCGACGAAGCCGGTTACGAGCAGCTGAAGCTGGAACAGCAGCGCCGCCTGCTCGACGAGAGCGCGGCACCGGCCGGTCGCGGCTCGCGCCGTGGCGCCGGCCTGCTGCTGGCCGCGGTCGCCGTGCTGGTACCGCTGGCGGCGTTTCTGCTCTACGACCGGCTTGGCGCCAGCACCGACTGGCAGATCCAGCAGCTGGTCGAGCGGACGCAGAACGCCACTTCGGACGAAGCGCATCGCGCCGCGCTGAATGAACTGGCGCCGCTGCTGCGGCGGCAGATCGAACGGCGCGGCGACGGCACTGTTGAAAGTGGGGGCCGCCGCCGCTTCCTGCTGGCGCGGGTCGAGATGGAGCGGGGCGAGCCGGCTGCGGCGGCCGAGCAGTACGGCCTGCTGGCCGAACAGTTCCCGCAGGACGCGGCGATCGCCGGTCAGCACGCGCAGGCGCGCTACCTCGCCAGCGGCCGCCAGCTGACGCCACAGATTCGCGCCGAGGCCGAGCGCGCACTGCAGATCGATCCGGACCAGAGCACGGCACTCGGCCTGCTCGGCATCGCCGCCTTCGAGCGCGGCGACTACGCCGAGGCGCTGAAACACTGGCGCCGGCTGCAGGCGCAGCTGCCACCGGGGTCGTCGAACGCGCAGATCATCGCCGATGGCATCCGCCGCGCCGAGGCGATGGCCGGTGAGCCGGGTGAGAGTGCCACCGAGGCGAGCGGGCCGCGGCTGGCGGTGACGGTGTCGGTCGCCCCCGAGCTTCAGGCCAGGATTCCGGCCGATGCCACGCTGTTCGTCTTCGTCCGCGCCGCGAATGGCCCGCCGATGCCGCTGGCGGCGCAGAAGCGGCCGGTCGGCGACTGGCCGGTGACGCTCGAGCTCTCCGACGCACAGGCCATGATGGCCGGCATGAACCTGTCGTCGCTGGTCGCCGCCGGCGGTGCCGGCGAGCTGGTCGCGCGCATCACCACCACGGGTGACGTGCGGGCGCAGCCGGGCGATTTCGAGGGCGTTCTCGCCGTCGAACTGGGCGGCACGTTGCAGCGGGCGGCGGTCGCGATCGATCGCCGCCTGTGACCGGATGGGTTGATCCTCGGCGGTGGCCGGCAATATATTCGCCGTTGTTACTTATGAATAGTTGCTTGTGAATAATCGGAGGGCGTATGGCCACCACCAGCCTCAGCCTTGGCGACCACTGGGAGACGTTCATCAAGGGCGAAATCGCCAGCGGTCGCTACGGTTCCGCCAGCGAAGTGGTACGCGATGCCCTGCGGACACTGGAAGAGCGCAAGGCAAAGCTGGAGGCCCTGCGCGCCCATCTCGCCGAGGGCGCGCAGCAGGCGCGACGCGGCGAGTTCGTCGACCAGTCCATGGATGAAATGATCGATGAGTTCAGAACAAGGACGTCGACCTGAACCGTATCGCCTGACGCCGCGCGCCAGGGAAGACCTGCGCGGAATCTGGAACTACACCGTCGCGAACTGGGGCGAGCCCCAGGCGGAGCGTTATCTCAAGCTGATCCACGAGCGCTGCGAGCGACTCGCCGAGCGTCCTCGCACCGGCAGGCACCGGCCGGATATCGGGGACGGCTACCACAGTCTCCCGGTCGGATCGCACCTGATTTTCTATCTGATACGCGACGGCGGCATCGACGTCATCGGCGTACCCCATCAGGAAATGGACATTCCCGATCACTTCCAATAGAGGGGGCGGTCTGGCCTCGCCGAGCCAATGCGGACTCGGGCGTGGTCTGGCCAAGGCAAACCCGATACACTACGCGGCCATGTCGCGGCACGTCGCCGAAGCCTAAAAATATAAAAACAGAATCAAACACTTGTATCGGATTCTTAAAGCGTTATGCGATTGAAATGCATCAAGCTGGCGGGCTTCAAATCGTTTGTCGACCCGACCACGGTCCACTTCCCGAGCAACATGTCGGCGGTGGTCGGCCCCAACGGCTGCGGCAAGTCCAACATCATCGACGCGGTGCGCTGGGTCATGGGCGAGAGCTCGGCCAAGAACCTGCGCGGCGAGTCGATGACCGATGTCATCTTCAATGGCTCGGTCAACCGCAAGCCGGTCGGGCAGGCGTCGATCGAGCTGATCTTCGACAACGGCGACGGCAGCCTCGGCGGCGAGTACGGCGCCTTCGCCGAGATCTCGATCAAGCGCAAGGTCAGCCGCGACGGCCAGTCCGACTACTTCCTGAATGGCCAGAAGTGCCGCCGCCGCGACATCACCGACATCTTTCTCGGCACCGGCCTCGGCCCGCGCAGCTACGCCATCATCGAGCAGGGGATGATCTCGAAACTGATCGAGGCCAAGCCTGACGAGCTGCGCGTCTTTATTGAAGAAGCAGCCGGCATCTCGAAATACAAGGAGCGCCGCCGCGAGACCGAGAACCGGATGCGGCGCACGCAGGAGAACCTCGAACGCCTCAAGGACATCCGCGACGAGCTGGAGCGTCAGCTGTCGCACCTGCAGCGGCAGGCGCAGGCGGCCGAGCGCTACACCGAGCTGAAGAAAGAGGAGCGTCTGCTGAAGGCGCAGCTGCAGGCGCTGCAGTGGAAGCAGCTCGACGACCAGCTGCAGACGCGCGAGGCGGCGATCAAGGAGCTCGAAGTCAAGCTGGAGGCGGTGATCGCCGAGCAGCGCGGCTTCGACGCGGCGATCGAGAAGCACCGCGACAACCACAGCCAGTTCAACGACCGCTTCAACGAAGTACAGGGCCGTTTCTACGCGCTCGGCGCCGAGATCGCCCGCGCCGAGCAGGGTATCCACCACCAGACCGAGCGAGCGCGCCAGCTGCGCGACGACCTGCTGCGCACCGAGCGCGACCTCGCCAGCGCGCAGGAGCACCTGCGCGCCGACAACGACAAGCAGGGCCGCTGGCGCGAGGAGCTGGACCAGATCGCGCCGGAGCTGGAGATCGTCGAAGCCAAGGCCGAGGAATCGGCCGAGACATTGCTGGTCGCCGAGCAGTCGATGCACGACTGGCAGCAGCGCTGGGACGAGTTCAACCAGAACGCCGCCGAGCCGCGTCAGCAGGCCGAGGTGCAGCAGTCGCGCATCCAGCACCTGGAGCAGGCGCTGCGCCGCTTCCAGGAGCGCGTCACCAGGCTCGAACAGGAGCGCGGCGAACTCGGTTCGGCACCCGAGGACGACGATATCGCGCTGCTGTCCGAACAGCTGGCCGAGCTGGAGCTCGACGTCGAGTCGCAGCAGCAGGCGATCGACGAACTGCTGGCCGCGATCGAGACGCAGCGCGAGAACAATCACCGCAACACCAACGACCTCGACCAGCAGCGCAGCGAACTGCAGCGCCAGCGCGGCCGCCGCGCCTCGCTCGAAGCGTTGCAGCAGGCGGCGCTGGGGCAGCAGGGCGGCGCCACCAACGACTGGCTGAAGCAGCACGGCATCGGCGCCAACGCGCGTCTCGCCGAGAAGCTGCAGGTCGACGACGGCTGGCAGGCGGCGGTCGAGACCGTGCTCGGCGACCGGCTGCAGGCGGTCTGCATCGACGACATCGCCGCGCTCGGCGGCGCCGCGTCGGAATTGCAGAAGGGCCGGGTGACGCTGCTCGATCGCCGCGCCGTGCCGGCCGCGACCGACGGCTCGCGGCCGGCACTGCTCGACCGGGTCAGTGGTGATGCCGGCGTCGTCGCGCTGCTGGCCGGTATTTCCTGTGCCGATACGCTCGATGCCGCACTGGCGCAGCGCGGTTCGCTGGCGGCGCACGAGTCGATCGTCACCCGCGACGGCCTCTGGGTCGGCCCCAACTGGCTGCGCATCGCCCGCGCCGACGACGCCCAGAGCGGCGTGCTGGCGCGCGCGCAGGAGCTGACCGAGCTGGAGGCGTCGATCGCGAGTGCCGAGGAGCGCGTCGAGCAGCTGGCCGAGACACTGGAGCGCGGCCGCGAAACCCTGAAAGCGAGCGAGCTGCAGCGCGACGAGCGCCAGCGCGCGCTGCAGCAGCTGAACCGTCGCCACGGCGAGCTGCGTTCGGAACTGTCGGCCAAGCAGGTCAAGGTCGAGCAGATCGCCGCCCGCCGCGACCGCCTCAATCGCGACATCGACGAGGCGCGCGAGCAGTTCCGCATCGAGCAGGAGAACCTCGGCGAGGCGCGGATGCTGCTGCAGGAGGCGATCGAGCGGATGCAGAGCGACTCCAGCGCGCGCGAGGCGCTGCTGGCCGAGCGCGACGATAGCCGCAACCGCCTCGATCAGGCGCGCACGCAGGCGCGCACCGACCGCGACGCGGCGCACCAGCTGGCGATGCGCGAGCAGTCGCTGCGCGCGCAGCTCGACTCGACCGCCTCCGGCATCGAGCGCACCGGCCAGCAGGTCGAACAGCTGCTGGCGCGGCAGGAAGAATTGAAGGAGACCATCGCGGCGTCGGAAGACCCGGTCGCCGACCTGCGGATCGAGCTCGAGGCACTGCTGGAGAAGCGGCTCGCGGTCGAGGAGGAGCTGGGCAGCGCCCGGCGCGAGCTGGAGGCGGTCGAGCACGAACTGCGCCGCTCCGAGCAGTCGCGCCACTCGGTCGAGCAGCGCGTGCAGGAAGTCCGTTCCGAACTGGAGCGTCAGCGCCTCGAAGCGCACGCACTGGCGATTCGCCGCCGTTCGCTGCAGGAGCAGCTGATCGAGACCCAGTTCGACCTCGAACAGCTGCTGGCCAACCTGCCCGAGGGTGCCACCGAGGCGGCGTGGCAGGAGGAGCTGGAGTCGACCGGCCGCAAAATCGTGCGGCTTGGGCCCATCAACCTCGCCGCCATCGACGAGTACAAGGTGCAGTCGGAGCGCAAGCACTACCTCGATTCGCAGTACGAGGACCTGACCGATGCGCTGGCGACGCTGGAGAACGCCATCCGCCGCATCGACAAGGAGACCCGCAACCGCTTCAAGGAGACCTTCGAGCAGGTCAACCAGGGGCTCGGCGAGCTGTTCCCGCGCGTGTTCGGCGGCGGCCACGCCTATCTGGAGATGACCGGCGAGGATCTGCTCGATACCGGCATCGCGATCATGGCGCGCCCGCCCGGCAAGCGGAACAGCACGATCCATCTGCTGTCCGGTGGCGAGAAGGCGCTGACGGCGATCGCGCTGGTGTTCTCGATCTTCCGCCTGAACCCGGCGCCGTTCTGCATGCTCGACGAGGTCGACGCGCCGCTCGACGACGTCAACGTCGGCCGCTACGCGCGCATGGTCAAGGAGATGTCGGAGCAGGTGCAGTTCATCTACATCAGCCACAACAAGATCGCGATGGAGCAGGCCGATCAGCTGATGGGGGTGACGATGCACGAGCCAGGCGTATCGCGTCTGGTGACGGTCAACATCGAGGAGGCCGCGGAGCTGGCGGTGTCGTAGTCATCGATTCCCGCGCCGCGCGGGAATCGATGGCGGGCCCGGGCAGTCGGCGCCGGTCGCCGACATGGAAAATTTGCCGCGAAAGCATTCGCGCGGGCGTGGATAAATGGCGATATGCGTGGAACAATAGCCGCCGCCATTTCCGGCACACGGCAACGGCCGTTTTTCATCGCGTTTTTCCGGATTCTGGTTCGAGGTCAGCGGAGCAATGGAGCTCAGCGTCAGAGAGTGGATGATCATCATCGGCGCGCTGCTGATCGTCGCCGTGCTGCTCGATGGCTACCGCCGCATCCGCAACGAAAATCGTCACCGCATCAAGGTATCGGTGTCGCGCCAGGTCTATCGGCAGGCGCGCAATTCTTCTCCTGTCGTCGACGAGGTCGAGACGACCGGTCCCAACCCCGAGCTGCCAAATGGCGGCGCGCGGGTCATCGGCAAGCGCAGCCGACAGTCGCTGCAGCTCGACCAGTCGGTGCCGGTGCTGCTGCATTCGGTCGACATGCCCCCGCCGCCGCCCGATGAGGCGTCGGCCGCCGCGCAATCTGAACCCGAACCCGAGTTCGAACCCCGTTCCGAATCCCGATTCGAGCCGATGACCGGCGCGACCGGGCACGACGAGCCGTTCGACCCCGAGCCGGAGCCGGTCGCCGACGAGGTGGAACCGCTGTTCGCCGATGAGGATGTCGAGATCGACGAACCTCGATTTCCCTTTGAACCTCAGTCTGCCCGCGAGCCTGAATTCGAGCCCGAGCCGGAAGAGCAGGATGCCGACCTGCCACCGGAGCCAGTGGCAGAGCCGTGGCCGATCGCCGACGAGCCGGTCGCCGCATCGCCAGCGTCGGAAATCGCAGTCGAGAATACACAGGCCCGTGCGGCCAGTATCGATGAGCCGGAGCTGCATCGCGCCTCGCTGCACGAGACGCGCGTGGGTGGGGAAGAGCCCGAATTCGACCCCGAGTCCGAGGCCGCACCGGAGAGTGGCGAGCGCCGTTCGCCGTGGCACGGCTTCGGCTTCCGCCGCCGCGACAGCGAGCCGGAGGCGGCGCCGGCCAGCGAGCGCACCGCGCAGGAAGTGCTGGCGATCTACGTCGTCGCTCGCGATGGCGAGTGCTTCAAAGGGCAGGATCTGTTGCAGCTGCTGCTGGCCTGCGACCTGCGTTTCGGCAAGATGAACATCTTCCACCGCCACGAGAAGTCGGGCGGCCGCGGCGCGGTGCAGTTCAGCGTCGCCAACATCGCCGAGCCGGGCACCTTCGATCTCGATCGCATGGAGGAGGTGACGACCCCCGGCGTCTGTCTGTTCCTGGTGCTGCCCGGCCCCGAGGCGCCGTACAAGGCGTTCGACTACATGGTCGAGACCGCGCAGGTGCTGGTGAAGCACCTCGACGGCGAGCTGCGCGACGACGCCCACAGCGCGCTGACGCGGCAGACGCTGGAGCACTGCCGCCAGCGCATCCGCGACTTCGAGCGCAAGCAGCTGACGCTGCATCTCTGATTCCGCGATGAGCCCTTCCATCGAAACGCGCCTCGCGCAGCTGCGCGAGGCGATCGCCGATCACAACCACCGCTACTACGTGCTCGACGAGCCGAGCGTCCCCGACGCCGAGTACGACCGCCTGCTGCGCGAGCTGCAGCAGCTCGAAGCCGAGCACCCGGAGCTGGTCACGTCCGACTCGCCGACGCAGCGGGTCGGCGCCGCGCCGCTGGCGGCGTTCGGGCAGGTGCGGCACGAGCTGCCGATGCTGAGCCTCGGCAACGGCTTCGAAGAGGACGACCTGCGCGACTTCGACCGCCGTGTCCGCGACGGTCTCGAACTGCCGGTCGACCTGTTCGGTGCCAGCAGCGGCGAGGCGGTCGAATACAGCTGCGAACCGAAGCTCGACGGCCTCGCCGTCAGCCTGCTCTACGAGAACGGCCTGCTGGTGCGCGGCGCCACGCGCGGCGACGGCACCACCGGCGAGGAGATCACCGCCAACGTCCGCACCGTCCGCAACATCCCGCTGAAGCTGCAGGGGAAGGGGTGGCCCGTGCGGCTGGAGGTGCGCGGCGAGGTCTACATGTCGCGCGCCGGTTTCGAGGCGATGAACGAGCGCGCGCGCGAGACCGGCGACAAGCTGTTCGCCAACCCGCGCAACGCCGCCGCCGGCAGCCTGCGCCAGCTCGACCCGCGCATCACCGCGAGCCGGCCGCTCGAATTCTGTTGCTATGGCGTCGGTATCGTCGACGGCGCGCTGCCCGATACCCACGTCGGCATCCTTCATCAGTTGAAGGAGTGGGGCCTGCCGGTCAGCCGCGAGCTGAAACTGGCGCGCGGCGTCGACGCCTGCTTCGACTACTACCGCGACATCGGCGCGCGCCGTGACGCGCTGCCGTTCGAGATCGACGGCGTGGTGTTCAAGGTCAACCGCATCGACTGGCAGCAGCAGCTCGGTTTCCGCGCGCGCGAACCGCGCTGGGCGCTGGCCTACAAATTCCCGGCCGTCGAGCAGATGACCGAACTGCTCGGCGTCGAATTCCAGGTCGGCCGCACCGGCGCGGTGACACCGGTGGCGCGGCTGAAGCCGGTGCAGGTGGCCGGCGTCACCGTCTCCAACGCGACACTGCACAACATGGACGAGGTGGCGCGGCTGGGCCTGATGATCGGCGACACCGTCATCGTGCGCCGCGCCGGCGACGTCATCCCGCAGGTGATGCAGGTGGTGCCGGGCCGCCGCCCGGCCGACGCGCGCCCGGTAGCGGTGCCAACGCACTGCCCGGTGTGCGGCTCCGACGTCGAGCGCACGCAGCTGGTCAAGCGCAGCAAGGGGCGCGAGTCGCACAGCGAGGGCGCCATTTACCGCTGCATCGGCCGGCTCGCCTGCCAGGCGCAGCTGAAGCAGGCGATCATCCACTTCGTCTCGCGCCGCGCGATGGATATCGAGGGGCTCGGCGACAAGAGCGTCGAGCAGCTGGTCGACGAGGGGCTGGTGCGCTCGCCGGCCGACCTCTACACGCTGACCTTCGATCAGATCGCGCCGCTGGAGGGCTTCGCCGAGCTGTCGGCCAACAACCTGCTGGCGGCGATCGAGGCGAGCAGGCAGCCGTCGCTGGCACGTTTCATCTTTGCGCTCGGCATCCCCGACGTCGGCGAGGAGACGGCCAAGCTGCTGGCGCGCGCGCTCGGCTCGCTCGACCGCATCCGCCGGGCGCTGCCGGAGGTGCTGATCTGGCTGCCCGATGTCGGCGCCGAGGTAGCCCACGAGATCGCCCACTTCTTCGGCGACGAGCACAACCGCGCGGTCATCGACGCGCTGCTGGCGCGCGGCGTCGAGCCGCAGCAGTCGGGCGAGCTGGCCGCCGAGTTTGCCGCCTGCGCGACACTCGGACAGCTGCTCGACCGGCTGAACATTCCCTTCGTCGCCGCCACCGGCGCCGAGCGTGTGGCGAAGCAGTTCGGCGAGCTGGAGGCGGTCATCGCCGCCGACCTTGATGCACTGCTGCAGGTCGAGCGGCTGAACCGCAAGGCGGCGCAGTCGCTGCGCGACTTCTTCGACGATGCCACCAATGCCGATCGCGCGCGCGTGGTCGAGGCGCAGCTGCGCGAGTTCGGCATGCACTGGGCGAGCGAGCGCCGGGCGGGGCAGGGGCTGCTGCTGGCGGGCCAGACCTGGGTGCTGACCGGCACGCTGGAGGCGATGACCCGCGACGAAGCCAAGGTGCGGCTGGAGGCGTTCGGGGCGAAGGTGGCCGGCTCGGTCAGCGCCCGGACCCACTGTGTCGTGGCCGGGCCAGGCGCCGGCAGCAAATTGACGGATGCCCGCAGGCACGGGGTCGAAGTGCTCGACGAAGCCGGGTTTCTGGCGCGGCTGGAGGCGTTGAGCCGGCATTGAGCACCGCGTCGCAGTCTGGCGGGCCGGAGGCTGTTCGCGCTGCCGGTATCGCTGCGGAACATCACGGTTTCACGTCCTTTTTCCGACATTCCGGCTATCTGCTCGGCTGAAATTTCGCAGTCGATGTGGTTAAATTACGCGATTTTTTCGGGGAGGTTTCGAATCGCCCTCCCTGTTGATCGATCGGGCGGTGCCGAACCGCCCGAACCATTCGATACGGGGTCTTGCTGAAGCCCCGAGCATTCAAAACAAACAATCTGTTGTCTGGATGGTAGCCGTGAAGCCGACCGATCTCGCTGATCCGGAGTATTTCCACAAAGTTGTCGACTGTCAGTATGCGTGTCCGGCGCATACGCCAGTTCCCGAATACATCCGGTTGATCGCCGCCGGTCGTTACAGCGACGCCTACATGGTCAACTGGGAATCCAACGTGTTTCCCGGTGTACTGGGCCGCACCTGCGACCGCCCGTGCGAGCCGGCCTGCCGCCGCGGCCGTGTCGAGGAGCAGCCGGTGGCGATCTGCCGCCTGAAGCGCGTCGCCGCCGATTTCAAGGACGACATCCGCGACCGCCTGCCGAAAGCGCCGGCGAAGAAGAACGGCAAGCGCGTCGCCTGCATCGGCGGCGGCCCCGCCGCGCTGACCGTCTGCCGCGACCTGATGCCGCATGGCTACTCGATCGACCTGTACGACGACCAGCGCGCCGGCGGTGGTTTCATGCGCTCGCAGATTCCGTCGTTCCGCCTGCCGGAGCAGGTGCTGAACGATGAGGTCAACTACATCCTCGACATGGGTGTCGTCACCCATTTCAACACCTACGTCGACAGCCTGAAGAGTGTGCTCGACAAGGGCTACGACGCCGTCTTCGTCGGCACCGGTGCGCCGCGCGGCCGCGATCTCGAGCTGCCGGGCCGGCAGGAGGGCGCCGCCAACATCCACATCGGCATCGACTGGCTCTCCAGCGTCGCCTTTGGCCACATCACGTCGATCGGCAAGCGCGTGATTGTGCTCGGCGGCGGCAACACCGCGATGGACTGCTGCCGCACCTCGCTGCGCCTCGGTGGCGACAGCGTCACCGTCACCGTGCGCAGCCCGCGCGCCGACATGAAGGCCTCGCCGTGGGAGATCGAGGACGCCGAGCGCGAAGGCGTGCCGATGCTCGACAACCACGTGCCGAAAGAGTTCGTCATCGACG
>CAZEVP010000085.1:0-11246 GCA_964515735.1 uncultured Verrucomicrobiaceae bacterium | reverse complement strand
GCTTGCCGTCTCAACTTAAACCAACTGGCCTCCACGAATCCCGGGGCGATTCAAGCTGAGTTTTTGGCAGGGGGCAGTGTACTGGGCGAGCCGACTTTTCACGACATTCCTATTGGTCGTAGCTATTACAGGTCTGATCTTCGGTGGGTACATAACTGTGTTTCAAGGTCAGCCTAAGAATATCTGGCTCGCATATGGATTCATTTACCTATTCCTAGCGTTCTTTACGCGGGCGACATGGGTCTTGCCACATGAAAGCTATCGAAAGCTCAAACCGATGTTCCCGTTAGGTGTCAAACCAGAATTGGCTAACAATCCGTTACAACCGACCGAACTTGCTTCCGGCGAGTCCGATGACACTCGTTCACATCCTCCCCAAATCGCACCTTGATCAACGACTGATATGACATGCCCCACTTGTGTTGGCCTTGATCTTGACTCGGTCATGTAATGCTTCGGGTAAATGCAGCGAAATGTCCGGGTCACCTATCGTCAATAAGCACAGGCCCAGCGAGAGGGATTGACCGAGGGAGGCGCACCACAGGTCGCACCACAAGGTAGGGCCTGCTGGCGTAGAGCTGACCATTTGGGCTATAAATAGCGAAAGTCGCTCAAATGGTGATGATAGTTATTGGAGGAGCCACCATGCTCGCCAGATCCCAGCCTGCCGACCAACGCCGGCGCATGGATGCCGCGGCGATGCGCACCTACCCCAATATCGCCAAGGCGTGGGGTCTGCGTGAGTCCGAGGCGGCGCTGCTGCTCGGCGCGCCGCCGACCACTTACCGGCGCTGGAAAGCCGACCCGGAGCGGGCGACGCTCGATATCGGCCAGCGCGAGCGTATGTCGCTGATCCTCGGCATCTACAAGGCCCTGCAGATCCTGCTGCCCAGAGCTGAATCGGCGGACAGCTGGCTGAAACGGCCGAACCAGAGCCCGACCTTCGCCGGTCGCGCGCCGCTGGAGCGGCTGCTCGGCGGGCAGGTGTCCGATCTGTTCGTCGTGCGCCAGTTCCTCGATGCCGCGCGCGGCTGAGTCGTGAACTTCCCGACCAGCGCCGTCGAGTGGCGCCCCTGCTACCGCATCGTCCCTTCGCGCTTCCCGCCGATCGACCTGTTCGAGGGCGTCAACGACTCCCCCGACGACTGGGCGCTGCTCAACGACTACGAAGGCGAGACCTCGTCCCGACTGCGGGAGGAGGCGGGGCAGATCCACCTGGTGCGCGACGAGGATCGCCGCTACGGGCCGGGATGGTCGCCGGTCATGGCGGCCTTCTGCCATTTCGCACCGCCCGGCACGCGCTTCACCGACGGCACGTTCGGCGCCTACTACTGCGCACTGAGCGAGCGCACCGCGATCGCCGAAACGCGCCACCACGCCGAGCGCTTCATGCGCGCCTCCAACGAGCCGCCGATGATGCTGCAGCGCCGGGTCTATCTGGCCAACCTGCGCGCCGAGCTGATCGACCTGCGACATCGACCGGAGGCGGAACCACTGCTGCACCCGGACGATCTGGCGCCGAGTCAGGCCTTCGGTCGGGCGGCGTGGGAGGCGGGCAGCCACGGCATCGTCTACCCCAGCGTGCGCGACCCCGGTGGGGAATGCGCCGCCGTGCTGCGGCCGCCGGCGCTGTCGCCGACGCGGCAGGGCAAGCACCTCGGCTACGAGTGGGACGGCCAGTCGATCCGCCATGTCTTCGAGTTGAAATTGCTGGCCTGAATGGCCCGATCCGTTTCGGTGACGAGGTGAGCGGGCCGCGCGCCAGCGTCATAAGGAAAGCAGAAATCGTTCGTTCGCCGTGCCGGGGCGCCGACGCATAATCGGGCGCTGTCACATGCCCAACCCATTGCGAAGGAGCAGAAACCGTGAGCATCCGACTCGGCGACATCGCCCCCGACTTCGAACAGGAATCCAGCGAAGGCCGCATCCGCTTCCACGAGTGGCTCGGCGACAGCTGGGGTGTGCTGTTTTCCCACCCGGCCGACTTCACGCCGGTCTGCACCACCGAACTCGGCTTCACCGCCAAATTGAAAGACGAATTCGGCAAGCGCGGCGCCAAAGTCATCGCGCTGTCGGTGGACCCGGTGGAGTCGCACACGCGCTGGATCGACGACATCAACGAGACGCAGAACACGCGCGTCAACTTTCCGATCATCGCCGACGCCGATCGCAAGGTCTCCGGCCTCTACGACCTGATCCACCCGAATGCCAACGACACGCTGACGGTGCGCTCGCTGTTCGTCATCGATCCGAACAAGAAGGTGCGGCTGACCATCACCTATCCGGCCAGCACCGGCCGCAACTTCGACGAGATCCTGCGCGTCATCGATTCGCTGCAGCTGACCGACAACCACAAGGTCGCCACGCCGGCCAACTGGCGGGATGGCGACGAGGTGGTGATCGTGCCGTCGCTGAAGGACGAGGACGAGATCCGGCAGCGCTTCCCGAAAGGCTACCGCGCCGTCAAACCGTACTTGCGCCTGACGCCGCAGCCGAACCGCTGAGCATTGTCGCGACGATCCATCGGTGCGGAGCGGCCGCGAGGTCGATACGCCGGCACGATGTAGCGTAGGATTCGGGGCGAATCGGTAGCGGACCGCAGAGCCCATGGATCGTCAGCAGCAGAGAATCAGCAAGCGCCGCCTTCGCAACGTCGGCGGCTGGGGGTTGTCGCTGCTGTCGCTGCTGTCGCTGCTCGCCATCGACGTGCGCGCCGAAACGCTGCAGCAGTGTCTGGCACTCGCCGTGCAGTCGGCGGCGGCCAGCGCCACGGTCGGCGAACTGCGCAGCTACTGCGAACAGAAATTGCTGTTGCAACAGCAGCCGTCGACGCCGGCATTGACCGAACAGCCGGTGACACCGGCGGTCATCATCGAACAGCGCGCAGCGGCCGAGGCCAGTGGCGCGCGCGGGCATGTCGAACGGCGGCTGGCACTGGAGCGCTACAGCCGCGACAACCCGTTCGTGCTGACGCCGCACCGCGCCAACTACGTATTGCCGCTGGTCTACCTGAAAGACCCGAACGAGCAGGTGTTCGCCGACCTGACCGACGAGGATTTCGACCTGCAGCATGTCGAATTCCAGTTCCAGCTCAGCCTGAAGGCGGTGGTGTGGGACGACATCTTCGGCGAGAAGTCGCACCTCAGCCTTGCCTATACCAACCGCTCGTTCTGGCAGGCCTACAACGGTGATTTGTCAGCGCCGTTCCGCGACACCAACCACGAGCCGGAAGCGCTGCTGACGTTCGAGAACGACTGGAACATCCTCGGCTTTCGCAACGTCGCCAACCAGTTCATCGTCAATCACCAGTCGAACGGCCGCGCCGGCACGCAGTCGCGCAGCTGGAACCGGCTGATGGCCAACTTCATCTTCGAGCGCGACAACGTGGTGATGTCGATCAAGCCGTGGTACCGGTTGCCGGAGGATCGGAGCGATGACCCGCGCGATACCAAGGCCGACGACAACCCCGACATCGAGTTCTACATGGGCCACTTCGAGTGGTTCACCACATGGCAGCGCCAGCAGAACATCTACAGCGTGCTGCTGCGCAACAACCTGCGCTCCGATAACAAGGGTGCGGTCGAGCTGGGCTGGAGCTTTCCGATCGGCGGCCGCTTCCGCGGCTACATCAAATACTTCAACGGCTACGGCGACAGCCTGATCGACTACGACGATTCGATGGAGACGCTCGGCGTCGGCGTGCTGCTCAGCGACTGGCTGTAGCGATCGGCTGGCGTCAGTCGCGCTCCTTCATCAATTCGGCGCGCGCCCGTTTCAGTGCCGCCTGCTCGCTGTCGTTGACGGTCGGCCAGGTGAGATCGAGCGAGCGCAATGTGTCGATGACGGCGGCGGCGATGACGATGCGCGTGTACCATTTGTTGTCGGCCGGCACCGCGTACCACGGTGCGTGTCTGGTCGCGGTGTGGCGAATCATCTGCTCGTAGGCCGCCATGTAGTCGTCCCAGTGGCCGCGCTCGGTGACGTCGGCGGCGGCGAACTTCCAGTGCTTCTCCGGTGTGTCGAGGCGTTCGATGAAGCGCCGTTTCTGCTCCGCCTTCGACACGTTCAGGAAGAACTTCAGCACGATGATGCCGTTGCGATGCAGGTAGCGTTCGATCGCGCTGATGTCCTCGTAGCGCTGCTCCCAGATCTTCGGTGTGATCAGCGATTCCGGCAGCTGCTGCGCTTCGAGCAGTTCCGGGTGCACCTTCGCCACCAGCACCTCCTCGTAGTAGGAGCGGTTGAAGATGCCGATGCGGCCGCGCTCCGGCAGGTTCCTCAGGCAGCGCCACATGAAGTCGTGGTCCAGTTCCTCCTTGTTCGGCGCCTTGTAGGCGAACACCTGGCACCCCTGCGGATCGATGCCGGACATCACGTGCTTGATCGCGCTGTCCTTGCCGGCCGCGTCCATCGCCTGGAAGATCAGCAGCAGGCTCCAGCGGTTCTGCGCGTAGAGCTTGGCCTGCAGCTCGGCCAGCCCCTCGGTACTGAGCGCCAGCGCGGCCTTCGCGCGCGGTTTGTCCTCGGTGCGCAACTTGCCGGTGTCGGCCGGGTCCCAGTCCTTCAGCCGGAACTTGCTGCCGTTCGGGATGCGATAGCGCCTGGCCAGCTTGTGCGCCTCGCGCTCGATCCAGTCGATGTCCATCGGGTTCTCCCTGCCGTATGTCGTTTTGCGGAAACCCTAACCGCTGGATGTGACCGGCGCAAACGGAGCACGATAGGTCGGTGCGGGAAACGAAACCCGACTCTTGCCCCGCAGGAACGATGATGAAGAAGCTGAAGATTGAAAAGGCATTCACGCTGCTGGAGCCCGGCCCCGTCGTCTTGGTCACGACCAACGACGGCAAGCGCAGCAACATCATGACCATCTCGTGGACGATGGTCGTCGATTTCACGCCGCGCTTCGCGATCACCACCGGCCCGTGGAATCACTCCTACGCCGCGCTGCGCAAGAGCCGGCAGTGCGTTATCGCGATTCCGACCGTCGACATGATCGACACGGTGGTCGGCATCGGTACTTGCTCTGGCGACGACACTGACAAGTTCGAAACTTTCGGACTGACCGCCGTGAAGGGGAAGCATGTCGATGCGCCGTTGATCGCGCAGTGTCTGGCCAACATCGAATGCGAGGTCGTCGACATCGTGAAGAAACACGACATCGTCGTGCTCGACGGCATCGCCGCCTATGTCGACGCTGCGCGCAGGGAGCGGCGCACGCTGCACGCGGTTGGCGACGGCACCTTCATCGTCGACGGCCGCAGGCTCGATCGCCGCAGGATGATGCGGTCGAAACTGCCCGACGGTGTCTGAAGCGGGGGTTATCCCTTACCCTTGGGCACCTCGACGAGTCCGATGAAAGGAGCGACCGGTGAAGAGCATCGAAATACAGTGTCTGTGTGGTGCCACGGCTGTGAAAATCTCCGGCGAACCGCTGGTGCAGGCCTACTGTCACTGCGACGACTGTCAGGCTGCGCACGGGGCAGCTTACGTGGCAACGGTAGCCTATCCCGCGCAGGCGGTGGCCGTGCTTAAGGGGCAGCTGATCCCGCTGGTCGTCAGAACGACGCAGCGGATGCGTTGCGCCAGTTGCGGAACCCCGCTGTTCACCGAGGTCGCGAGCGCCGGCCTGCGCAGCGTCAATGCCATGCTGCTGCCGAAGGGCGAGTTCAAGCCGCAGTTTCATCTCCAGTGCCAGCACGCCGTGCTGCCGGTCGTGGACGACCTGCCGCATTACAAGGGATTCCCGGCGGCTTTTGGCGGTAGCGACGAGCTGGTCGGCTGGTGAATGGGGGAGAGAGAATGATTTACCGGGGCAGTTGCCACTGCGGCGCGATCCGCTTCGAGGTCGAGGCACCGGAGACGGTGGAGGTCGAGAACTGCAACTGCTCGATCTGCACGAAATCGGGGTTTCTGCACCTGATCGTGCCGCTGAACCGGTTCCGGCTGTTCGCCGGCGCTGACCGGCTGACGACCTACACCTTCAACACCGGCGTTGCGAAGCACACGTTCTGCAGTACCTGCGGCATCAAGCCGTTCTACACGCCGCGTTCGAATCCGGACGGTATCGACGTCAATGTCCGCTGTCTCGATGCGCCGTTGCCGACACTGAAGATCGTCGACTTCGACGGCCGCAACTGGGAGCAGAACGCGCACAAGGTTGCGCACAAGAGCCGGGGGTCGTGAACGTCGCGCCCGCGAATCGATTCATCCGCGGGCGCGACGATCGAGGCGGTTACATGCCGGTCGACACCGGCTGTCCCGATGCGGTGGGTGATGGTTGCTGCTGTTGCAGCGCCGCCAGTTCGGCCGGCGCCTGCATGGCGCGCATGCGCAGATAGTGGCGCATCTGCTCCAGCGTTTCGTCGGAGAGGTGCGGTGACGGCGGCATGCCGCGCGGCTTCAGCAAACCATCCTTCACCACAGCCTTGAACGCGTCGGCGCTGAGAATCATCGGCGAGAAGCGCAGGTCGGGCGCGGCGCCACCGCCGATCGCGTTCAGGCCGTGGCAGACCAGACAGGCGTTGTCGGCGAAGGCCATCGCGCCGGCCATGACGCGCTCCGGTTCGGGCTTGAAGTCGGGATCGGGTGGCGGCACCTGCGCCGGCATCTCGAACGCCGGTATCGTCGCCGTGCCGTCGAGCGCGAAGGTCAGCACGTGGCGCGGCAGCGCGTAGTCGGTGCGGTATGCGGCGTTGCCAGTGGCAAGAATGCCGCCGCCCTGCGAGCCACTGCCGGTCAGCACTGTCACGTACTGCTTGCCGTCGACGTTGTAGGCGATCGGTGGTGCGACGATTGGCGCGACGCTCTTGTACGACCACACTTCCTTGCCCGTCTTCGCGTCGTAGGCGATCAGATAGCCGTCGATTCTGCCTTGGAATACCAGATCGCCGGCGGTGGCGAGCACGCCGCCTGGCCAGTCGCCCGGCAGCTCGATACTCCACGCCTCCTTCTGCGCGACCGGGTCCCACGCCCTCAGGAAACTGCGCCGGCTGCCTTCCAGTTCCGCATCCGCGATCAGCGTCACGCCCATGTGCGCGGTGATGCCGCTCGGGTTCTCGGGCGGCGGGCCGATCAGCGCGCCGATCTCCATGATCGGGATGTAGACGAGACCGGTGCGCGGGCTGAACGCCTGCGGCAGCCAGCTGTGCGCGCCCTGCGGCCCCGGCCACAGCTCGAACAGCCCCTCCTTGCCCTGATAGCGGATGGCCGGGTTTTCGACCGGACGGCCGGTGACGGCGTCGATCTTCTCCGCCCACGTCACCTTCGCGATCTTCTCGGCCGAGATGAACTCGCCGGTGGCGGCGTCGAGCACGTAGAAGAAACCGTTCTTCGGCGCCTGCATCAGTACCTTGCGCGGCTTGCCGTCGATGGTCAGCGTGGCGATCGACATGTCCTGCACGGCGGTGCAGTCCCACTGCTCGGCCGGGCAGACCTGGTAGTGCCAGACGTATTCACCGGTGTCGGCCTTGACCGCGACGATCGAGGCGAGGAACAGATTGTCGCCGCCGCCGGGGCTGCGCATCAGGTGGTTGTACGGAAAGCCGTTGCCGAGGCCGAGGTAGATCAGGTCGAGCTCGTCGTCGTAGCTGAAAGCGTTCCACGCCGTGCCGCCGCCGCCGCGGCCGTACCAGTCGCCGAGCCAGCTCTCGCGCATGATCTCGTCGGCGCGATTTTCGGCGGGCTGCGACGGGTCGCTCGGCACCGCATGGAAACGCCACAGCTGCTTGCCGGTGGCTGCGTCGTAGGCGGTGACGTAGCCGCGAATCGGGCTGATGTCGGCACCGCCGTGGCCGATGATCACCTTGCCGTCGAACACGCGCGGCGGGCCGTTGCTGTTGCGCAGGTCGGAGAGTTCGAACTGGCGCGTCTCCCACAGCGGTTGGCCGTTGCTGTCGTCGAGTGCGATGACGCGGCCATCGGTGGTGGCGACGAAGACGTGGCCGTTCTCCCAGGCGATACCCTTGTTGCCCCAGCTCAGGTGCAGCGGTGACTGCGCGATCTCGCGCACCTTCGAGTCGTATTGCCACAGCAGTTTGCCGCTGGCGGCGTCGAAGGCGCGGATGAACGAGTGGCCGGTGGTGGTGAACAGCTTGTCGCCGCCCTTGACCGGCGCCGACACCGAGAAGCCCGGCTCCAGCTCGTGGTACCAGGCCAGTTTCAGCCGATCGACGGTGGCCAGCGAGATCTGGTCGAACGGGCTGTAGTGCAGCTCGCGGCCGTCGCCGCCGAAGTTGGGCCAGTCTCCGGCGGCGAGCGTGCCGGGCTGTGGTGACGGGTTCGATGTGGCGGCGGACGCGCTCGATGCGGATTCGGGCTGCCTGCCGCAGCCGGTCATTGTCAGCGTGGTGGCCAGCGCCGCAGACAGCGCCAGCACATTCAGCATTCTCATTCTTATGCTCCAGCGGGGATCGGGTGCGCGCCGGTGTCGGCCGGGCGTCGGTCGCCTACTGTAAGCGGTTGGCGGCCTTCGTGTCAGCCATCTGCCACCAATTTGGGGTGGCCGGGATATGGGTGATATAAAAGGCCAGGCAGGCAAGAACTGTAACTGTGAGGCCCTCATCAACGCGGCAGGTTGTACAGCTTCACCGCATTGCTCTGCAGCATTTTCTTTTTCACGTCGTAGTCATAACAACCGGGTGTGTTGGTGATGTACTCCCGTACACCGGGGTAGAGCGAGGAGTGATGGATATTGAGCTCGGGGATTTTCGAAAGTTTTCTAAAAATGTCGGGCTCAGAGTTGCACTTCCGGTTTTAATCCGCCGAGTGCGGGTGGGATGATCTGCGCCAAAGCCTTGGATGAATTGACGTATCATGTCCGCTACGTGCGTTGTTTCATGACAGCGGCGGAATTGTATCTTCGTAATTTCGATGGCCCTGAATAGATCGGAACTCCCCCGAAGAGGGAGTCAATTGCCTAAGGAAAATAACGATGAATCTGCTTTTTCAGGGCCGCATGCAGGCTCAGTCTGTAGTGCAGAGCCTGTGGGTAACGATTTTCTTGACCCTGCTTTTTTCAGCCACTTCCATCGCCAATGCACAACAATATGCCAGCGCGATAATTTCGGAATCAAATGTAACCTCTTCGTCGAATAGCATCGATTCCAACACCGGAACCTATTCGGAGCTGGAGGCCGGAACGGGCATCATCATTGGTATAGGAAGTTATTCCGCCCACATCGAAATACAGTTTCCAACGGTAGTGCCTGCAAATCAGACGTCCTATGTTCGCATAGAAACAGAAGACAATATTCTGTCCAGCCTGATGGGAGGAACGCTGGGGAATCTGTTGTCGGGCATCAGTGGAGTGGCACTGGTTGGAAACCAGGAGTTCGGGGTGGAGGCGAAAAATGGCGCCACCGTGGTGCTTTCGGGCAATTCGACCAACCCTTTATCTTTTGCAGGTGAACGACTGAAAGTGGTCGTTGATACCAATAACCATACCTATCTGGCCATTACGCCAAACCAGCCCTACCAGAGCATCAGGATTACGAACTACGTAGGAAGCCTGGTTGGTTTGGGCGTCAAAAAGCGCTTGAGGGTGTGGGACCCCTATTATGTGGTAGCGGAGAGCGACACCGCTCCGCAATTCACTTCATACGATGCTGCGGGAATCAGCCTTGAGCTGCTGAATCTGGGTGGCGGAGCGAATCATCTGGAAAGAGCGGTTGATGGCAACGAGACTTCGCACTCAACGTTGTCTCTGGGCGTCGTCAGCGTGGCGTCCAATATCACGCAACGCTTTTATTTCGAAGGGTTTTCGCAGTCCGATGATGTATTCACCGTTCGTCTGGGGATGGATCCTGCGCTCCTGGCGATAACGCTGGGACAAGGCGTCCGTATCAGAACCCAGAATGGCGCAATTGTCGTGACGAATGACACTTTGCAGGCTCTTCTGACGCTGGCAAATATCAACGATCTGCAGAGTGGCAACCCGACCACCATATCCATCACGCCAGGTGCACCGGTAGACAGACTGGTCGTGGAATTGAATGGCCTGCTCGGTGTGACGGTAAGTCAAAGCCTGGATATCCACGAGGTGTCAAAACCGTCCAGTGACATTACCGCCAGCGCGCAGCCGGTCGAAGGCGGCAACGTGGAATGCGAGCCGAACCCGGTGGTGTACGGTGGCACCACCATCTGCACCGCCACGCCGAATGTCGGCTACCACTTCACCGGCTGGAGTGGCGATTGCAGTGGCACGGAGCTCACCTGCACGCTGGAGGCGGTGACGGCCGGACGCTCGGTGCTTGCCGGCTTCGCGCCGTTGCTGGAGGAGGAATTGATCCTGCCCGAGGGCCCACAGGCAGGACAGGGGATGCATCTGGCGGTGGCCAACACCAATGCGTGGCAACTGGCCGAAGCACAGGCTCAGACAGTGGCCGGGCTTGTCGAGCCGCCGCCGGCGGAAATGATGCTGCTGCACGGCGTGGTGCGTCTGCGTCTGGTGCTGGGCGATCAGGGTACTGACGCCACCGTGGTGCTGACCTATCCGCAGCCGCTGCCGCCGGGCACGGTGTACTACAAGTACGGCCCCACGCTGGCCGACCCGACACCGCACTGGTATGTATTCCCCCACGCGCAGATCAGCGGCAACACCATCACGCTGACGCTGACCGATGGTGACGCGGGGGACGGCGACCTCACCGCCAACCGTGAGATCAACGATCCGGGCGGCCCGGCCATACTGGCCAGCAGTGGGGTTGCGGCGGTTCCCAGCCTGTCGCAGTGGGCAACGATGGTGCTGGCTGGCGTGCTGGCCGTACTGGGCATCGCCGTCATGCACCGTCACAGGCCTTCCGGTGCTGCGAGTTCTCTTCATTGAGCGAGGCTCGGCGCAGGACAATGCCTGCGCCGAGTTTTCACGCCATATCCATGAGGCCTGATATGAGCAGCCAACATTCTGGATCGTGCCTGTGCGGTGAAGCCCGGTTCGAAATCGAAGGTGAATTTGAGCACTTCTATCTCTGTCACTGCAGACATTGCCGCAAAGACACGGGTTCGGCTCATGCGGCCAATCTGTTCTCGTCGACAGCGCGTCTGAAATGGATATCCGGTCAAGACAAGGCAACGATCTATCGTCTTCCCGCGACAAGACATGCCAGGAGCTTCTGCTCGGTCTGCGGGTCGGCGCTTCCGTATGAATCCAATGGATTGCTGGTGGTTCCTGCGGGCTGTCTGGATACCGCCCTCGCGGTCACGCCAGATGCACATCTTTTCGTTTCGAGCAGGGCGCAATGGGACGTGCA
>CAZEVP010000084.1:0-11276 GCA_964515735.1 uncultured Verrucomicrobiaceae bacterium | reverse complement strand
TCGCGGTAAACGCCGAAGTGGCGGCAGCCGGCAGATCGGCGTGAGCCTGAGTGGCCAGAACGACAGCAGAGGCGACAACCAAGGCGGCCTTGCTCTTCAGGGTTTGCATGTTTTTCATCGGAAAAGCTCCAACAGTTTGACGGCTGCGAGAAAGAGGTAGCCCATAGTCCAGCCAATCCCATAGGCACCGAAGAGGTGGCCGATGACGGTTGCAACATCAGACGCATTCATCGCTGGCCACCCTTTTTGAACCCCATCGCCCAAGCGACAAAAAGCAGTCCGCAATAACCGAGCGTCCACAGGTCGGTGGTGGTCATTTCCATGCGGCGACCTCTTCGCGCGCGCAGCCCCTGCGGGGCTGTGCGTGCTCATCGGCCACCGCCTTGGCGACGCCATTCGAACGGTGGTGATCGAGATAAGCGGGCTGATTCATGGCGGTCAGGCGATGGGCTTATGCACTTACGCTGCCGGCTTGCCGACAGCGGCCGGCTTCACCGTTTCGCGCTGTTCGAGAATGCGCACCGAATCGATCTCGACTTTGTTGTCGCGACCGATCTGGAGGAACGCATCGACCTCGACAGGGAAGCGCTCGCGTTCGAGCTGGCGCATAACCTGTTCGTTGCAATCGAACTCGCGGGCGACGTAGCCACTGGCGTTGTGCACGTTGCGCTCGATGACGGCAGGCTCCAGCGCCGTGAGCTTGAACATGCTGTACGGGTTGCCGCTGGCCTTCGCGCGGCCTTGAAGGTTGATGACGCCGGCGACGAGGATTTTCTTCTGCATCATGGTGGTGACTCCTGAGAGGTTTAGGCCGCGAGCTGCGACCAGCTGGTGACAAGCCGCGCCTGCATGATCTGGCGGCGGAGTGGGACTACTTGACCGACGCTGATGTCGGCATCGCGGAGGCCGGCAGCGCGCAGGGTATTCAGGTGGCGATACCACGTCGGTTTGCTGTAGAACTCGCGTGCGCGTTCCCAGCCTTCACGCTGGATCATCACCCAGCAGCCATACGCGGCCTTGCCTTGGCCTTCGGTTTTCGCAGCGGCAATAACGCGCTGTTGCAGATCGTCGTCGGAAGCCATGTCGGCACCTCCAATCATTCGAAAAAAATAGGATTCCCACTCCTGACGGAGCTGTTCAGGCGTGACATTCAGCCACGGGTTGCGGGCGAACCATTCGCGCCCAAGTTTCAGTTCCAGCCGCAGCAGCCGGTTGGCGGCGCTGATCTCTTCGGCGGTGTATCGGCACCCGTCGTATTTAGGGTTGCCCATCAACTTGGCCAGATGCGGCCCCTTCGCGTAGGCCTTGCCGGCCTTGAGTTTCGAGCCGTGCGACCAATACACGGTGTCGCCCTGCTGCTGGCTGACGCGGTAGCGGCCACCCTCGCAGTTGCGCAGGATCGTCAGCGCCTGGCGCACTTCGGCGATCGAGTCCAGTTCAAGGTTGCCGGTGATGTCGATACGCGAGACGGTCCAAAGGTCGGCCGGGGGCAGCGGACAACCGAGCTGAGCGGAGACGAATTGGCGCATCCGGTCAACACACCCGAGCAAGTCGAGGCCTGCCGAGGCGCCGGCGCCAAAGACGGCATCGCCCGCGCCGATGACCCGTGCCGGGCTGCCCTGCATCCACAGATCGGAGCCGGCCTTGATGACGATCTGGTGAGAGTCGGAGCGGATCGATTCCCACTTGAACGACTCATACCGAACATCGCCGGTCTTCGGGCAGTAGCAGCAGAGTCGATCGCCGATCTGCCATGCCTTCTCCCGGGCCTCATCGGTCAGCAGGTCGAGGGGCACCCGTGCGGTGGTCCAGTCAATCAGCACGGGCGGCCTCGCAGATCGCACAGCGACAGACCGGGCGACGTGGCAGCGCCCGCGCCGAGATACGGACCGACAGTCGGTGCAGTTCATCGAGCTTGGCCCGGTGCCGAGCCTGCACTTCGAGACGCCGAACCACGTCCTGATCCTTGTAAACGAACATGGTCAAAAATCGTCCGTTTTTGGGGCTGGAGTCTCACCCATGAGACAAAGTGGCGGTGTTACAAGGGCCGCCACTTCCGACCGGCGCCCCGACCGACCCCGGCGACCCCTCAAAATCGGGTCGGCCAGACGGCCGAAATAGATCAGCTCGCCCGGGGTGGCCGGACGCTCTTCGACGATGGGCAGGGGGAGTTGGTTTTCGTGAGGGGAGGGGCGGGGCATCCGGGCGGCTCCATGCGAAGTATTGCTTAACATGAAGTAGAACTTAATATCGAGATCGACTTAACGTCAAGTTAGACTTAGCACGAAGCGCCGCTAAGGCCTCTAGGAGGGCCGACAAGCCATGAAATCGATTGACTGGATTGATCAACTGATTCGAGCGAAAGCACTGCCTAGCGATCGGCAGGCGGCTTTGCTGCTAGGAATGACAACGGCGGCAATGAGCCAGCACCGTAGGGGGAAGGTTGGCACGCTCGACGATCAGTACGCCTACCGGCTGGAGGAGCTGTTGGAGCTGCCGCACGGCACCATCGTGCTAGACCAGCACATGGAGCGCGAGCAGGACCCGGCACGCCGCGCCATGTGGCAACGGTTAGGAAAGCTGGCCGCGAGCGCAGCCGCGACGGTGCTGGTTGTGACCGGTTTGGGTGGTGCTGGGGAAGTGGTGCCCAGAGGCGGAATCGAACCACCGACACGGGGATTTTCAATCCCCTGCTCTACCGACTGAGCTATCTGGGCATGAGGTGTTGCAGGTCGCTGCAACCGGGGGGTGGCTGCAGGAGGCGCGTATTAAACCCGCTGCCCCGCGGGTCGTCAAGCTGAACGCATGGCCTCGTCGTCGATTTCAGTCGGCTGGTGGCGGCACGTAACCTTCGGCCTGCGCGTAGTCTTCGCCGGCGAAGAATTTGTCCATCTCTTCCTGCAGGAATTTGCGCGTGGCGGGGTCGTGCAGCTTCAGGCGGCGCTCGTTGATCAGCCGGGTCTGGTGCGCTTGCCACTCCTGCCACGCCTGTTTCGAGATCGACTCGAATATCTCCTGCCCCCTGGCACCGGGCAGCGGCGGCATCGCCAGCCCCTCCATTTCGCGCCGGTATTTGCGGCAGAGCACGGTGCGGGTCATGCGTTATCTCCTGAAAGTCGTTGCAGCAGCATCGCCACCGGTGCGGCGAGGCCGACGGCCGCGGGCTGCGCGCGGTCGTACCAGAGGCATTGCGACGCCTCGGCGATGCCTTCCGCCGGTCGCAGCAGCCGCAACCGCAGCGGTTCGATGTCGAGGTGGTAGTGGCTGAAGGTGTGGCGCCACGGCGTCCAGCGTTCGGTCAGTTCGACCTGCATCCGCAGCTGTTCGGCGCAGTGCGCGATCGGGTCGGCGTCCGGCTCGATCTGCGGGAATATCCACAGGCCCGCCCAGACACCGGTCGGCGGCCGCTTCTGCAGCAGCACCTCGCCGTCGCGCTCGATGATCAGCATCCGCGTCGCCCTGACCGGCAGCACCTTCTTCGGCTTCTTGCCGGGGTAGTCGGACGGGTTGCCCTGGATGCGCGCCAGGCAATCGTCGGTCAGCGGGCAGATGCCGCAGGCCGGGCGCGAGCGGGTGCAGAGCGTGGCGCCGAGATCCATCATCGCCTGCGTGTAGTTGGGGAGTGTGTCGGGTAGCCGTGCGTCCGGCGTGTGCGCCTCGGCGTACTGCCACAGCGCGTTCAGCGTCGCGGTTTCGCCGGGGTAGCCGGGCGTGGCGTGAAAGCGTGCCAGCACCCGTTTGACGTTGCCGTCGAGGATCGGCGCGCGCTGGCGGCCGGCGATCGAGGCGATGGCGCCGGCGGTCGAGCGGCCGATGCCGGGCAGCTGTTCGAGCCGTTCGACCGTCGCCGGGAATTCGCCGCCGAAATCGCGGCAGACCTGTTGCGCCGCCTTGTGCAGGTTGCGGGCGCGGCTGTAGTAGCCGAGTCCGGTCCACAGGTGCAGCACCTCGTCCTCGGAGGCGTCGGCCAGCGAGCGCACGTCGGGGAAGCGCTGCAGGAAGCGGTCGTAATAAGGGATGACGGTGGCAACCTGGGTCTGCTGCAGCATGATCTCCGACACCCAGACCCGGTACGGCGTGATGTCGCGCTGCCACGGCAGATCCTTGCGGCCGTGGCGGTCGAACCAGGCCAGCACGCGGGTGCCGATGTCGAGCGTCAGGCGTTGCGGGTCGGCGCCGGCGGCGGCGGCGGGCGAGACGGTGGCAGGCGAAGCGGTGGTGTGGCTCATCGGTGTCGGGAGGATTGCGCGTGGCTGCCAATTCCGGGGTCGGCGTATAATACGCGATTCTGTTTTCCGCCCGGCCCGCAATCCGAGTCCGGGCCCATGGAGCGCCTCATGGCTGAACGCAAAGCGACGGTCACCCGCAACACGCTGGAGACGCAGATCACCGTCGCCATCAATCTCGACGGCAGTGGCGTGTCGAAGCTGGCCACCGGTGTGCCATTCCTCGACCACATGCTCGACCAGATCGCCCGTCACGGCCTGATCGACCTCGACATCGAGGCGAGCGGCGACGTCCACATCGATGACCACCACACCGTCGAGGATGTCGGCATCACCTTCGGTCAGGCCATCGCCAAGGCGGTCGGCGACAAGAAGGGGATGACCCGCTACGGCCACAGCTACGTGCCGCTCGACGAGGCGTTGTCGCGCGTCGTCATCGATTTCTCCGGCCGCCCCGGCCTCGAGCTGCACGTGCCGTTCACCCGCGCGCGCATCGGCAGCTTCGATGTCGATCTGTTCGGCGAATTCTTCCGCGGCTTCGTCAACCACGCGCAGGTGACGCTGCACGTCGACAACCTGCGCGGCGTCAACGCGCACCATCAGGCCGAGACGGTGTTCAAGGCATTTGGCCGCGCGCTGCGGATGGCCTGCGCGCTCGATCCGCGCATGGCCGGGCAGATGCCGTCGACCAAGGGTTCGCTGTAATGACCGCCCAGAGGTTGCCGTCATGAAAAGTGTCGCCGTCATCGACTACGGCATGGGCAACCTGCATTCGGTGGCGAGCGCGCTGCGCCAGGTCGGCGGCAGTGGTCTGGAGGTGCGCGTCACCTCCAATATCGCCGAAATCGACAGCGCCGATCGCGTCATCCTGCCCGGCGTCGGCGCGATTCGTGATTGCATGGCCGAGATCCGGCGCTTCGGCATCGATCGCGTCGTCGACGACGTGCTCTCCAGCGGCCGGCCGCTGCTCGGCATCTGTGTCGGCATGCAGGCGCTGATGCAGCGCAGCGAGGAGAACGGCGGCGTCGACTGCCTCGGTGTGCTGCCGGGGCAGGTGAGATTCTTCGGCGACCCGTTGCGCGATGCCTCGGGCGAAAAACTGAAAGTGCCGCACATGGGCTGGAATCAGGTGCACCAGAGCCGCGCCCATCCGCTGTGGGCCGGCATCGCGCCGGACAGCCGCTTCTATTTCGTGCACAGCTACTACATCCACTGCGACGATCCGCAGCTGGTGGCCGGTACCGCCGATTACGGCGTCGCGCTGCACGCGGCGCTGGCGCGCAACAACCTGTTCGCGGTGCAGTTCCACCCGGAGAAGAGCAGCGACGCCGGCCTGCAATTGCTGAACAATTTCCTGCAGTGGGATGGCCGCGCCTGAGCGCCGACCCACGCATCGCCACGCCTTTTTTGATACGAGATATTTCCGATGCTGATCATTCCCGCAATCGACCTGAAGGACGGCCAGTGCGTGCGCCTGCGCCAGGGGCTGATGGATGACTCCACCGTCTACGGCAGCGACCCGGTGTCGATGGCGCAGCGCTGGGTCGACGCCGGCGCGCGGCGGCTGCATCTGGTCGATCTGAACGGCGCCTTTGCCGGCGAGCCGGTCAACGGCGATGCCGTCACGGCGATCGCGAAGGCGTTTCCGCAGCTGCCGATCCAGATCGGCGGCGGCATCCGCTCGCTGGAGACGATCGAGTTCTACGTGAAGGCGGGCGTCTCGTTCGTCATCATCGGCACCAAGGCGGTCAAGGAGCCGGCCTTCGTCGGCCAGGCCTGCCGCGCCTTTCCGGGGCGGATCATCGTCGGCCTCGACGCCAAGGACGGTCACGTCGCCACCGACGGCTGGGCCGAGGTCTCCGGGCTGCTGGCGGTCGATCTGGCCAAGCGCTTCGAACAGGATGGCGTCAGCGCCATCGTCTACACCGACATCGCCCGCGACGGCATGATGCAGGGCGTCAACGTCGAGGCGACCGTGGCGATGGCGCGGGCGTCGACGATTCCTGTCATCGCCTCCGGCGGCATCACCGACATGAATGACATCCGCGCGCTGCAGGCGGTGTCGGGCGCCGGCATTCTCGGCGCCATCACCGGCCGCGCCATCTACGAGGGCACGCTCGACGTCGCGCAGGCGCAGGCCTGGTGCGATCAACAGGGCTGACGGACGCATGACCACGATCGGAACGCCACTGTCGAAAACCGCGAAGCGCGTGCTGCTGCTCGGCAGCGGCGAGCTCGGCAAGGAGGTCGTCATCGAGCTGCAGCGCTTCGGCTGCGAGGTGATCGCCGTCGACCGCTATGCCGATGCGCCGGCGATGCAGGTGGCGCACCGCAGCCACGTCATCCCGATGCTCGACGGGCAGGCGCTGCGCCGCGTCGTCGATATCGAGAAGCCGCACCTGATCGTGCCGGAGATCGAGGCGATCGCGACGGCGACGCTGGTCGAGCTGGAGGACGAGGGCTACACCGTCGTACCGACCGCGCGCGCCGCGCAGCTGACGATGAACCGCGAGGGCATTCGCCGGCTCGCCGCCGAAGAGTTGAAGCTGCCGACCTCGCCCTATCTGTTCGCCGACGACGAGACCCAGTTCCGCGAGGCGATTGCCGCGGTCGGCATGCCGTGCGTGGTCAAGCCGGTCATGAGCAGTTCCGGCAAGGGGCAATCGGTGGTGAAGCGCGAGGCCGACATCGAACCAGCGTGGCAGTACGCGCAGGCCGGCGGCCGCGCCGGTGCCGGTCGCGTCATCGTCGAGGGCTTCGTCGCGTTCGACTACGAGATCACGCTGCTGACCGTGCGCACGGCGCATGACACTCAATTCTGCGCGCCGATCGGCCACCTGCAGGTCGACGGCGACTACCGCGAATCGTGGCAGCCGCAGCCGATGTCGGCGGTCGCGCTGAAGGAGGCGCAGCGCGTCGCCGGCACCATCACCGACGCGCTCGGCGGCTGTGGCATCTTCGGCGTCGAGCTGTTCGTGCAGGGCGACCGCGTCATCTTTTCCGAGGTGTCGCCGCGCCCGCACGACACCGGCCTGATCACGCTGATCTCGCAGGATCTGTCCGAGTTCGCGCTGCACGCGCGCGCGATCCTCGGCCTGCCGGTGCCGTCGATTCGCCAGTACGGGCCGAGTGCGTCGTGCGCGCTGCTGGTCGAGGGCGATGGCGCCGAGGTCACCTTCGGCAATCTCGAACAGGCGCTGGCGCAGCCGGACACGGCGCTGCGGCTGTTCGGCAAACCGGAAGTGCGCGGCCAGCGCCGCATGGGCGTCGGTCTGGCGCTCGGCGCCTCCATCGACGAGGCGCGGGCGAAGGCGAGAGCCGTCGTTGCCGCCATTCAGGTCGAAATACACGCAGGTTGAGGGTAAGCAGATGGGTCTGGCGAAACGGATCATCCCCTGTCTCGACGTCGACAAGGGGCGGGTCGTCAAGGGTGTCAACTTCGTCGATATCCGCGATGCCGGCGATCCGGTCGAGATCGCGCGCCGCTACAACGATCAGGGCGCCGACGAGATCACCTTCCTCGATATCACCGCCACCCACGAGGCGCGCGACACTACGGTGCACACCGTCGAACGCATCGCCGAGCAGGTCTTCATTCCACTCACCGTCGGCGGTGGCATTCGCACCGTCGCCGACATTCGCCGGATGCTGAACGCCGGCGCCGACAAGGTCGGCATCAACTCGGCGGCGATCACCAACCCCGAGTTCGTGCGCGAGGCGGCCGACCGTTTCGGCTCGCAGTGCATCGTCGTCGCCATCGACGCCAAGCGTGTCTCCGCCGACGGCGAGGCGCCGCGCTGGGAAATCTTCACCCACGGCGGCCGCAAGGCGACCGGTATCGACGCGGTGCAGTGGGCGGCGCGCATGGTCGGCTACGGCGCCGGCGAAATCCTGCTGACCAGCATGGATCGCGACGGCACCAAGGCCGGCTTCGATCTGCCGCTGGTGCGGGCCGTCAGTGACGCGGTGCCGGTGCCGGTGATCGCCTCGGGCGGCGTCGGCTCGCTCGATCATCTGGTGGCGGGGGTGACGGAGGGGGGCGCCGACGCCGTGCTGGCGGCCAGCATCTTCCACTTCGGACAGTTCACGGTACCGCAGGCCAAGCGCTACATGGCCGAGCACGGTATCGAGGTCAGGTTATAGCGGGGGAGGGAGAGCGGGCCGAGAGCCGTCGGGCTCTCGACCGGAAGGTTGCGCGGCGGTGTCAGCGGGCCAGCGCGGCGTAGAGCTGGGAGAGCGTGCGCGGCTCGGCCAGCGTCATGAACTCGAGGAAATCCTGAAGCCCCTGTTCGGCCTCATAGCGATTGTCGAACGGCCCCATCGGTGCCCCCTCGCGGGTTCTGAAATACCAGGCACCGGATATTGCAAAGAACCGCTCCTTGCGTTGCGGCACGCCACCGCGCTCCCCAGCACGATTCATCTTCATTTTCCTGTCCGGCTCCGTTTCAGCGACGATCAGAGTCTTGTGCTGCCAGCACCGAATTAGACAAGGGCGGCGAGGCAATTGCGCATTTCTACGTTGGCCCGCTTGAGTCAGGCAATAGAATTGTGACGGCGATCGCGGTTTTTCTGCCGAGTGGTGTCGTATTGACGGCAGTTTGGCGCAGGAACAGGTGGTTTCGTTCAAAGGAACGGCGCCGCGCCAGTGTCACGAACAGGGGGTGTCGTGGCGGCGCGGCGTCGGGCGAGCCGCTCAGCGCTGGTTGAAGCCGAGGATGTTCAAGCCCTTGAGCAGGTTCAGCGCTTCGTACAGCTGGTTGTCGGAGGCGAACAGTTCGGCGCTCTTGTCTTCCTTGGCCTGGCGCGCCTTGCTGTCACTCTCGACCTTGCCGTCGCCGTTGCCGAGATGGCGTCCGAGGTCGGCTTCGGTGATGCCGCCGCCGCGCGGCAGCATCTCGACCTTGGCGCGCTCGACGGTGACGTCCGGCACGATGCCCTGCGCCTGGATCGAACGGCCGTTGGGCGTGTAGTAGCGCGCCGTGGTCAGCTTGATCGCGCTGCTCTCGGAGAGCGGTACGACGGTCTGCACCGAGCCCTTGCCGAAGCTGTCGGTGCCCATGATGACGGCGCGCTTGTGGTCCTGCAGCGCGCCGGCGACGATCTCGGAGGCCGAGGCCGAGCCGCCGTTGATCAGCACCACCAGCGGCACGCCGGCGGCGAGGTCGTCGGGCTGCGCGCTGAACTGCGATTTGGCGCTCGGCAGCCGCCCTTCGGTGTAGACGATCAGGCCGCTGCGAATGAAAGCGTCGGCCACCTCGACCGAGGCCTGCAGCACGCCGCCGGGGTTGTTGCGCAGGTCGAGCACCAGCCCCTTCAGCTTCTGTTTCTCCTGCATTCGCGCCAGCACCTTGCGGAACTCCTCACCGGTGCCGTTCTGGAACTGGGCGATGCGGATGTAGCCGAAGCCGGCCTCCAGCTCGCGCGAGCGCACGCTCTTGACCTTGATGATGTCGCGCTTGAGTTTCAGCGTGAACGGCTGCGGCACTCCCTCGCGGACGATGGTCAGCTCGATCTCGCTGCCCTTCGGGCCGCGCATCGCCTCCACCGCCTCGTTCAGGCTCATCCCCTTCACCGGCTTGTTGTCGAGCTTGATGATCAGGTCGCCGGCCTCGATGCCGCCCTTCTGCGCCGGCGTGTCGTCGATCGGCGCGATCACCTTGACGAAGCCGTTCTCCATGCCGACTTCGAGGCCGAGGCCGCCGAACTCGCCGGAGGTGTTGCTCTGCAGATCCTCGAACGATTCGGCGTCGAGGTAGGTCGAGTGCGGGTCGAGCCCGGCCAGCATGCCGCGGATGGCGTTCTCGAGCAGCGTCTTGTCGTCGATATCCTCGACGTAGCTGGCGCGTACCTGATTGAAGACGTCGGCGAAGGTGCGCAGCTCGTCGAGCGGCAGCCGGCTCTCTTCCGGTGCTGCGGCGAACGCCCCGGTGGCGCAGAGGAGGCCGGCGCTGGCGGACAGCAGGAGAGCCGCGGCGCGGTGCCGATACGGGGGTCGTTTCATACGAAATCAGCCTCGGGAGGGAGCGGTGACGGCGCGAATGCCGGAGCGCGAATTCTAGCCGCGATCACCCGCGCCGGCACCAGGCGGTGGGGTCGCTCGGCACGCCGCGGTGGCGAATCTCGAAGTAGAGGCCGGCCTGCGCCTGGCCGCCGCTGTTGCCGACGGTGGCGATGGCGTCGCCGGCGCGCACGGTGTCGCCGACGTTGCGCAGCAGCGACTGGTTGTGCGCGTACAGCGTCAGGTAGCCGTCGCCGTGGTCGACGATCAGCAGCAGGCCGGAGCCGCGCAGCCAGTCGGCGAACACCACCTTGCCGCCGTGCACGGCGCGCACCGTCTCGCCCTCGCGCGCGGCGATGTTGATGCCCTGCCAGCGCAGCGGGCTGTTGCCGCGCTGTGCGCCGAAGCGGTTGACCGCCTTGCCGGCCACCGGCCACGGCAGCTGCCCGCGCAGTTGCCCGAACGGTTTGTTGCCGGCCACCGGTGAGGTCGCAGTGACGGCGAAGCCGCCGCCGGAGGGTTTGCCGGCCGGCGCAGCCGGTGCCGGTTTCGCCGCCTGCTGCTGGCGCTGGCGTGCGGCCGCTTCGGCCGCGGCGCGCTCGATCTTCTTCAGCACCGCTTCCAGCGCGCTGCGGTCCTGCGCCAGCTGCTGGTACTCCTGATCCTTGTTCTTGATCGTCGCGTTCAGCTTGGCCAGTGCGCGCTCGCGTTCGGCGCGGGCGCGGTCGAGTTCGCGCCGGCGCTGGTCGAGATCGTCGCGCGCGCCGCGCAGCTCGCCCGCGCGCCGCTCGATCTGCGGCTGCAGTGTATCCAGCTCCGACAGCAGTGCGACATAGCCGTCGATCTGTTCGGCGCGGGCGCGGTTGAAGTAGTCGTAATAGGTCAGCGCGCGGCTCAGTGTCGCCGGCTCCTGCTGGTTCAGTAGTGCCTTCATCTTGCTCTGGCGGCCGAGGGCGTAGGCGTTGCGCACCTGCCGTTCGATCGCGTCGCGCTGGCCGCTGCGCTGCTGCTCCAGCTGCTGGCGCTGCTGCTGCATCTTCTGCAGCTCCTGC
>CAZEVP010000083.1:0-11441 GCA_964515735.1 uncultured Verrucomicrobiaceae bacterium | reverse complement strand
TCATGCGCGCGATCGACTTCATCGCCGGCATGACCGACAACTACGCCTCCTATCTGGCCAAGCAGTTCAGTGGTTTTGGCGAGTCGCGTTACTGAGCTGCCTGCACGCTGCCGTTGGCGCGAGGTTACAAACTGCTCGCGCGCTCTCGGCACGTTCCGCCCCGGCTCGGACATCGACCTGACACTCAAAGGCTCCCTGAGCCACCGGGACCTGCTGGCCCTGGAGAGTGAGCTGGACGAACTGATGCTGCCCTACAAGATCGATCTGTCGCTGTTCCACCAGATCGACAACGCCAGACTGGTGCAACATATCGAGCAGGTCGGCAGGGTGTTGTACGAGATGAGACGGCCGGAGGCAGCGGGCAAGATTTGATGCGCGTGTCTCAACGAGACAACCGAGGTCTTGCGCTATAAATCTCAACCGACAACAAGCACCCGCCCCGACTCTGAAGGGTTACATTCTGTTGAAACAACCATCCACTAACCGTCATGCATACCCGACAACTTGTTATCAGGGACACTCGATAATAATTATTATGAGGTCGAAGACCTCATTAACAGCCTGTTAAGCATGCTCTCAGAAATCCACGAAGGTGATCAAAATGAGCCATCAAGGAAGCTGTCATTGCGGCAATATCAAATTCGAAGTAGAAGGCAAATGCGACAATGTGACGGAATGCAACTGTTCTCATTGCAGCCGAAAAGGCTACCTACTTTGGTTCGTACCTCGTAGTCAGGTTTCAGTTACGGCCAAAGAAGGCTCGCTATCAACCTATACGTTTAATACTCACAAGATCAAACACCACTTTTGCGCTAACTGTGGGTGTGCTCCATTTGGCTTTGGCGAGCATGGCGGTGTCGAAATGGCAGCAATTAATACGCGGTGTGTGCCTGACATCGATTTGACTTCGGTTAGCAAAAAGTCTGTCGACGGGCGTTCACTATAGCTGACGCAGACTTAACCAGGCGTTGCAGCGGACGCCTGCACAGAATCAAGCGAGCGTAATCACTGGCCTGAAAGAAAGCAGCTCATCAACAACACGGGCAATGGCAGCACTGGTCGAAAACGGGGCAAAACGACGTTAGTGACCAGAACGGCTTACACTTCCCCCCAAAGCCTGTCGTTGGATCAACTGGATCGACCGTGGAAAAATTTCCCGAAGACATCTACACAGAACCTGAACCGGACGTCGATACGCTCGCCAATCTGGGACCACTCGCCGGCATGGCGGGCATATGGACCGGCGCGCGCGGCCTCGACGTCAGCCCGAAGGCCGACGGCCCCGAACAGCAGGTGTTCATCGAACACATGGAGCTGCAGCCGATCGATGCCCAGACCAACGGGCCGCAGCTGTTCTACGGGCTGCGGTACCACACGCGGATCGTCAAGCCCGACGACGCCGAGACGTTTCACGATCAGGTCGGCTACTGGCTGTGGGAACCAGCGACCGGCACCGTGATCCAGACGCTTTCGATACCGCGCGGGCTGACGGCAATGGCCGTCGGCCAGGCCGGTGCCGACGCGAGAACGTTTCGCCTCCAGGCTATCCGCGGGGCCGAGACGAACGGGATCGTGTCAAATCCGTTTCTGGAATATGCGTTCAGGACGCAGAGCTACGCCATCACGGTTTCGATCAACGCCGATGGCACGTGGTCCTACGAGCAGGACACGGTGTTGATCATCCCGGGACAGGTGGAGCCGTTCCACCATACCGATCGCAACACGCTGCAGAAGATCGGAGAGCCGACGCCCAACCCGACAGCACTGGCGGCGGCGAAATCCCAAAGCCAGGGATAACAGTCATCGGGCCTGCATCCGTCCTTGAAACGAAAACGCCACCTCACGGTGGCGTTGTCGTTTCTGCTTCGGCCATCAGGCCGGCTGTTCGATCGCCGGCGCCGGGTTCTTCGAATAGTCGCGACCGACGAACAGGTACATCGCCGGCAGCACGTACAGCGTGAACGCGGTGCCGATGGTCATGCCGGCGGCGATGACGACGCCCATCGAGAAGCGCGATACCGCGCCGGGGCCGGTCGCGATCAGCAGCGGCACCATTGCCAGTACCAGCGCCGCCGTCGTCATCAGCACCGGACGCAGACGGATCGACGTCGCCTCCTCGATCGCCTCGCGCTTCGAGCGCCCCTCCAGCTGCAGCTTGTTGGCGAACTCGACGATCAATATCCCGTGTTTCGAAATGACGCCGACCAGCGTCAGCAGGCCGACCTGCGTGTAGATGTTGATCGTCGCGCCGGGCACCTGGAACAACCCGAGCAGGTTCAGCACCAGCAGCGCGCCGCAGATCGACATCGGCACCGTGACCAGCATGATGATCGGATCGCGGAACGATTCGAACTGCGCCGCCAGCACCAGGTAGATGATCACCAGCGCGAAGAAGAAGGTGGCCACCAGCGCCGAGCCCTCTTTCTTGAACTGGCGCGACTCGCCAGCGTAGTCGACCGAGTAGCCGCGCGGCAGCACCCCACTGGCGGCGTCCTCCAGAATCGCCAGTGCGTCGCCGAGTGCGATACCGGGGCGCGGCACGGCGCCGATGGTGACGCTGTTGAGCTGCTGGAAGCGGCCGAGCACCTGCGGCTGCACCGAATCCTTCAGCGTGACGACGGTCGACAGCGGCACCAGCTCGCCGGTGCGCGTGCGGGTGTAGTACTCCTTGAGCTGGTCCGCGGTCAGGCGGTCGGCGCGGCGCACCTGCGGAATCACCTTGTAGGAGCGGTTGCCGAGCGAGAAGCGGTTGACGTAGCCGCCGGACAGCATGCTGGAGAGGTCGTTCGACAGCTGCGCCATGTCGATGCCAAGCTGCGAGGCCTTGTCGCGGTCGATCAGGATCTCGGTGCGCGGCTTGTCGATCTTCAGGTCGGTGTTCAGGAAGATGAACTTCTTGCTGTCGCGCGCCTTCGCCATCACCTGATCGGCCACCTCCTTGACCGTCTCCGGCGCCGCCGTGCTGGCGATGATGAACTCGACCGGCATACCGGTACCGCCGCTCGGCAGCGCCGGCGGAATCATCGCCGCCACCTGCAGGCCGCCAACCTGCGAGAAACGCGGCGTGATCAGCTCGTGCAGCACCTCGGACATGCCGACGTCGCGCTCACTCCACGGCGCGAAGATGAAGCCGCCGAAAGTACCGTTGCTGGAGCCGGGCGCGGTGATGCTGACGCCGTTGAACTGGAAGTTGCCGGCGATCGCATCACTGGCCTTGTCGATCTGCCACGCCTCGTCGCTGAAGCGCTCGATGTATTCGAGCGAGACGCCGGGGTCGCTCTCGGCCATGTAGAAAACCAAGCCTATATCTTCTTCCGGCGCGAGCTCGCTCGGCGACATGACGAACAGGAAGTAGCAGGAGACCAGAATGATCAGGCCGAACACGGCGACGCCGACACGCTCGTCGAGCACCGTGTGCAGGTCGCGCTGGTAGCGCTGGCGCAGCCGCTCGAACTGGTGATCGAGCCACTTCTCCAGCCGGCCGCCACCGTCGCCGTGCGGCTTCAGCAGTTTGGCGCACATCATCGGCGACAGCGTCAGCGCGACCACGCCGGACAGCAGCACGGCGCCGGCCAGCGTGAACGCGAACTCGATGAACAGCACGCCGGTGATGCCGCCGAGGAAACCGATCGGCAGGTAGACCGCCACCAGCGTCGTCGTCATCGCCACCACCGGCCACGCCAGTTCGCGCGCCCCTTTCAGCGCCGCCTGGTACGGCGTCATTCCCTCTTCGATATGGCGATGGATGTTTTCGAGCACGATGATCGCGTCGTCGACGACGATGCCGATCGCCAGCACCATCGCCAGCAGCGTCAGCAGGTTCAGCGAGAAGCCGAACAGCAGCATCAGGAACAGCGCGCCGACCATCGACAGCGGCACCGCCACCGCCGGGATGATCACCGAGCGCAGCGAGCCGAGGAACAGGAAGATGACGATGATGACGATGACGATCGCCTCGATGATGGTCTGCTGCACCTCGGCGATGGCGTCGCGAATGTAGATCGAGCTGTCGTAGCTGAAGTCGGCGTTCAGCCCTTCCGGCAGCTGCGGGATGATCTCCTCGTCCCACACCTTGCGCATGTCGGCCAGCACTTCGATGGCGTTGGCGTCCGGCGCCAGGAAGATGGCGAAGAAGGTGGCCTGCTCGCCGTTGAAGCGCGCCGACATCGAGTAGTCCTCGGCGCCGAGCTCGACGTCGGCGACGTCTTCGAGGCGGATGATCGAGCCGTTCTGCGCGCGCACGATCATGCGCCGGAACTCCTCGACCGTGCGCAGGTCGGTGTCGGCCTTCAGGTCGATCGCCATCATCGAGCCCTTGGTGGCGCCGACCGCCGACAGCACGTTGTTGTTGCGCAGCGCGTTGCTGATGTCGGAGGCGGTCAGGTCGAACGCGCGCATCCGGTCCGGCTTCAGCCACGCGCGCACGGCGAAGGTGCGGCCGCCGTTGATCTCGGCGCGCTGGATACCGGGCACCGTCGCCAGCCGCGGCTCCACTTCGCGGATCAGGTAATCGGTGATCTGGTTGATCGTCAGCGTGTCGCTATAGAACGCCAGATAGGCGTGCGCGCCGGGGTCGCCGATACGCAGGTCGATGACCGAGTTCTCGGCCGCATCGGGCAGTTCGCCGCGCAGCTTGTTGACCTTGGCGATGACCTTGGTCAGCACCTCGTCCGGGTTGGCGTCGAGCCGCACGTGCGCGCTGACGGTGGAGATGCCGGCGACGCTCGACGACACCATGTAGTCGATGCCATCGACGGTGGCGACCTGACGCTCGATCGGCGTGGTGATGAAGCCCTGCACCAGATCGGCGTCGGCGCCGATGTAGGCGGTGCTGATGTTGACCACCGCGTTCTGCAGCTCCGGGTACTGGCGCACGTTCAGCTCGCTGCCGGCGCGCAGGCCGAGCAGCAGGATCACCAGGCTGACGACGGTGGCCAGCACCGGCTTGTTGACGAAGATGTCGGTGAATTTCACGGTGCTTCCTCAGAAAGCCGTTCCGATGAACCGGGCTCAGCCGTTTTCCGGCGTCGGCGCGATGTTGGCGTCGGGCTGCACGCTGTTGTTGATGACAACAGTGGCGCCGCTACGCAGTTTCAGCAGGCCGCTGGTCGCCACCGTCTCGCCGACCTTGAGCCCGCCTTCGATGACGATCAGGTCGCCGCGCGATTCGCCGGTGCGCACGAAACGCTGCTTCGCCACCAGTTGCGGCTTGCCGTCCTCGCCCTTCTGATCGGAGGGCGTCAGCACGTAGACCGAGTTGCCGTACGGGTTGAAGCTGATCGCCGAGCGCGGCACGACGACGACGTCATGCTGATCGCCGACATTGAGCGCGACGCGCGCGAACATGCCGGGGCGCAACTGCTGCTGCGGGTTGGCGAAGGTGGCCTGCAGCTTGAAGTTGCGGGTGTCGGCGTCGATCTCCGGTTCGATTGCGGTAATGCCGCCGTCGAAGGTCGCCTCGCCCAGCGCATCCATCTGCGCGCGCACGGCGATGCCGGTTTTCACGTCGCGGAAGCGCTGCTCCGGCAGCGTGAAGTTGACGAACACCGGATCGAGCGCCTGCAGGCCGATGATCGGATCGCCGGCGGCGACGTACTGGCCGAGGTTGACTTGGCGGATGCCGAGGCGGCCGGCATACGGCGCGCGCAGCGTCTTCTGTTCGATCCGCGCCTGTTGCGCGGCGACGTTGGCCTGCGCCTGTTCGAGTTCGCTCTGGCGCTTGTCGTACTCCGACTTGGAGATGCTCTTGCGTTCGAACAGCGCCTGCACGCGGTTGCGCTCCAGCTGTGCGAGGCGCTCGGCCGCCTGCAGCGCTTTCAGCTGGGCGAGGTCGGTGGCGCTGTCAAGCGTCAGGATCACATCGCCGGCTTTCACTTCGGCGCCGTTGTCGAAGTGGATCTGCTGCACGATGCCGCCGACCTCGGTGGTCAGGTTGGCGCCCTGCACGGCGGCGACGCTGCCGACCGCCGTCACTTCGCTGATCCAGACATCGGCCTTCGCCTGCGTGGCGGTGACCGCCACTGCCGGCATCGGCATGTTGTCGAAGAACTGGTTCATCATCTTGTTGCCGAACCACTTGGCGCCGATCAGGCCGCCGAACACCAGCACCGCCACCGCCAGCAGCACCATCATCCGTTTACTCATTGCATGCTTCTCCAGCACAGCTCGACAAAGGGCCCGACGCCGCCTCGCCGGCGACGTCGGAAAATTCAGAAAAGACCTCAAATTCGGGAAAGACCTCTCGCACGATTCGCGCCGACAGCTGCCGCTGCGCGTCGACGTCGTCGAGCGGGATCAGCTGCCGCCAGCCGAGGCCGTTCAGCAGCGCATGGGCGTGGTGCTGCAGCAGCGTGTAGGGGCGCGGCACGCACTGCGATTCGAGCACGCCGTCGGCGCTGACCAGCGCGTGCATGCCGACGCACATCGCCCACAGCCCGCCGCACAGCTCCTTGCCGCTCAGGCCGTGGCTGTCGATGTCGCCCGCGGTCACGGCGTCGCCGATCACGCGCTGCACCGCCTCGCCGAGCGGCCGCGACCCCTCCAGCGCGTCGTTGCGGCGCTGCGGCGAGGCGGCGGCCCAGACGGCGTGGGTGGAGACGTACTGGGTCAGGCGGAAGAAGTCAGGGGCGCGCTGCGCGAACAGCACGTCGCCGATCAGGATGGCGAACATGCGGCTGCGGCTCGGCGCCTGCCAGGCGGCGGCGCGCTCGAACAGCTCGATGCGCTCGCCGGTGCGGCGCGCCGCCAGCGCCACCAGCAGATCCTCCTTCGACGAGAAGTGCTGGTAGAGGGTGCCGACGGCGTAGTCGCATTCGGCGGCGAGCCGCGCCATCTGCAGGTTCAGCAGGCCGTCGCGCTGGATCATGGCCCAAGCGTGGTCGAGGAAGACCTGCTCCCGCTCCGCCAACCGTCGCCGCTTGCGCTCCTGGATGCCCACCGTCGCTCCGCCACCGCCCGCGTCAGGTCAAAAGGGGCGGCGATTATGAATCCGATTCAAAAACTGGGCAACCATTCAAAAAGTGGGGATTTCGCGTGAAACGGGCCGGATATCGGCCCCACCCGCCCCGATGAATGGAGATCCTGCGATTACCCGGCCTGCCAGCGCCGCACGCCCCACTGGCCCGGCCCCGACGATACCTTGACCACCAGCTGGCGGATGTCGTGGCCGGTGACCAGCGTCGACGCCAGCAGCCGTTCGAGCAGGTAGCGGGCGTACTCCTCGACCGTCGAGTTGCGGATCGGCAGCAGCAGCGTGTCCGACTTCAGCAGCGGGATGCGCTCGCCGTTGAAGTGGATGACGTAGAACGGCCCCTCCTCGTCGATGGCGAGGTGCGGCGACAGCTTCGGGATCAGCGTGTACTCGTCGAGCGTCGCGCACAGCTCCCGCAGCCGATCCTTGATCTCCTTGTACGAGAAGCAGATGCCGTCGGCGCCGACCGGGGTCGTCAGTTCGAGGCGGACGGCGAAGTTGTGGCCGTGCAGCCGCTCGCGCTCGGTCGCCGAGAAGATGGTGAAGTGAGCCGCGGAGAACTTGATGTCCTCCTTGCAGATCTCGATGGTGGTCAGGTCGTCCATGCGCTCCTCGTTGCGGAAGGCCTGCGGCGCACGGTAGGTGGGCGCGCGCGCCAGCGTCAAGCGCGGTGCCGTGACCGGGTGCCGCGACGATGGTTAAATGCCGGCCATGTCGCAACAATCCACTACTACAATCCACTGCAACCACCCGCCCCGTCGCAGGAAACCGTCGCCCGCCATGCTGTCGCTCCGTCCACTGCTCTGCATCCTGCTCGGCCTGCTGCTGGCGCTGCCGGCGTTCGGCATGCCAGATCGCGAACGCCATGCCAGGGCCGACAGCGTGCTGGTGATCAAGTCGCAGCGGCGGCTGTTCCTGCTGCGCGACGGCGAGCCGTGGAAGGTCTACCGCATCGCGCTCGGCCCGGTGCCGTGGGGGCCGAAGACGCAGGCCGGCGACCAGCGCACGCCGGAGGGGCACTACACGCTCGACTACAAGGTGGCCGGCAGCCGCTTCCACAAGGCGATCCACATCTCCTACCCGAATGCCGAGGACCGGGAACGGGCGCGCCAGCTCGATGTCGATCCCGGCAACAACATCATGATCCACGGCCAGCCGAACGAATCCGAGCTGCCGGCGGCGGAGGCGCAGCTGTTCAACTGGACCAACGGCTGCATCGGCGTCACCAATGCGGAGATGGACGAGATCTGGTCGCTGGTGGCGGTCGGCACGCCGATCGAGATTCGCCCCTGAACCATCGCAGCCCGAACCGATGCAACCGGAACCGACGAGAGAGCCCCGCATGACCAATCGCCGTACCCGATCGCCACTGCGCCGCCTCGCGCTGGCGCTGAGCCTGACCGCCGCCGGCCATGTCGCGGCGGCGACCTGGCCGCTGCCACCGGCCGGCGACGACCTGATCGGCGAGCTGGCCTGGACCAGCGCCCGCAGCGAGGACACGCTGGTCGATATGGCGCGCGCGTTCCGCTACGGCTATCAGGAGATCCGCGCCGCCAACCCGACCGTCGACGCCTGGCTGCCGAAGGCCGGCACGCCGGTGCTGCTGCCGGGGCTGCGCATCCTGCCGCCGGGGCCGCGTCAGGGCATCGTCGTCAACGCCGCCGAGATGCGCCTCTATTACTACCCGCCGACCGCCAGGGGACAGTCGGCCAGCGTCGAGACCTTCCCGGTGGCGATCGGCCGCGGCGACTGGAACACGCCGCTGGTGACGACGAAGGTGACCAGCAAGGTGACCGACCCGGTCTGGTATCCGCCCGAGTCGATCCGCCGCGAGCACGCGGCCCAGGGCGACCCGCTGCCGAAGGTGGTGCCGGCCGGCGCCGACAACCCGCTCGGCAAGTACGCACTGCGGCTCAGCATTCCGAGCTACCTGATCCACGGCACCAACAAGCAGTACGGCATCGGCATGCAGGTGACGCACGGCTGCATCCGCATGTACCCGGAGGACATCGAGGCGCTCTACCGGCAGGTGCCGGTCAACACGCCGGTGCGGATCATCAGCCAGCGCTTCAAGGCCGGCTGGCACCGGGGCGTACTGCACGTCGAGGTGCACGCGCCGCTGGAGCACACGACGCCGGAACAGCGCACCGACCGCCAGCCGCTGATCGACGCGGTGACCGAGGCGACGCGCAGCCGCCCCGACTACCCGGTCGACTGGCAGGCGGTCGAGGTGGCGGTGGTCGAGGCCAGTGGCGTTCCGGTACCAGTCGGGCCGGTCTGGCAGCCGCCGGTGATCGCCGAACAGGAGCCGTTGTCGTAACCCCGGAAAGGCTGCGAGGTCTTGAGTCTCCCCCTATGCAACAGGGGGAGTCCCCCGAAGGGGGGAGGGGTCAGAGGTTGATTGCTGTACTCCGCAGGGGGAGGACTTTACAGGCATAAAAAAACCCGGCCGGAGCCGGGTTTTTTGCCACACGTCAGCCGATCACTTGTACATCGACTTCTGGAACGCGCGGTCGATCTTGGTGTTGGCTTCCTGCGCCGAGGTTTTGGCCTCGTTGGCGGTGCGCAGCGCTTCGTCAGCGGTGGCCTTGGCCGAGTTAGCGGTGCTGGTGGCGGATGCGGCAGCGGCTTTCGCCTCGTCGGCGGCCTGTTGCGCGGCGGCAGCGGCGGCCTTCGCTTCATCGACAGCCGAGTTGCTCGCACAGCCAGCTGCAACAGCCACGAACAGGGCTACCGGAATCGCTTTCCACAGTTTGTTGCTCATTGTCATTGCTCCTTAAGCCTGGTTCCTGAGGACGCTGGGGCTCCTAGGACCGTGGCAGCGTCGAGAAAGTTTCGATACCTGTGATGACAACTCACACACAAGCGGGCTAACAGTACACCCCCTGCCGCGCCGATTGCCAGCGCAACATCTTGTAAATGCGCGCTTTCCCTCGCTTTCGTTGCGCTGACGCAACGCCGCCCGGCCGCTGGCCGGAGGATCAGGCGGCGATCGCCCGCCGGCAGAACTCCCAGACCTCGGCCGCCAGCTCCGCCGAGGGCACCCGGTACGACTCCGGCTCGGCCACCTCTTCGGCCAACAACTCAGCGTGCACCGTCGTCGACACCAGGTTGTAGACCAGCTTCGCCAGCCGGCGCGGGTCGGTGCGCCGCATCACGCCGGCCGCCATGCCGTCCGCCAGCAGCTGGGTGATGACGTCGATCAGCGGCGCCAGCGCCGCCTGCAGCTCGTTGGGGCGGGACTCCGCCAGCCGCAGGTGCTCCCGGCTCAGCGCCGCACCGCGCCGCCCGCTGTGCCTGCCACCCTCCACGAACATGTTCTTGCCGAGCACGATGAAGGTCACCAGCAGCTTCAGCCGTTCCATCGGGTCGGCCAGCTCCCCGATCAGTTCGCTGAAACGGCTGGCCGCGGCGCGAATGGTCTGCTCGAACACCGCCAGCACCAGGTCGTCCTTGCCCTCGAAGCGCTCGTAGAAGGCGCGCCGCGACAGGCCGGTCTTGTTCAGCACGGCGCGGATGGTCAGCCCCTCCAGCCCCTCCTCCTCCAGCAGCTCGTAGGCGGCGTCGACGATCTTGCGGCTGCGTTCGAGGATCTGGTCGCGGCCGACCTCCAGCACCCGGTTGACCGAGCGCTCCTCCCAGCGGGCGGGTGCATCGGTCCGGGTCGCGCCGGAATGGTCGGGAGTCGAGGCCAAGAAAGTCATCCTCCAGGGGGCGATGGGAGCCGTGTTGCAGAACAATGTTTCCGAACGGACTTTTGCAGAATGATGCAGGTCAAACAACGCTATTCATGATGCCACCAGCTTCCTTGACTTCTCCAGCCACGCTCCCTTAAATGCCCGAGAACCAAGTTCTCATCACAGACAATACGCCCACTGGGCCGGAGCAGACCATGGCAGCAGTAACCTACATAGAACACGACGGCACCCAGCACACGGTGGAAGTCGCCAACGGCGACTCCGTCATGCAGGGTGCGGTCAACAACGGTGTCAACGGCATCATCGGCGAGTGCGGCGGCGGTCTCGCCTGCGCCACCTGCGTCTGCTACGTCGACCCGGCCTGGGCCGACCGCTTCGAGCCGGCGTCGGAAATGGAGCAGGACATGCTCGAGTTCTCCACCCATGGCAACCTGCCGGGCAGCCGCCTCAGCTGCCAGCTCACTGTCAGCGACAGCGTCGACGGCCTGGTCGTACGCCTGCCCGAATCGCAATTCTGAGCGGCGCGACGCCCGTCTGAGAGGAGAGAGACCATGCCGATCGATGCCACCAAACCCGTACCGCCGCAGTATCCCCGAGTCGCTGGCGCGGAGAACATTCCGCCGCACGTGCCCAAGGAGCTGGTCCGCTCGATGGGCCTGACCTTCGGCCCCGACTTCCTGGCCGGACCGCACAAGTTCATGGCGGACCTGCACAACAACGTGCCGCCGATCTACTACGACGTCAGCCCGTTCATGAACGCGTGGCAGCTGACC
>CAZEVP010000082.1:5454-11450 GCA_964515735.1 uncultured Verrucomicrobiaceae bacterium | reverse complement strand
ACCACTGCGGCGTGGCGCGGAAGATGATCGGCGTCTTGTGGCGCCAGCAGTGCGGATAGCTGTGCTGGTAGCGCTCGTGGTGCAGCAGCACGCCGCGCTGGCCGAGCAGTTCGACGATGGCGTCGTTGGCCTTGAACACATGCTCGCCGGCGAACAGCGGCGTATCCGGCAGATAGACGCCGTTGCCGCCGACCGGGTTGTAAACGTCGAGGCCGTACTTCTTGCCGACGACAAAGTCATCCTCGCCGTGACCGGGCGCGGTGTGGACGGCGCCGGTGCCGCTGTCGGTGGTGACGTGCTCGCCAAGGATCACGGGCACCTGACGATCAATGAATGGATGCCGCAGCGGAAGATGCTCCAGCACCGCACCCTTGGCGCGGCTGACGACTTCGTACTGCTCGACTCCGCAACGCTGCATCACCGAAGCGACCAGCGCCTCGGCCAGCACCAGCAGCCACGCCTTGCCATCGAGTTCGAAGCGCACCAGCACGTAGTCGAGTTCCGGATGCACGCTGACGGCGAGGTTGGCCGGCAGCGTCCACGGCGTCGTGGTCCAGATCGCGACGGCGGCGGTGCCGGGCAGATCGACCGGCGCGTTCATGCGCTGCAGCAGGTCGGTGCGATGCACGGCGTCGAAGGCGACGTCGATCGACGGCGACATCTTCTCCTTGTACTCGACCTCGGCCTCGGCCAGCGCAGAGGCGCAGTCGAGACACCAGTGCACCGGCTTGAAGCCCTTGTGCAGATGGCCGTTGGCGACGATGCGGCCGAGCGCGCGGATCTGGTCGGCCTCGAATTTGAAATTCATCGTCAGGTACGGCTCGTCCCAGTCGCCGATGACGCCGAGCCGCTTGAAATCCTCGCGCTGGCCGTCGACCTGCTTGCGCGCGTAGTCGCGGCAGTGCTGGCGGAACGCGGCGGCGTCGACCTTGACGCCCGGCTTGCCGACCTTCTTCTCGACATTCAGCTCGATCGGCAGGCCGTGGCAGTCCCAGCCCGGCACGTACGGCGCGTCGAAACCGCCCAGCGTCTTCGCCTTGACGATAACGTCCTTGAGAATCTTGTTGACGGCGTGGCCGATGTGGATGTCGCCGTTGGCGTAGGGCGGGCCATCGTGCAGCACGAACTTCGGCCGGCCGGCGCGCGCGTCGCGAATCACCTGATAGAGATTGCGCTCGCGCCATTTCGCCAGGAATTCGGGCTCGCGCTGCGCCAGGTTGGCCTTCATCGGAAACGCGGTTTCCGGCAGGTTCAGGGTCGGTTTGTAGTCGTGCTTGTCGTCGCTCATGAAACGCTTTTCGATACGGTGAAAACGGGCTCAGCCGGGTACGGCGAGCTGGAAATGGTCCCGGGCGGCAGCGATGTCGCGATGGATCTGCGCGGCCAGCTCCTGCACCGAGGCGAACGTGCGCTCGTCGCGCACCTTGCGGCGAAACACCACCTCGATCGAGCGGCCGTACAGATCGCCGTCGAAGTCGAGCAGATGCACTTCGAGAATGGCGCGGGTCAGGTCGCCGATGGTCGGGCGTGTGCCGATGTTGGCCACCGCCGGCCAGGGCCGGTCGGCGACACCGAGCACCTCGACGGTGTAGACCCCCGCCAGTGGCGAGCGGCGCCGGTAGAGCTGCAGGTTGGCAGTCGGCACGCCGATGGTGCGGCCGAGCTGTTTACCTTGCATGACGCGACCGCCCATCGAGAACGGCTTGCCGAGCATCCGTTCGGCGGTGGCGAAATCGGCCCGCTCCAGCACCTCGCGGATGCGCGTGCTGCTGATCCGCTCACCGTCGTACTCGACCGTCACCGATGCCTCGACGGCGAAACCCAGCTCCGCGCCGAGCCGCTCCATCACGGCGAAGTTGCCCTCGCGATTGCGGCCGAAATGCTGGTCGTCGCCCATCGCGACGAAGCGCGCGCCGAGCCCCTCGGCAAACACGCTGCGCACGAAGCGCTCAGCGCCCATGTGCGCCAGCTCCGACGTGAAGCGCGCGCGCAGCACACGGTCGATGCCGAGCGCCCGCAGCGCGGCGAACTTCTCACGGAAGTTCATCAGCCGCGCCGGCGCCTGCTGCGGCGCGAAGAACTCGCGCGGCAGCGGTTCGAACAGCAGCACCGCCGTCGGCAACCCGAGCCGCTCCCCCCACTGCCGCAGCTGGTGCAGGACCGCCTGATGGCCGAGGTGCACACCGTCGAAGGCGCCGGTGGTGACGACACAGCCGCGGTGGCGGGGGCGCAGGTTGTGCAGACCGCGGATCAGCTCCATGGGGAAAGAATCGGGTCGACCGGTTGAAAAAGAGGCGCGGAGTATAACCCAGCCCCGCGCTGGGAAACGGCTCAGCGCCTCCCCTGCGAAGCACCTCCCCTACTTCGCAGGGGAGGACTGAGCCGGGCTTCTGAGCTGGCGCCAGCGCAGGCCGGTGGCGGTCAGCAGCGCGCCGTACAGCGCCATGCCGCCGCCGCACAACGCCGCCAGCACCGCCAGCCGCTGCCACCACGGCCACGGCTGCCAGCTCGCCGGCGCCGGGTCGAACCACCACAGCGCCAGCCCCATCGCGGTGGCGGCGAACAGCAGCCGGCCACAGAAGCGCAGCGAATCAGGCGCCGGCCGGTAGACGCCGGCGCGCAGCAACCCGTACAGCAGCAGGCCGGCGTTGAGCCAGGCCGCCAGCGCGGTGGCCAGCGCCAGCCCGACGTGGCCGAGCCGGAAGTAGTGGTGCAGCGGAATCACCAGAATCAGGCTGAACACCATGTTGGCGACCATCGTGAAGACACCGATCCGCACCGGCGTCTTCAGGTCCTGGCGCGCGTAGAAACCGGGCGCCAGAACCTTGATCAGCATGAACGCGGTCAGCCCGGTGGCGATCGCCGCCAGCGCCCACGCCGACATCGTCACGTCGAACGCCGTCGTCTGGCGGTACTGGAACAGCGCGGTCAGGATCGAGCGGCCGAGCACCAGCAGCGCCACCGAGGCCGGCAGCGCCACCAGCAGGATCAGCCGGATCGCCCAGTCCAGCGTGCGCGAGAACGCCTCGCCCTGCGCGCCGGCGCGATCGCGCGACAGGCTCGGCAGGATCACGGTGGCGATGGCGATGGCGAAGACGCCGAGCGGCAGCTCCGACAACCGGTCGGAGTAGTAGAGCCACGACACGCTGCCGGTCGGCAGGAACGAGGCCAGCACGGTGCCGAGCAGCAGGTTGATCTGGCTGACCGAGACGCCGAACAGCGCCGGCACCATCAGCTTGAGGATGCGCCGCACCCCCTCGTGCTGCAGATCCCAGCGCGGCCGCGGCATCAGCTGCAGCCGCATCAGGAACGGCATCTGGAACAGCCACTGCACGACGCCGGCGATCAGCACGCCCCACGCCAGCGCGTAGGTCGGCTCGGCGAACCAGCGGCTCGCCACCACGGCGGCGACGATCAGGCAGACGTTCAGCAGCACCGGCGCGAACGCCGGCGCGCCGAAGCGGCCGTAGCTGTTCAGCACGGCGCCGGAGAACCCGGTCATCGAGATCAGGAACAGATACGGGAAGGTGATCCGCAGCAGGTTGGCGGTCAGCTCGAACTTGTCGCTGTCGCCGATGTAACCCGGCGCAAACAGCGCCGTCACCAGCGGCGCCGCCAGCACCGCCACCAGCGTCACCGCGATCAGCGACGAGCCGAGCACGCCGGAGACGCGGTCGACCAGCGCGCGTACCTCGTCGAAGCTGCGCTGCTCGCGGTACTCCGACAACACCGGCACGAACGCCTGCGAAAAGGCGCCTTCGGCGAACAGCCGGCGCAGGAAATTGGGAATCTTGAAGGCGATGAAGAACGGGTCGGCGGCGCCGCTGGCGCCGATGAAAACGGCGAAGGCGATGTCGCGCAGCAGCCCCATGACACGCGAGATCATCGTCATCAGGCTGACGACGAAGCCGGAGCGCAGCAGGCCGCCCTGGCGTTTCGGCGACGCGGTTTCGGGCAGCTGGCTCAAGCGCGCGGCTCCCGGCATCCGCAGTTGGAGCGTTGCGTCATGCCCAGCGCTCCCGCAACCGCTGCCGGTGGTGGCGCAGCCACTGCAATGCGATCAGCGTCATCGCGTTGCGGATCGCGCCGCCGTCGAGCAGCTCGAAGGCACGCGCGCTCGGCAGTACCGAGACACGGATGTCCTCGCCCTCCTCGGCCAGCCCGAACACGCCACCGGCGCCGATGAGATCGCAGCGGCCGCAATAGAGCGAAACGAACTCGTTGCTGGCGCCGGGGCTGGAGAAGTATTCGGCGATCGGCTCCAGCACGCCGACTTCGCAGTTGGCCTCCTCGACCGCCTCGCGCCGCGCCACCTCCTCGGTCGATTCGCCGTCGACGTCGATCAGGCCGGCCACCAGTTCCAGCAGCCACGGGTCGTCATCGCGCAGCGCGCCGACGCGGAACTGCTCGACCAGCGCCACCTCGTCACGAACCGGGTCGAACAGCAGCACGCCGACGGCGGCGCGGCGCTGCACCAGCTCGCGCGACAGCAGCGGACTCCAGCCGCCATCGAAGCGGCGGTGGCGCAGCCTGAATTCGCGGACCTTCATGAAGCCGTCGTGCAACAGCTCCTCGCTGTCGATCTGCACATCGCTGTCGCGGTCGAACGATGACTCCCTCATCGGCGGGCTCCCAATCCCCAGAAGAGCGGGCGCGCTCAGTCGAAGCGGCGCTCGGTGTACCAGTTGACGTCGCGCGCGTGGCGGTCGACCTGATCGGCGACATCCAGAATGAGCGCGAACAGCGCCATCCGCACCAGCACGCCGTTGTCGGCCTGACGGAAGATGGCGAGGTTCGGGTTGTCGTCGAGATCGCTCGACAGCTCGTTGGCCTCGGCGCGCGAATCGCGCGGCAGCGGGTGCATGATCACCGTGTTCGGCTTGCAGAACTGGGTGTAGACCTGCTTGTTGAGCCGGTAGCGGCCGCGGTACAGCAGCGCTTCCGCGACACTGGCGAAACGCTCCTCCTGAATCCGCGTCGCGTAGGCGATGTCGACGTGCGCCAGGCTCTGTTCGAGATTGTCCGACTCGATGACGGTGTGGCCGCTGCTGCGCAGCTGCTCGACGATCTCGCCCGGCATCCGCAGCTCGTTCGGAGAGATCAGCGTCACCGTGATGTTGCGGAACAGGCACAGCAGTTTCGACAGCGAGTGCACGGTGCGGCCAAAGCGGAGGTCACCGATCATCGCGATGGAGAGACCGTCGATGCCGTCGCGGCCCTGGTGCTGCATCTCCTTGCGGATGGTGTAGAGGTCGAGCAGCGCCTGGCTCGGGTGTTCGTTGGCGCCGTCACCGCCGTTGATGACCGGCACGCGGCTGGCCGACGCGAACTCGGCGACCGAACCCGAGGTCGGGTGGCGCATGACGATGACGTCGCTGTAGCCGGACAGCACGCGCGCGGTGTCCTGCAGCGATTCGCCTTTCGCCAGCGAGGTCGACTCGAAACCGGTGGTCTCGCGCACCTCGCCGCCGAGCAGGTTGAACGCACAGCCGAAGCTGACGCGGGTGCGGGTCGACGGTTCGAAGAACATGCTGCCGAGGATGGCGCCGTCGAGCACGCGGGTGATGCGGCGGCGGTGCGCATACGGCGCCATGCGATCGGCGACCGCGAAGATGGCGTCGATGTCGGCGCGTTCGAACTGGCCGATCGACAGGATGTGGGTGCCGGGAAACTTCATCGCGATCTCCGTCGAATCGAGGCGGTTCAGTGCAGGCCGGACGTCGCGGCCACGGTCCCGTCCAGATCGGCGGGCGGGGAGTGGTCGAACTGCAGGCTGGCCCAGCGCGCGTAGAGTTCCGAGCCCTCCAGCAGCGTCTGGTGGCGGCCCTGCGCGATCAGACGGCCGTGGTCGAGCACGACGATGTTGTCGGCCTTGACCACGGTGGCGAGCCGGTGCGCGATGACCAGTGTCGTGCGCCCCTGCATCAGCCGCTCCAGCGCGCGCTGCACCTGGAATTCGCTCTCGGCGTCGAGCGCGCTGGTGGCCTCGTCGAGCA
>CAZEVP010000082.1:0-5354 GCA_964515735.1 uncultured Verrucomicrobiaceae bacterium | reverse complement strand
CCCTTCTGCACGTCGTAGAAGCGCAGCAGCAGATCGAGCAGCGTCGACTTGCCGGCACCGCTGGCGCCGACCAGCGCCGTGGTGCGACCGGCCGGAACGTGCAGCGTCAGCTCGTCGATGGCCGGTGTCTCGGGGCGCGACGGGTAGCAGAAGCGCACCGCCTCGATGCGAATGTCGCCGCGCACCGGTTCGGCCAGCGGCCGCGGCTGCGCGGCGACCGCGATCGGCGAGCGCACCGCCAGCAGCTCCAGCAGACGCTCGGAAGCGCCGGCGGCACGCTGCAGGTCGCCGTAGACCTCGCTGATGGCGCCGAGCGAGGCGGCCACCATCACCGCGTAGAAGACGAACGCCGCCAGCTCGCCGGTGGTGATGCGGCCGGCGATGACGTCGTGGCCGCCGATGCCGATCATCACCAGCACCGCGCCCATCACCAGCAGCATCACCAGCGCCGTCAGCCAGGCGCGCTGGCGGATGCGGCTGACCGCCACCGCAAACGCGTCCTCGACGTGCGCGCCGAACTGCGTGCTGTCGAGCCGCTGGTGGTTGAACGCCTGCACCACCTTGATGTTCTTGATCGATTCGCCGACGAAGGTGCCGACCTCGGCCACCTTGTCCTGGCTGGTGCGCGACAGCACGCGCACACGGCGGCCAAAGATCAGGATCGGCGCCACCACCAGCGGCACGCTGACCATGACGATCAGCGTCAGCTTGATGTCGGTGACGAACAGCCAGACGATGCCGCCGATCATGATCAGCAGGTTGCGCAGCGCCAGCGACACCGACGAGCCGATCACGGTCTGCAGCAGCGTGGTGTCGGTGGTGATGCGCGACTGGATCTCGCCGCTGAGGTTGGCCTCGAAATAGCCGGGGTGGAGGTCGACCAGATGATCGAACACGGCGCGGCGCAGGTCGGCGCTGACGCGCTCGCCGATCCACGACACGAAGAAGAAGCGCACGTAAGTGCCGGCCGCCAGCAGCGCCACCATCGCGCCGACCACCAGCAGCGACCGGTTCAGCGCGGCGACGCCGTCACCGCCGAAACCGTTGTCGACCAGCAGCCGCAGCCCCTGGCCGATCGACAGCGTCGCTGTGGCGGTGATGACCAGCGCCACCGTCGCCACCACCATCTGCCAGCGATACGGGCGCACGAAGCGCCACATCGAGGCCAGCACGCCGAGCCGGGGCCGCTCCACGTCGTTCTGGATGCCGGCCGGGCTCCCGGCCTGGGCGGCGTCGTGGCCGGCATTGGGCCCGGACTGATGCAAGGTTTCTACCTCCTCGAAAGCGGCGCCTATTATCCATGCGCCCCGGAGGGGGCGAAAGCGCGCGGCGACCGCCGAACGCGGTTTCTTGTGCTATAGATAGCGCCGGCGCAGCGCCACCGCCGCCGGCACCCCACCACAACAACAAACGACGACCCGCACCGCCCGCTCTTTCCGCGAGGTTTTTCCGCTGTGCCAAGCGAAGCTGTCAGCGCACTGATCAAATTCTGCCCGACCGAGACCGGCATCAAGATTCTCGACAGCCAGTCGCTGCACTGGAGCGCGCCGCACCTGTTCGGCGACCCGTTCGAGCTGCAGCACGGCTCCGACCCGCAGCTGACCGCGCCGGCGATGCTCGAACTGCTGCTGCGCGAGGCGATGATCATCCTGTTCGGCCCGAACGCGCCGACCGGGCGCCACAACCGGCTGATCAACACGCTGGCGCGCTGGCGCGACGAGAGCCGCTTCTGCGACGAGGAGGAGGCGAGCAGCGTGCTGCGCGACCTGCTCGGCCAGATCGCCGAACTGCACGCGCGCAAGATCGACGAGTACCTCGCGCGCTGGCGGCTGTTCGCCCGTCAGGTGCGGGTCGCCTGTTTCTGCGACCGCCCCGGCAACCTGCACGGCTGGCTCAACTACGCCGACCGCCACCGCGGCCTGGCGCTGCGCTTCGAATGCGGCCCCGACACCGGCCTGCCGGAGCCGCACGCGGTGCAGTACCAGCCGCAGGCGCCGGTACTGACGACGCTGGCGAACGAGATCGACATCATCTTCGGTCGCCGCAACGCGCCGGCCGACGACGGCTTCATCGACAAGCTGCTGATCAAGGGGCGCCACCAGCACGGTGAGGCGGAGTGGCGCTGCTTCTTCACCGAGACCGGCGACACCGGCAAAGACGACAGCCTCTGGTTCACGCCGCGCAAATTTCCGGCGCACGAGCTGCGCGCGGTCTATCTCGGCGCCGGCATGCCGCGCGCCGAGCGCGAGCAGGTGGCCCAGCTGCTGCGCACCAGCTACCCGACGGCGAAGCTGTTTCAGGCGGTATCGCAGCCGGGCCGCTACGAACTCGAATTCGAACCCATCGCGCGACGCTAGAAACCTCGAAAAAACCGTGAACGCGGTTCCCGTCATTCCGCGCGCAGTCGCGGAATCCATGGTCACCGCCTGCAACCGGCTGGATTCTGCGACTGCGCTTCGCTTCGCGCAGAATGACGAGGCGTGTCTGAGCCTTCTCAAGCTCGCACGTCAACTCCTACAGACGCCATCAACTCTTCGGCATAGTCGCGCAACTGCCGCAACAACACGCGCCGTTTCTCGTCGCCCCCCTCCTCCTCGCGCTGATCCAGCAGCCGACGATAATCGTCGATGATGATGCCGGCGCCGAACGCCGGATCGGTCAGCCGCGCGCGGCAGAAATCCCGCCACTGCGCCTGCTCATCGGCACCGAGCAGCTCGGGAAAATTGCGCGCGCGGTAGCGGAACAGAATCTCCGCCAGCCGCGCATCGCGGAAACGGTCGGCGAACTCGGCCAGCCGCTGCGGCAGCGCCGCGCGCAGCTTCACCATCAGCGCGCGGTCGGCGTCGCCGAGGAAGCCGCCACTGTAGAGCGCCTGCTCGGGATCGGCGATCGGCGCGCGCGGGGGTTCGGCCAGCACATCGCGCAGTTTCGCCGCCAGGTTGCTCGCCGCCAGTAGTTGTTGCCGGCGCTGTTCGCAGCGCACCGGGTCGATCTGCATCAGCGCGGCGACACGTTCGTCGACCATCTTCGCTGTCACGACCACCGGGCAGCGGTTGATGTGGATCGTCTTCAGTGCGATGCGCGGGGCGTCGAGTGCGGCCGCTGGCGTGAACAAACGGCGGCGAATCTCATCGACATCGAGCGTCAGCAGCGGCTCCGGGTCGACCGACAGGTCGTAGCAGACGATGCCGTTGTTGTTGGTCGGATGCTGCAGCAACGGCATCACCAACGCGCCGCAGCCGCGCCCGGCCGGAAACATGCCGGAGATGTGCAGCACCGGCCGGCGCTCGCCGAGGTCGAGCAGTTTCGCCACTTCGCGCTTGTTGCGCAGATTGAACAGGTAGTCGAACAGCTTCGGCTGCTTCGCGCGAATCAGCTTCGCCACCGCGATGGTCGCGTACACGTCGGAGAGCGCATCGTGCGCGTGCTCATGCGTGAGTCCGTTCGCCGCGGTCAGGTGTTCGAGCTTGAACGACGGCGAGCCGTCGTCGCGATTCGGCCACTCGATGCCGTCGGGGCGCAGCGCGCGGCAGGCACGCACCATGTCGATGATGTCCCAGCGCGAATTGCCGCTCTGCCATTCGCGCGCATAGGGATCGTAGAAATTGCGGTAGAGCGTGTGGCGCGTCACCTCGTCGTCGAAGCGCAGGCTGTTGTAGCCGACACCACAAGTGCCGGGCTGTGCCAGTTCGTCGTGAATGGCAGAGATGAAATCGCGCTCGCTCAGACCGTGCTCGCGCGCATGCTGCGGCGTGATGCCGGTGATCAGGCAGGCATCGGGCTGCGGCAGCAGATCGGCCGGCGGCCGGCAGTAGATCACCAGCGGTTCGCCGACGATGTTGAAATCGAGATCGGTGCGGATGCCGGCGAACTGCGACGGCCGGTCGATGGCAGGGTTGGTGCCCCAGGTTTCGTAGTCGTGCCAATAGAAGGTCTGCATGCGGGATCCTTTCATTCAAGCCTCTCGTCCTTGAGCGCTTTTTAGTAGCTACAGCACTGACGCTTCAGAGCGTGATCGCCTTCCTCCTTCCGGGACCTTCAGAGACAGGGATGTCTCTGAAGAGCTACAGGGATGTACTTGCGCGTGTCCCGGAAGGAGGAAGGCGATTACGCGAGCGCACTGACACAGGCGCTCGCGAACCCATTCAAACCACTTCGAGCTTCTCTTCCTTGATCTTCGCCTGCCAGATCTGCGGGCCGGTCCTGTGCACCGACTCGCCATTGACGTCAACCGCGACGGTGACCGGCATGTCCTTCACATCGAACTCGTAGATCGCTTCCATGCCAAGCTCCGGGAAGGCCAGTACCTTTGCCGACTTGATCGCTTGCGCAACGAGATAAGCCGCACCACCGGTCGCCATCAGGTAGACCGACTCGAACTCCTTGATGGCGTCGATCGCGGTCTGGCCGCGCTCGGACTTGCCGATCATGCCGAGCAGTCCGGTCTCCTTCAGCACCTGGCGGGTGAACTTGTCCATCCGCGTCGCCGTGGTCGGGCCGGCCGGGCCAACCACCTCATCGCGCACCGGATCGACCGGGCCGACGTAATAGATGAAGCGACCGGTCAGATCGACCGGCAGCTTCTCGCCGGCGTTCAGCATGTCGGTCATCTTCTTGTGAGCGGCATCGCGGCCGGTCAGCATCTTGCCCGACAGCAGCAGCGTCTCGCCCGGCTTCCAGTTCTTCACCTCATCGCGAGTGACGGTGTCGAGGTTGACGCGGCGCACGCTGTCGCCGACCTCCCAGGTGATGTCCGGCCACTGCTCCAGCGCCGGCGGCTCCAGCCGTGCCGGGCCCGAGCCGTCGAGCACGAAGTGGGTGTGACGGGTGGCGGCGCAGTTCGGGATGATCGCGATCGCCTTGTTGGCGGCGTGGGTCGGGTAGTCCTTGATCTTGATGTCGAGCACCGTGGTCAGGCCACCGAGGCCCTGCGCGCCGATACCGAGCTGGTTGACCTTCTCGTGCAGCTCCAGACGCAGCTGCTCATAGCGGTTGGAGGCGCCGCGCTCGCGCAGCTCGTCGATGTCGATCGGGTCGAGCAGCGCCTCCTTGGCCAGCAGCATCGCCTTCTCGGCGGTGCCGCCGATGCCGATGCCGAGCATCCCCGGCGGGCACCAGCCGGCGCCCATCTGCGGCACCACGGAGAGCACCCAGTCGACCACCGAGTCGGACGGGTTCAGCATCGCGAACTTCGACTTGGCCTCGCTGCCGCCCCCCTTGGCGGCGACATGCACTTCCACCTCATCGCCCGGCACGATCTCGTAATGGATCACCGCCGGCGTGTTGTCCTTGGTGTTCCTGCGCTCGCCGTCCGGGTCGCTGAGGATCGACGCGCGCAGCACGTTGTCCGGCAG
>CAZEVP010000081.1:0-11649 GCA_964515735.1 uncultured Verrucomicrobiaceae bacterium | reverse complement strand
GCTGGATGCTGCACGACATCGATTTCGCCAACGGCATGACGCCGCTGTTCTTTCGTGCGCACATGCGTGGTGGGTTGATCGAGGTGCCGCTTCTTGGGGATGCCGAGGTGAAGTCATGATTCTCGCGGCGCTGAATGATTACTACGCACGGCTGCGAGGTGATCCTGATTCTGGAATCCCGGAGCCGGGTTATAGCCCAGAAAAGGTCAGCTATGCCATTGTCCTTAATATCAAAGGCGAGATTGTGGCAGTCGATGATATTCAGGATACGAGCGGTAAAAATCCTGTTCCAAGACGAGTTTTAGTTCCGCAGAAGCCTCCCGGCGGGACGAGCAACATTCTCCCGAAGTTCCTTTGGGGAAATGCTAGTTATGTTTTGGGGGTAAGCGCCAAGAGCAAACGTAGTGAGCAGGAAAACGCCGCTTTCAAGGAATTCCAAAAGAAAATACTCAAAGAAGTTGATGACGACGGCGCGCGAGCCATACTTGCCTTTTATGAGGGATGGAGAAAAGAGAGTTTCATCAGTGTCAATTACTTCAGCGTACATGGAGAGAGATTGCTAGACGACAATATCAATTTCGTTTTTCGTCTTGATGGTGATCTCAACTACATGCATCAGCGAAGAGAGATAGGCATGGCATGGCTGAGCCAGTGGGATGAGGTTGAAGGCGCCGGCAATGGAGAATGTCTTGTTACAGGAGAAAACGGTCAAATCGTTCGCGTACACCCACCCATAAAGTTAGGTAGGAAGGATGCGCAGAGCTCTGGTGTTTTTATTGTCTCCTTCAACAAGGAAAATCCCGCTTTCTCATCTTATGGGAAGGAACAGGGTGAAAATGCTCCGATCTCCAAGAAAGTAGCTTTTTCCTACACCGCTGCACTGAATCATTTGCTGCGGCAAGAGAGCAATAACCGCCAGCGCCTGCAAATCGGTGATGCAACCGTGGTGTTCTGGGCGCAGGCCAATGACAGCGCCCATGCACAGGCAACCGAAGATTTGTTTGCTGCGTTCATCGACCCGAGGGGCGACGATGGGCGTGAAACCGGAAAATTGCACGATGCGTTAGAGAAGGTCAGGCAGGGGATTCCGCTGCATGAACTTGATCCGAATCTTGACGGCGGTACGCAGATTTTCGTGCTCGGCCTTGCGCCAAATGCCTCGCGCCTGTCGATCCGTTTCTGGGAAACCGGAACCCTGCAGCAGTTCGCCGAACGCTTGGCATGGCATTTCCGTGACCTTGAGCTGCAGCCATTGCCGTGGAGCCGTCCGCCCACTATCCGTTATCTGGTCGAAGTAACCGGACCCTATCGCAGGAAGGGCGATCGAGGTGAGTACGACGGCAAGGCAGTATCACCGTTGTTGGCGGGGGAGATGACCCGCGCCGTTCTGACCGGCTACCCATACCCACGAACTCTTCTGACCAACCTCATCATGCGTATGCGGGCGGACGGGGAGATTTCAGGTGTGCGTGTAGCGTTGTGTAAAGGTGTTCTGGCCCGCACTGCGCGGCTAGGCGATAAGCAAGGAAATCAATCCAAGAAAGGAGTACCTCCGGTGAGTCTTGATCAGAGCAACACCGATCCCGGTTACCTGCTGGGACGTCTGTTCTCCGTACTGGAGAATGTTCAGAAAAAGGCCTTGGGTGACAAGGTCAATGCCACCATTCGTGACCGCTACTACGGCGCGGCATCCGCGACTCCGGCTAGCGTGTTTCCAGTGTTGCTGCGTAACGTGCAGCACCACTTGAGCAAGGTGCGAAAGGATAAGCCCCATCATGCGAGGGGGCTGGAAAATGAAATCGGCGAAATCATCGACCTACTTGGTACGGCCTTTCCAAAAAGCCTCGGCATCGAGGCGCAGGGGCACTTCGCCATCGGCTATTACCACCAGACCAAAGCGCGCTTTGCAGGCAAGGAAGCGCAGGAAGGAAGCGATGACAACGATCCGGAAGGAGATGATCAATGAGCGCCATTCAGAATCGCTATGAATTTGTTTATCTATTCGACGTCGCCAACGGTAACCCGAACGGCGATCCGGACGCCGGAAACCTGCCGAGACTGGACCCGGAGACCAATAAAGGGCTGGTTACCGATGTGGCGCTCAAGCGAAAGATTCGAAATTACGTCCAGCTTGTCGGTGGTGAGGGGTTAAATATTTTTGTCCAAGAGCGAACCCCCTTAAATCCTCTGATTGCGGAGGCTTATGAGGTAAATAGCCTGCCGACATACAAAAAGTCGGAGGGGAAGTGGGATAGAGATAAGGCGAAAAGCCGATCGAGGGAGGAAGTTGGTACAGCACAGAAATGGTTATGTGAAAATTATTTCGATATTCGTACCTTTGGTGCTGTTATGTCTACTGGGCCAAATGCCGGGCAAATAAAAGGGCCAGTTCAGCTGGCGTTTTCAACGAGCATTGAGCCCATAGTTCCGTTGGAAATCGCTATCACTCGTGTTTCTGATGTTGATAAGGAAGAGGGCGAGATGGGACGTAAGCATATCGTGCCTTATGGCTTATACCGGGCACACGGTTTCATCTCGGCGAAGCTGGCCGAACGCACCGGATTTTCCGACGACGACCTCGCACTATTGTGGCGTGCCCTTGTCAATTTGTTCGAACACGACCGTTCGGCGGCGCGCGGTGAGATGTCGGCCCGCAAGCTGATCGTCTTCGAGCACGAAAACGTCATGGGGAATGCGCCGGCGCATGTGCTGTTTGATACGGTCAAGGTTGAACGTGTCGACTCGGCAAGCGATACGCCAGCCCGAAGCTTCTCGGACTATCGAGTCATCATTGATAGCGAGAAGGTGCCGGCGGGTGTGAGTGTGACGGAAGTTCTGTGACCTGTGGGAAGGGCGGAGCCATGGACGATGATCTCATTCCGATCTCCGCTCTTCAGCACTACCTCTATTGTCCGCGCCAATGCGCGTTGATCCATGTGGAGCGGCAGTGGGCGGAGAGTAGGCACACGGCGGAAGGTCGATTGCTGCATGAGCGCGCCGACCGCCCGAAGGTGGAATCGCGGAAAGGGGTGCGCACGGTTTCGGCGATGCCTTTGCTCGACGCGGAGCTGGGCATCACGGGAATTGCAGATGTGGTGGAGTTTCACTGCCATGAGGGAGGGGAGCGCGCATTTCCGGTCGAATATAAGCGGGGGGCGCCCAAGAGGCATCGTGCGGATGAAGTGCAGTTGTGCGCGCAAGCGCTGTGCCTGGAGTCCATGCTGAACGTATCTGTGCCAGATGGGGCATTGTTTTACGGCCAAACCCGGCGCCGCAAGGATGTGGTTTTCGACGAAGAGTTGCGCGAGTTGACTCGGAAGGTCGTGCAGGAGACTCGCGTGATGATCCTATCCGGCATCACGCCATCGGCACAGTACGAAGCAAGGCGTTGCGATGCTTGCTCACTGATTGATTTGTGTCAGCCGCGTTGGATAGAACGGGGGCGTGGCGTCTCCGATTGGCTGCGTGCACATCTGGAGGATTGAATGCGCCGCCAACTCAATACTCTCTACGTCACTACCGAAGGTGCGTGGTTGCGCAAGGATGGTGAGAACATCGTCATGGAGGTCGAGCGTGAAACCCGCGCGCGAATTCCAGTACATATGCTGGAGGGTCTGGTCTGCCTCGGTCGGGTGTCAGTCTCTCCTCAGTTGCTTGGTTATTGCGCTGGGCAGGGCATCACGATCAGCTATATGACGCCGTATGGTCGTTTTTTGGCCAGGGTCGAAGGGCCGGTGTCCGGTAATGTGCTGCTGCGCCGTGAGCAGTATCGGCGCAGCGACGACCCAGAGGGTTGTGCAGCCATCGTGCGTAACCTGCTGGTCGGAAAGATACACAATCAACGGGCGGTGCTGGCCCGAGGCTGGCGTGATCACGGCACCAAGTTGACCGATATGACTGCCTTTCAGCAGGTGCTGAAGCGGTTGAAGCGAATTCCACAGCGCTTGCTGGTTGAGCATGATGTGAATTTGCTGCGCGGTCTGGAGGGGGAGGCCGCACAAGCCTACTTTGGCGTGTTTGACCAGCTGGTGTTGGCGGGGTCCCCACTACTGCGGTTCAGTGGCCGCAGTCGGCGGCCTCCACGAGATGGGTTCAACGCATTACTGTCTTTTCTCTACACGTTGTTGATCCACGATTGCCGGTCTGCACTGGAGACGGTGGGGCTCGACCCCGCAGTCGGCTTTCTCCATCGCGACCGGCCGGGGCGTCCAAGTCTTGCATTGGACCTGGCGGAGGAGTTCCGTCCTCTGTTGGGCGAGCGTTTGGCGCTTTCACTGATCAATCGCCGGCAATTGGATGAGCGCGATTTCAGGACATTCGACAACGGCGCAGTGCTGCTGAAAGATGAAGCGAGAAAGACGGTCTTGACGGCATATCAGGAGAGAAAGCGCGAACAGTTGCGACACGTTTTTCTGGATGAAAAGGTTGAAATCGGACTCCTGCCATTTCTTCAGGCACAGTTGCTGGCTCGTCATCTACGGGGTGATCTGGATGCCTATCCGCCGTTCCTGTGGAAGTAAGTCGCTATGATGATTCTGGTGAGCTACGACGTCAGTACCACAAGCCCCGGCGGGGACAGGCGTCTACGCCGCATCTCCAAGGCGTGTCAGGATTATGGGCAGCGGGTGCAATTTTCAGTCTTCGAGATAGAGGTTGATCCTGCCCGGTGGGTGGTTCTCAAGCAGCGCTTATTTGATCTGATCGATCCGGATGTGGATAGCCTTCGTTTTTACCACTTGGGCGCCAATTGGCAGGGCAAGGTGGAGCATATTGGTGCCAAGCCCTCGCGAGATTTGAATGGCCCGCTGGTTCTTTGACAGCGCGAACCCAAAGCGGTCGCCAAATCTCTGGTAGGTTCGCGTTCATATAACCCCTTGGCGAACAAGGAATCTCTATCTTCATATGTAGAGAGTCCCTTCCATTTATATCGACTGCGGTGTGGTTCGCGATTTCTGTGATCTTTCGTCTACAGGAACAAGAGGTTACTCTTGCGCGGTCGCGCCTCATGCAGGCGCGTGGATTGAAACTGCAGATCAAGCCGACTCACGTTGCACCCATACCAGTCGCGCCTCATGCAGGCGCGTGGATTGAAACCCGCCTATTGCAATGCGCGGAATCCGCATATATAGTCGCGCCTCATGCAGGCGCGTGGATTGAAACCACGCGACGAACCCCGCCGGCACAGACCCCGAATGGTCGCGCCTCATGCAGGCGCGTGGATTGAAACAACAGCACGCCGTCGCCGCTCGACACTTTTAGGCCAAGTCGCGCCTCATGCAGGCGCGTGGATTGAAACCGCGACCATCCGCACCGCGCGCACCCATGACTCAGTCGCGCCTCATGCAGGCGCGTGGATTGAAACATGCAAATGCCCTCGGGTCGTCGGCCGGCAGCTGGGTCGCGCCTCATGCAGGCGCGTGGATTGAAACATTCCAACCGGCACCAGACCAATATCTTCGGCAATAGGTCGCGCCTCATGCAGGCGCGTGGATTGAAACCCGAGGGGCGGCGCCAGGCCATCCCGGGCGTCACCCGGTCGCGCCTCATGCAGGCGCGTGGATTGAAACAGCGGCAGATTGACCCTAACAATATCGGCGCAGACGTCGCGCCTCATGCAGGCGCGTGGATTGAAACTGCTGATTAACCCAATCGGGTCGCGTCGCAAAGCGTCGCGCCTCATGCAGGCGCGTGGATTGAAACAAATTGTGCGGATTCGCGCCTGCGATTGTTCAGCGTCGCGCCTCATGCAGGCGCGTGGATTGAAACCATTATGACGAAGCGGCGGCCGTCCTCGGGCAGGTCGCGCCTCATGCAGGCGCGTGGATTGAAACCAGCGAGGCGGCTATCTCCCGATCAGACGACACCGTCGCGCCTCATGCAGGCGCGTGGATTGAAACGAGTGCTCGGACTCGAAATCGCCGATACTCGCCGGTCGCGCCTCATGCAGGCGCGTGGATTGAAACACGTTTGATTTCGTCGATGGTCGTCGCCATCTCGTGTCGCGCCTCATGCAGGCGCGTGGATTGAAACTGCGCGAGCACGAGCTGCGGATGAAGGAGCGGCGGCGTCGCGCCTCATGCAGGCGCGTGGATTGAAACTGGCGCATGGGGTGCGGCTACCGGCGGTTGGGCAGTCGCGCCTCATGCAGGCGCGTGGATTGAAACCGCCGCCGCCGGACTGCTGGAACTCGCCCACTTTGTCGCGCCTCATGCAGGCGCGTGGATTGAAACTCGTGTCGGGATCGCGACTCTCCCCGCCCCATCGGGGTCGCGCCTCATGCAGGCGCGTGGATTGAAACGTGGCCGAGAACGTGGCTGGGTTAGCAAAAGGCGTGTCGCGCCTCATGCAGGCGCGTGGATTGAAACAACTCGGCCGCGCTGAAAATCTCGACGAACTGGAAGTCGCGCCTCATGCAGGCGCGTGGATTGAAACTTGCCCTTGCTGGCGGGTGGCCCGGCTTGGCGATGTCGCGCCTCATGCAGGCGCGTGGATTGAAACTTCTCTGCCTCGTGATTCTGGCCGCATACAGCATCGTCGCGCCTCATGCAGGCGCGTGGATTGAAACCGGAGGATGGGGTGAGCGTACTGCTTTGGGTCCAGTCGCGCCTCATGCAGGCGCGTGGATTGAAACAGCTGGCGATGCGCCGAGCCCTGGTCCGGACGTGGTCGCGCCTCATGCAGGCGCGTGGATTGAAACAGTGCCGGTTGTTGGCTGGATCGCGGCTGCCGCGAGTCGCGCCTCATGCAGGCGCGTGGATTGAAACACGGTCTGGCGTGTCGAGAGGTAGTAGGGTTGATCGTCGCGCCTCATGCAGGCGCGTGGATTGAAACGCGTGCGTCGGTATGCGCTCATCACTCCAGCCTGAGTCGCGCCTCATGCAGGCGCGTGGATTGAAACACCGTTGCTGGGCTGATTGTTGCGGGCTATTTCGGGTCGCGCCTCATGCAGGCGCGTGGATTGAAACAGCTCGGGGATGATGCCCTTGCCGGATTCAACTCGTCGCGCCTCATGCAGGCGCGTGGATTGAAACGGCGGCGATTGGGTCAACAAAGGCGCCGGCATTTCGTCGCGCCTCATGCAGGCGCGTGGATTGAAACATCCAGGGCACGAAGAGCTACCACCCTGCAATGCAGGTCGCGCCTCATGCAGGCGCGTGGATTGAAACATCAGCACCGGCAGCAGTGCGACGCCGATCATCGTCGCGCCTCATGCAGGCGCGTGGATTGAAACACCAACGTCGTCGAGGGGCTGGACCTGACCACGGGTCGCGCCTCATGCAGGCGCGTGGATTGAAACCCGCGCCGCCGGCTCGCGCCGCCGCTCTGCAATCGTCGCGCCTCATGCAGGCGCGTGGATTGAAACAATGCGCTAGCCACTGGCGCAAAAGTCTACGCTGGTCGCGCCTCATGCAGGCGCGTGGATTGAAACCATTGTGACGAAGCGGCGGCCGTCCTCGGGCAGGTCGCGCCTCATGCAGGCGCGTGGATTGAAACGTCGCGCTGATGCAGCTCGCGCCGGCGATGGACGTCGCGCCTCATGCAGGCGCGTGGATTGAAACGGCGGCAATGCCGGCAACATGCTCGGCGGCGGAGGTCGCGCCTCATGCAGGCGCGTGGATTGAAACGGCGGCGATTGGGTCAACAAAGGCGCCGGCATTTCGTCGCGCCTCATGCAGGCGCGTGGATTGAAACAGCCACTGGAGCATGGCAGCACGAACTGCATTGCCGTCGCGCCTCATGCAGGCGCGTGGATTGAAACCGGATCAAGCGCCTGAACCGGCCGGCGTCCACTGCGTCGCGCCTCATGCAGGCGCGTGGATTGAAACACTGATCCGCTGTACCTCGTCGAAATCTCGCTCGGTCGCGCCTCATGCAGGCGCGTGGATTGAAACGCGCCGACGCACCCCGACTTGTCCGGCGTCCGGACTGTCGCGCCTCATGCAGGCGCGTGGATTGAAACACTCATTCCCGGCGCGGCAGTACGGGGGGTTGGGCGTCGCGCCTCATGCAGGCGCGTGGATTGAAACTGCGAGACGTTCGCCGACGGCCCCGCCACCTATGCGTCGCGCCTCATGCAGGCGCGTGGATTGAAACTGTACTGCAAGACCCGCAGAAGATGGCTGCAATCTCGTCGCGCCTCATGCAGGCGCGTGGATTGAAACATCGCAAGCCAATCGGCTGACGGGCTCAAGAACAGTCGCGCCTCATGCAGGCGCGTGGATTGAAACCGGCGCGCCGAGAGGGACTGCAAAGATGCAGTCGTCGCGCCTCATGCAGGCGCGTGGATTGAAACGCCCACCCCGCCCCTGCGGATGAGGCGGTGAGGCTGTCGCGCCTCATGCAGGCGCGTGGATTGAAACAGGAATACCGGGGCTATGAGCTGGAGCGGCCGGATGTCGCGCCTCATGCAGGCGCGTGGATTGAAACAATCGCCTGTTGCCGGCCACGCGCAACCCGCTGAAGTCGCGCCTCATGCAGGCGCGTGGATTGAAACCGCTGTCAGCGTTGCTGCAGATTCGGCAGCCAGGTCGCGCCTCATGCAGGCGCGTGGATTGAAACTACCGTGATCTGGAGTCGAAGTTGGCTGTTGCACGTCGCGCCTCATGCAGGCGCGTGGATTGAAACTAGCGAGTCGTAATAGAGCTGCAGGGCCTGGGGAGTCGCGCCTCATGCAGGCGCGTGGATTGAAACACCTTGTTGATCGCCGCATCCAGCGATTCGCCGCTGGTCGCGCCTCATGCAGGCGCGTGGATTGAAACTGGCGCATGGGGTGCGGCTACCGGCGGTTGGGCAAGTCGCGCCTCATGCAGGCGCGTGGATTGAAACAGTGGGCTGCGCGGAAAGACGGCGACAGAACACAGTCGCGCCTCATGCAGGCGCGTGGATTGAAACAAGATCATCGCATTGCCCTCTAACTGTGTATTCGAGGTCGCGCCTCATGCAGGCGCGTGGATTGAAACAACAGCATCGAGAGTTCGTATAAGTCGTTGTTCGTCGCGCCTCATGCAGGCGCGTGGATTGAAACGGCGAGCGACAACACGGGTACGGCGCGGCCGGCTCGTCGCGCCTCATGCAGGCGCGTGGATTGAAACGTTTCTGATCAGGCTGCATCGGTCTGCCCCTGTGACGTCGCGCCTCATGCAGGCGCGTGGATTGAAACGAATGAAACGCTCCACCCTGGCCGCCGTGCTCGGGTCGCGCCTCATGCAGGCGCGTGGATTGAAACGCAAGGTCAGTCGCGTTCCACTCGTCGAAGCCGATGTCGCGCCTCATGCAGGCGCGTGGATTGAAACTGCCGTGTAGGCCAACAGCGAGGCGGAGACATGTGTCGCGCCTCATGCAGGCGCGTGGATTGAAACAACCCGAACAGAACAACCAGCGGATCAGTGGGCAGTCGCGCCTCATGCAGGCGCGTGGATTGAAACGGCTTAATAGGTGCCCGGCATCAGGGCGTCTCTCGGTCGCGCCTCATGCAGGCGCGTGGATTGAAACGCATCCTCTCCGATCCAGTCGCGCAGGTTGTGCACGTCGCGCCTCATGCAGGCGCGTGGATTGAAACAAGTCTGCCTCGTTCAACGAGGACGCCCGTGGTCGGTCGCGCCTCATGCAGGCGCGTGGATTGAAACTGAAAGCGGCCAAGTGGATGCGCGCACAGATCGACCGGTCGCGCCTCATGCAGGCGCGTGGATTGAAACCCCCTGCAGCTTCGTAATACCTCAGACTTTTCTCGTCGCGCCTCATGCAGGCGCGTGGATTGAAACCGCCGTGATCTCCCGCGTGCCCTCGCCGAAGAACGTCGCGCCTCATGCAGGCGCGTGGATTGAAACTTCCGCCACGCGCTGCCCGAATGAAAGCTTCAGGGTCGCGCCTCATGCAGGCGCGTGGATTGAAACGCCTGCAACGTCGCGCATTCGCGTCTGCTGTGCGGTCGCGCCTCATGCAGGCGCGTGGATTGAAACGACGCATACGGGTATCTCCCTGATTCGGTCGACCACGTCGCGCCTCATGCAGGCGCGTGGATTGAAACCCTTCCGCCGTGCGCAGGCCGCGCCCGATCATTTGTCGCGCCTCATGCAGGCGCGTGGATTGAAACTGGGCGATTTCTGCGACGTCTTGCATGGGCATTCCGTCGCGCCTCATGCAGGCGCGTGGATTGAAACACCAACGTCGCCGAGGGGCTGGACCTGACCACGGCGGTCGCGCCTCATGCAGGCGCGTGGATTGAAACTGGTCGAGGCTGCGGACATCCTGCATCTACGCCACGTCGCGCCTCATGCAGGCGCGTGGATTGAAACATGAACTCCTACCCGTTCAGTTTCGCCCAGAACTGTCGCGCCTCATGCAGGCGCGTGGATTGAAACACCAACGTCGTCGAGGGGCTGGACCTGACCACGGCGGTCGCGCCTCATGCAGGCGCGTGGATTGAAACCGCGCAGAATGTCGATCAGATCGTCGCGCTCTTGCGTCGCGCCTCATGCAGGCGCGTGGATTGAAACGGATAGGTTCTTGTTTCGAACAGGTTTCAGATCGTGTCGCGCCTCATGCAGGCGCGTGGATTGAAACTGAATGGTCGGGAGGCGTTGAAGCATCCGCATAGGTCGCGCCTCATGCAGGCGCGTGGATTGAAACAACAGCAGTTGATCGCGAGCACGCTAAAGCGCCGTCGCGCCTCATGCAGGCGCGTGGATTGAAACCCGCCGAAGTCGGCAAAACTGGAGGGCGCCTTCGCGGTCGCGCCTCATGCAGGCGCGTGGATTGAAACCGCGCTGGTGAGCGCATGGGTTACCCGGCGACCGGTCGCGCCTCATGCAGGCGCGTGGATTGAAACACCGGCATTGTGGGTGATGAGTTCCCGCGAGCACGTCGCGCCTCATGCAGGCGCGTGGATTGAAACCGCCCGTCAGGATCGAAGCCGCTATCCGCGATCTGGTCGCGCCTCATGCAGGCGCGTGGATTGAAACAAATGCAGGTGCGGACATGAGCAGCATTTTTGAGGTCGCGCCTCATGCAGGCGCGTGGATTGAAACTGATTTCGAGATCGTCAAACTGAGCGCCGAAGCCGGTCGCGCCTCATGCAGGCGCGTGGATTGAAACATGTGCATCTGCGTAAGGCCGGAGAGCCTGTTTCGTCGCGCCTCATGCAGGCGCGTGGATTGAAACGATCGAGTAGGCTCGCGTTATCAGGATGCGGGCGTGTCGCGCCTCATGCAGGCGCGTGGATTGAAACGGGGCTTCGGCAAAGCCGATTGCCGAGGCGTCCATGTCGCGCCTCATGCAGGCGCGTGGATTGAAACATCCGCCCTGTCGGAAAGTTTTATCGCTACTGCTGTCGCGCCTCATGCAGGCGCGTGGATTGAAACTCGCCCTTCCGGTAGCGAGCCTGCATCCAGTGGAGTCGCGCCTCATGCAGGCGCGTGGATTGAAACCGACGCGCGCACGCATTGACCCGGTTCGATGGCGGTCGCGCCTCATGCAGGCGCGTGGATTGAAACCGCAGCTACGACGTTAACGATCAGGAAAACCTGGCGTCGCGCCTCATGCAGGCGCGTGGATTGAAACAATCGCAGCGCGGAGGGTCTTCACGCGCCCGATGTGTCGCGCCTCATGCAGGCGCGTGGATTGAAACCTGTACTGGATGGGTTGGCGTGT
>CAZEVP010000080.1:0-12081 GCA_964515735.1 uncultured Verrucomicrobiaceae bacterium | reverse complement strand
CGAGACCAAGACCAAGCCGACCCAGCACTCGGTCAAGGAGATGCGCTCGATCGGCCTGCAACCGGACATCCTGCTGTGCCGCTCCGACCACGAGGTCGACGAGAGCTCGCGCCGCAAGATCGCGCTGTTCACCAACGTCGAGGAGCGCGCCGTCATCCCGCTGCCGGATGCCGACACGATCTACCGCATTCCGTCGCTGCTGCAGCACTACGGCCTCGACCAGATCGTGGTCGAGCGCTTCCAGCTCGACTGCCCGCCGGCCGATCTGTCCGAGTGGGATCGCGTCATCGACGGCGAGCTGGACCCGAGCGCCGGCAGCGTCGAGATCGCGATGGTCGGCAAGTACACCGATCTGATCGACGCCTACAAGTCGGTCAACGAAGCGCTGAAGCACGCCGGCATCCATCACCACGTCAAGGTCAACATCGAGTACATCGATTCCGAGACCATCATCGACGACGGCATCGAGTGCCTGCGCGGCAAGGACGGCATTCTGGTGCCGGGTGGCTTCGGTTCGCGCGGCGTCGAGGGCAAGATCGCCGCGGTCAGGTTCGCGCGCGAGAACCGCATTCCCTATTTCGGCATCTGTCTCGGCATGCAGGTTGCCGTCATCGAGTACGCGCGCGACGTCGCCGGCCTGACCGGCGCCAACAGCACCGAGTTCGACACGCGGGCGGCGCATCCGGTCATCGCGCTGATCACCGAGTGGATCGATGCCGAAGGCAAGACCGAGCGCCGCGACGAGAGCGCCGATCTCGGTGGCACGATGCGGCTCGGCGGCCAGGAGTGCCGGCTGGTCGATGGTTCGAGGGCGCGCGATCTGTATGGCAAGAAGGTCATTCTCGAACGCCATCGCCACCGCTACGAGGTCAACAACAACTACGTCGACCGGCTGCAGCAGGCCGGCCTGCGCATCGGCGGCTGGTCGGCCGACGACACGCTGGTCGAGATGGTCGAGCTGCCGGACCATCCGTGGTTCGTCGGCTGCCAGTTCCACCCGGAATTCACCTCGACACCGCGCGACGGCCATCCGCTGTTCATCGGCTTCATCGGCGCCGCGCATCGCCACCATCAGGGCACGGCGGGAGAGCAGTGATGGCGCAGAAGACGGTTCAGGTCGGTTCACTCCAGTTCGCCAACGACAGACCGTTCGCGCTGTTCGGCGGCATGAACGTGCTGGAGTCGCGCGACCTCGCCATGCAGGTCGCCGAGAAGTACGTGACGGTCTGCGGCAAGCTGAAGATTCCGTATGTGTTCAAGGCCAGCTTCGACAAGGCCAACCGCTCGTCGATCACCTCGTTTCGCGGCCCCGGTCTCGACGCCGGCCTGAAGATCTTCGAGGAGATCAAGCGCACCTTCAACGTGCCGGTCATCACCGATGTGCATGAGCCGTCTCAGGCACAGCCGGTGGCCGAGGTCTGCGACATCATCCAGCTGCCGGCGTTCCTGTCGCGCCAGACCGATCTGGTCGTTGCGATGGCGAAGACCAGGGCTGCGATCAACATCAAGAAGGCACAGTTCCTGGCACCGCACGAGATGCGCCACATCCTGCGCAAGTGCGAGGAAGCCGGTAACGACCGCCTGATCCTGTGCGAGCGCGGCAGCAGCTTCGGCTACAACAACCTCGTCGTCGACATGCTCGGCTTCGGCATCATGAAGCAGTTCGAATACCCGGTGTTCTTCGACGTCACTCATTCGCTGCAGATGCCCGGCGGGCGCAGCGACTCCGCTGGCGGTCGTCGCCAGCAGGTGGTCGAGCTCGGCCGCGCCGGCATGTCGCAGGGCATCGCCGGGCTGTTCCTCGAAGCGCATCCCGATCCGGACAAGGCGCTGTGCGACGGCCCCTGCGCGCTGCCGCTCGACCAGCTCGAGCCGTTCCTGACGCAGATGAAGGCGATCGACGATCTGGTGAAAAGCTTCTCGCCGCTGGAAATCCGCTGACGGATTTCCGGTTCACGAAACCTTTTACGACATGGAGTAGCAGTGATGGCAGAAATCGTTGAGATCAAGGCGTTCGAGGTGCTCGATTCGCGCGGCAACCCGACGGTGCAGGCCGACGTCGTACTGGCCGACGGCAGCATCGGCAGCGCCTGCGCACCGTCCGGCGCCTCCACCGGTTCGCGCGAGGCGCTCGAACTGCGCGACGGCGACAAGTCGCGTTATCTCGGCAAGGGCGTGCTGACGGCGGTGAACAACGTCAACACCACCATCGCTTCGCTGCTGAAAGGTAAAAGCGCTTACGAACAGCGCGCGCTCGACAACCTGATGATCGAGGCCGACGGCACCGACAACAAAGGCAAGCTCGGTGCCAACGCCATCCTCGCCGTGTCGCTGGCCGCGGCGAAAGCAGCGGCGATCTCGCGCAGGATTCCGCTCTATCGCCACATCGCCGAACTGAACGGCACGCCCGGCCAGTTCACGATGCCGGTGCCGATGATGAACATCCTCAACGGCGGCGAGCACGCCGACAACAACGTCGACATCCAGGAGTTCATGGTGCAGCCGGTGGCGGCGCCGAACTTCGCCGAGGCGCTGCGCGTCGGCGCCGAGATCTTCCACAGCCTGAAGAAGGTGCTGCACGCGCGTGGCCTCAACACCGCAGTCGGCGACGAGGGCGGTTTCGCGCCGAACCTGCCGTCGAACGAGTCGGCCATCGAAGTGATCAACGAGGCGATCGCCGCTGCCGGCTATCAGCTCGGCAAGCAAGTCACGCTGGCGCTCGACTGCGCGGCGAGCGAGTTCTACAAGGACGGCAAATACGATCTGGCCGGTGAGGGCAAGGTCTTCACCTCCAGCGAGTTTGCCGACTACCTGACCGCACTGGCCGGCAAGTACCCGATCCTGTCGATCGAGGACGGCATGGACGAGAGCGACTGGGACGGCTGGGCCGATCTGACGAAGAAGGCCGGCAGCAAGGTGCAGCTGGTCGGCGACGACCTGTTCGTCACCAACACGAAGATCCTCAAGCGCGGCATCGACAACGGCATCGCCAACTCGATCCTGATCAAGTTCAACCAGATCGGTTCGCTGTCCGAGACGCTGGATGCGATCCGCATGGCCAAGGCGGCCGGCTACACCGCGGTGATCTCGCACCGTTCCGGCGAGACCGAGGACACGACCATCGCCGATCTCGCCGTCGCCACCGCGGCCGGCCAGATCAAGACCGGTTCGCTGTGCCGCTCCGATCGCGTCGCCAAGTACAACCGCCTGCTGCGCATCGAGGCGGAGCTGGGCAGCGCGGCGCCGTATCGCGGTCGCGCCGAGTTCAGGTCCTGAGTAGCGCACGCCATTCCCGGGGCGGCCAGCGGGCCGTTCCGGCCCACCGCCCGGGCGGACCATCATGCTGATGCGCTGGCTCAACATCGTGCTGCTGTCGCTGCTGCTGGTGTTGCAGTACCGGCTCTGGGTCGGCGCCGGCAGCTTCGCCGAGGTGGCGGGGCACAAGCGCGAGATCGCCGCGCAGCGCGAACAGAACGACAAGCTGAAACAGCGCAATCAACGCCTCGAAAATGAAGTGCAGAGTCTGAAATCGGGGCTGGAAGCCGTCGAAGAGCGCGCCCGCGATGGATTGGGCATGATCAAGCGCGACGAGACCTTTTACCTGATCGTCGATGACGGCAAGAACAAGAAACAGTGACCGTCCGGCTGTTCGACGACATTGCCTGAAGGTATCCGGTGACGATTCGAAGCGCACCGGGAGGAGGGATCATGAATCAACCGGATAAGGTCACCTGTGTCGAGAGCATACTGACCCGCGCCGCCGACAGCCTGAACGATGTCACGCCGCTGGTGATGGCGCTCTACTACCAGCGTTTTCCCGAAGCGCAGGCCCATTTCCAGACGCACAGCCCCTGCGATCATGCCCGCCTCGAAGGCGAGATGGTGGAGCGCTCGCTGTACTGCCTGATGAACTGGGTCGAGTCGCCGGGCGAGGTGGAGATCCTGCTGCTGGGCTCGGTGCCGCATCACGGCGATACGCTGCGGATTCCTCCCGACTTCTATCAGGGGCTGCTCACCGCCACCGCCGACGTGATCGGCCAGACCATCCCGCCCGACAATCGCGACGAGCGCGAGGTGTGGGAGCACGTCTGCCGCGAACTGGGCGAGGTCATCGCCACCAGCCGGCAGTTCGTCACCACCCGCTTCGACTGATCCGTCGTCGCCGATGACCGTCAATCGTCCCCCCCGTCTCTGTGCGGTCGTTCCCGCCGCCGGCAGCGGTCGCCGTTTCGGCGGCGAGCTGCCGAAGCAGTACCTGTCGCTGCACGGTCGCACCGTGCTCGAGCGGACGCTGCAGCTGCTGCTGTCGATCGACCGTATCGATCGCATTGTGCTGGTGGTTGCCGCCGACGATCAGCGCTGGCGCGCGCTGCCGCTGTGCGGCGATGCCCGCATCGTCATCGCGACCGGCGGCGACGAGCGCTGCCATTCGGTACTGAACGGTCTGGCCGCGCTGCGCGGCGACGAACCCGACTGGGTGCTGGTACACGACGTGGCGCGCCCGTGCTGTCCGCGCGCCGATATCGAACGGCTGCTCGATGCACTGCTCGACCACCCGGTCGGCGGCCTGCTGGCGGCGCCGGTCAGCGATACGCTGAAACGCGCCGATGCGGACGGGCGGGTGGTCGAGACCGTCGACCGTTCGCTGCTGTGGGCGGCATTGACGCCACAGCTGTTCCGCTATGCGCTGTTGCGCGAAGCCCTCTCTGACGCGCTGACTCAGGGGCGGCTGGTGACCGACGAAGCGCAGGCGGTCGAACTGGCGGGTCATGTGCCACAGCTGGTCGACGGCTCGCGTCGCAACATCAAGATCACCCGGCGCGAAGATCTGGCGCTGGCCGGGTACTATCTGTCCGATCTGTTCGCCGATGCCGGCGATTCCACCGTGGAGTGAGTGTCATGTCCCTGCGTATCGGCCACGGTTTCGACGTGCATCGCTTCGGCGATGGCGATGCCGTCGTGCTCGGTGGTGTCACCATCGCGCACGAGCGCGGTGTCGTTGCCCACTCCGATGGCGACGTACTGCTGCATGCGCTGTGCGACGCGCTGCTCGGCGCCTGCGCGCTCGGCGACATCGGCCAGCACTTTCCCGATACCGATCCGGCCTATGAAGGTGCCGACAGCCGGGTGCTGCTGCGCCACACCTACGCGCTGGTGAAACGGCAGGGCTATCGCCTCGGCAATGCCGACCTGACGCTGCTGGCGCAGGCGCCGCGCGTGGCGCCGTTCACCGCGCAGATGCGCGCCAACATCGCCGCCGATCTCGAGAGCGGTATCGACCGCGTCAACGTCAAGGCGACGACCACCGAGAAGCTCGGCTACGTTGGCCGCCGCGAAGGGCTGGCGGCCCATGCCGTCGTGCTGCTGGAGTCGGTGGGTTGACGCTGCCGGCGTGGCCGCGCGCCTGGGGCGAGCCGCCGGTGACGGCGCAGCTGAAGCAGTCGCCGCAGGATTTCGAGGTCGAGGAGATTCTCGGGTTCGAGCCCGATGGCGCCGGCGAGCATCTTTTTCTGTGGGTCGAGAAAGCCGGGCTGAACACCGTCGATGCGGCGAAGCGGCTGGCGACGTATGCCGGCGTGCGCGAGGCCGACATCTCGTGGGCCGGCCTGAAGGATCGGCAGGCGCTGACCCGGCAGTGGTTCAGCCTGCATTTGCCTGGGCGCGACGTCGACTGGTCCGGTTGGGGCGATCCTGACCTGCGGCTGCTTCGCCGCGAGCGCCATTCGCGCAAGCTTCGTCGTGGCAGCCACCGCGCCAACGCCTTCACCATCGCGCTGCGCGACGTGTGCGGCGACCTCGCGGCGCTCGAACAGCGGTTGCAGCGGATCGGTGTCGACGGCGTGCCGAACTATTTCGGCGCGCAGCGTTTCGGACGCGACGGACGCAATCTGGTGCTGGCTCAGCGCTGGGTCGCGCAGGGAACGCCGCGCATCAAGCCGGCGCAGCGCGGCCTGCATCTGTCGGTGCTGCGTGCGCAGCTGTTCAACGCGGTGCTGGCGGCGCGTGTCGCCGACGGCAGCTGGTGCCGGGCGCTCGATGGCGAGCTGTTCCAGCTGGATGGCAGCGGCAGCTTCTTCGCGGCCGGGCTGGACGCCGATATCGAGCGCCGGCTCGCCGAATGGGACATCCACCCGAGCGGGCCGCTGTGGGGGCGAGCCGGCAAGCAGGTCGTGGCCGCGGAGGCGGCGGCGCGCGAGAGCGCCGTGCTGGCGCCGTTCGCCGCCGAGCGCGAGGCTCTGGAGCGCGCCGGTCTCGACGCCGAGCGGCGTCCGCTGCGGCTGTGCCCGCAGGCGTTGGCGTGGGAGTTGTCCGACGCGCTGCTGTGGCTGCGTTTCACGCTGCCGCGCGGCTGTTTTGCGACCAGCGTCGTGCGAGAATTGGCCCGGCTCGACGACGAGCAGGATATTCAGGAGATGGCGGAGTAACCCGTGAAGCCCGAGCAGTTCAACGGTATCGGCATGACCTCGCAGCGGACTCGCGATCGCCTGATTCAGCGTCTGGCCGAGCAGGGCATTCGCGACTCGCGCGTGCTCGAGCTGATCCGCAGCACGCCGCGCCATCTGTTCCTCGACGAAGCGCTGGCCCACCGCGCCTACGAGGACAGCGCGCTACCGATTGGTTTCCAGCAGACCATCTCGCAACCCTACATCGTCGCGCGCATGACCGAGCTGCTGTTCGAGGGGCGCTCGCCGCGCCGCATTCTCGAGATCGGCACCGGCTCCGGTTACCAGACGGCGATTCTGGCGCAGATGCCGGGGGTCGAGCAGGTACTCAGCGTCGAGCGCATCCAGCCGCTGCAAGACAAGGCGCGTGAGCGGCTGCGCACGCTCGGCATCCGCAATGTGTCGCTGCGCCTCTCCGATGGCCGGCTCGGCCTGCCGGAGCGGGCGCCGTACGACGCGATCCTGTGCGCCGCGGCGCCGCGCGAGGTGCCGCAGGAGCTGGTCGACCAGCTGGCGGAGGGGGGGCGTCTGGTGATGCCGGTGGGAGAACAGGAGCAGCAACTGGTCGTCGTCGATCGCGACGTGGATGATCTGGTGCGACGCGATGTGGCGGCGGTGCGCTTCGTTCCATTGTTGGGAGGGGTGATCCGGCGCTGAAACAAGTCGCAAATCCCGCAGTTTGTTGGAATTTTTTGGAATTAAAAATTATTAAATTATTCAAAATTTGAATTTTCTACTCTTGCATCTAACCGATGAAAACAGGTTTATTTCTCTGCATACATATAGAAATCAGTCAATTAAGCAGTTTTCTTGATATTGTTTGGAATTATCGAAAATAACTTACTTATTTGCGTTACCAATGCATCGGCAAGGCTGTTCTGGCCGCTGGCACCTGTGCTGTCGCGCTCGTCGGAGCTGCCGCGGTGTCGCTGCCATTGCCTTCAGTGCTTTCTACATCGGTATTTTGACGGTTTGCGGGCACTAACATTTCGGGGGCCTGAATCGGCAGTGGCAATGGCCTGGCTGCGGATGAGGTGCCGTTTGGCGATCTGCGGAGAGCGCGGATACGGTCTCCCGATCGAATCGTTCGAGCCGGTAGCAGGCGATGGCGACGATGGGGGTGGCCAGTGGATCGGTGGGTATGGCGGGGCCGCAAAGAGCTTGCCAATCGCCATCCGGTGGGGATTGCTATTCAGATCGAGTTCGTCCAGCCTGTGACGCGGCGCACTGAGTGACGGAATTATGGCGCGCCACAGATTAAAGCTGTTGGCCCATTGGCCGAGACAGGTAGGTAAGAGGTCGGGACGGGCAGATCGGCCGGTGGTTGCCACCAACGATCTACCCCATCCAGCGGGCACGGCGAGCAGGAAGCCGCTGCAATAAAGCACGACGCATTGGGATGCCGAGGCGCCACCGCGACCAGCGCGGCCGGTTCATAACAAGCGACAGCGACCATTAGGTGGAAGAATCATGCAGACAGACAGGGGCGAGGTTTTGGCAAACGACGATCTGGATGGGGTCCTTGGGATGGGAGAGCTCGATTTCGACGGGGGAAGCCCGACATCCGACGATGCGCTGCTGGCGATACCCGAGCTGCTCGAGGAGGAGAGCGAGGACGAGCCCGCTGCCGTGACGCCGAAGGCGACCCGCACCTACACCGGCCGCGTCAGCCAGACGGTCGGTCTGCAGAAGACACTGGATGCGACCCAGATCTACCTGAACGAGATTGGCTTCTCTGCGCTGCTGACGCCGCAGGAAGAGGTGCACTACGCGCGTCTGGCGATGCGCGGCGATGAAGCCGGCCGCCGCCGCATGATCGAGAGCAACCTGCGCCTCGTCGTCAAGATCGCCCGCCGCTACATCAACCGCGGCCTGTCGCTGCTGGACCTGATCGAAGAGGGCAACCTCGGCCTGATCCGCGCCGTCGAGAAATTCGACCCCGAGCGCGGTTTCCGCTTCTCGACCTACGCGACCTGGTGGATTCGCCAGACCATCGAGCGCGCGATCATGAACCAGACGCGCACGATCCGGCTGCCGATCCACGTGGTCAAGGAGCTGAACGTCTATCTGCGCGCGGCGCGTGAGCTGACGCAGAAACTCGACCACGAGCCGTCGGCCGAGGAGATCGCCGATCTGCTCGACAAGCCGGTCGAGGATGTCAAACGGATGCTCGGTCTCAACGAGCGGGTGACCTCGGTCGACGTGCCGCTCGGCTACGACTCCGACAAATCGCTGCTCGACACCATTCCCGACCAGCAGGTCAGCGACCCGGCCGAGCTGCTGCAGGACGACGACATGCGCACCAGCATCTCGGAGTGGCTCGACGAGCTGACCGAGAAGCAGCGCGAGGTGGTCGCCCGCCGTTTCGGTCTGCGCGGCTTCGAGCCGAGCACGCTGGAGGAGGTGGGGCGCGAGATCGGCCTGACCCGCGAGCGGGTTCGCCAGATCCAGGTCGAGGCGCTGCGCCGCCTGCGCGAGATTCTCGAACGCCACGGACTGACCAGCGACGCGCTGTTCAGCTGAGAGCTCGCATCAAAGATCGCCCAAAAACAGAAAAGCCGCTGAAAAGCGGCTTTTCTGTTTTTGCGGGTACTGATTCGGTGCTTCGATCAGCGCTCCAGCAGTTTCAGCTTGCCCGCCACGCCATCCCACTCCTCGGCATCCGCCGGCGCATCCTTCTTCTCGGTGAGGTTCGGCCACACCTGTGCCAGCTCGGCGTTCAGTTCGAGGAAGACCTGCTGGTCCTCGGGCAGTTCGTCCTCGGAGAAGATGGCATCGACCGGGCACTCCGGTTCGCACAGTGCACAGTCGATGCATTCGTCGGGGTGGATCACGAGAAAGTTGGGACCCTCGTAGAAACAGTCGACCGGGCAGACCTCCACACAGTCGGTGTGTTTGCACTTGATACAGTTTTCCCCAACTACGAACGTCATGGTGCCTGGCCTCGTCTGCGTCGGCGGCTCGCGAGCGGCCGACTGGTGTGTACTCCGGAGCAGCCACGGTTCTGCCCGGGACGGACCGATGGCCGGTCCGTTTTGATGAGGCGCGGATTTTAGCAGCTGCGCCGCAATCGCGGAAACGCGCGCTATTCGCCTATTTCCGACATGCTTTTCAACTCATACAGGAGATCGTGCGCCTGTCGCGGCGTCAGCTGGTCGGGGTCGATCTCCTCCAGTCGCTGCAGCACCGGCGATGGCGGCGCGGCGGCGAACAGGTCGGGCTGGCGCGGTGCACCCGCCGGCGCGGCCACCGGGTGGGTGCCGCGATCGCGCTCCAGCTGTTCCAGCTTGCGTTTGGCGGCGGCGACCACCGGTGCCGGAATGCCGGCCAGTTTCGCCACCTGCAGGCCGTAGGAGCGGCTGGCCGGTCCCTCCTGAATCGTGTGCAAGAACACGATGTGGTCGTTGTACTCGGTGGCATCGAGGTGGACGTTGGCGGCCTGCGGGTGCTCCTCGGGCAGCGCGGTCAGCTCGAAGTAGTGGGTCGCGAACAGCGTGAAGGCGCGCACCTTCGCCACCAGATGGATCGCGGCGGCCCACGCCAGCGACAGGCCGTCGAAGGTGCTGGTGCCGCGGCCGATCTCGTCCATCAGCACCAGGCTGCGGGCGGTGGCGTTGTGCAGGATGTTGGCGGTTTCGGTCATCTCCACCATGAAGGTCGAACGGCCGCCGGCGAGATCGTCGGAGGAGCCGATGCGGGTGAAGATCTGGTCGACGATGCCGATGCGCGCGCTGCTCGCCGGCACGAAGCTGCCGACGTGTGCCAGCAGCACGATCAGCGCGGTCTGGCGCATGTAGGTCGATTTGCCGCCCATGTTCGGGCCGGTGATGACCAGCATCCGGCGTTCGCCGCTGAAGGCGACGTCGTTGGCGATGAACGGCGCGTCGAGCACCTGTTCGACCACCGGGTGGCGGCCGTCGCGGATCTCGATCAGCTCCTGTTCGAGCAGTTCCGGCTGGCAGAAGTTGAGTGCGTCGGCGCGCTCGGCCAGTGTCGTCAGCACGTCCAGTTCGGCGATCGCGCCGGCGGCGTCCTGCAGTGCCAGCAGCTCGGCGTTGAGCTGTTCCAGCAGGTCGTCGTAGAGCGCCTTCTCGCGCGCCAGCGCACGGCTCTGCGCCGACAGCGCCTTGTCCTCGAATACTTTCAGCTCCGGCGTGATGTAGCGTTCGGCGTTCTTCAGTGTCTGCCGGCGCTGGTAGTCGATCGGCGCCTGCGCGGACTGGCCGCGGCTGATCTCGATGTAGTAGCCGTGCACGCGGTTGTAGCCGACCTTCAGCGTGGTGATGCCGGTGCGCTCGCGCTCGCGCCGCTCCAGGTCGACGAGGTAGTCGCCGGCGTTGCTGCTGAGGTTGCGCAGCTCGTCGAGCTCAGTGTCGAAGCCGTCGCGAATGACGCCGCCGTCGCGGATCACCATCGGCGGGTTGTCGATCAGCGCGCGCGTGAGCAGGTCGTCGAGCTGCGGGAATGCCGGTGCGTGTTCGAGCAGTTCGGCGATCAGCGCGGCTTCGACACCGTCGCAGCTGGCGCGCAGCGCCGGCAGGCTGGCCAGCGATTGCTGCAGACGCGTCAGGTCGCGCGGACGCGCCGAGCGCAGCGCGACGCGGGTCAGTATCCGCTCCATGTCGCCGATCGGTTTCAGCGCCTCGCGCACCGCCTCGAAACGGTAGTCGGCGAGCAATGCGGCGATCGCGTGTTGACGTGCTTCCAGTTTTTCGCGTTTGCGCAGCGGCCGGTTCAGCCAGCGCCGCAGCAGGCGGCTGCCCATCGCGGTGCGGCTGCGGTCGAGCACCCACATCAGTGTGTGTTCGCTGCCGCCGCCGAGGTTGGTGTCGATCTCGAGATTGCGACGCGTGGCGCCGTCAAGCGCGACGCTCTCCTCGCGCCGCTCGTGGTTGATCCCGCGCACGTGCGGCAGGTTGCTGCGCTGCGTGTCGCGCGCGTACTGCAGCAGGCAGCCGGCGGCGCAGAGTGCCAGCGGCAGGTGGTCGACGCCGAAGCCCTGCAGGTCGTGCGTGGCGAACTGCTGCACCAGCAGCCGCTGCGCGCTCTCCAGCTCGAAATGCCACGGCGGCTGCCGGCGCAGGCCGCGGCGGTTGGCCAACGGCTCGCAGTCGAGGCCGTCCGGCACCAGCAGCTCGGCTGGGTCGAGCCGCTGCAATTCGGCGGCGAGCGCATCGAGTCCGTTGACCTCGAACACCGAGAAGCGGCCGCAGCTGATCTCCAGAGTGGCGATCCCGAAGCGCTGGCCGGCGCTGTGAATCGCCATCAGCAGGTTGTCGCGGCGCTCGTCGAGCAGCGCCTCGTCGGAGAGTGTGCCGGGGGTGACGATGCGCACGACCTTGCGCTCGACCGGCCCCTTGCTGGTCTCGGGGTCGCCGATCTGCTCGGCGATGGCGACCGAGACGCCGGCGCGCACCAGCTTGGCCAGGTAGCCTTCGACCGCGTGGTGGGGGATGCCGGCCATTGGAATCGGCTCACCGGCCGATTTGCCGCGCGCGGTCAGCGTGATGTCGAGCAGGTCCGCCGCTTTCTTCGCGTCGTCGAAGAACAGTTCGTAGAAGTCGCCCATGCGGTAGAAGACCAGTTCGTGCGGATGTTCCGCCTTGATCTTCAGGTATTGCTGCATCATCGGCGTGTG
>CAZEVP010000079.1:0-12117 GCA_964515735.1 uncultured Verrucomicrobiaceae bacterium | reverse complement strand
CACCGGCGTCGATCTCGATGCGCTGTGCGATGTGTCGCTGTGGATCAGCGAGCAGTTGGGACGCGAGACCGGTGGCCGGCTGGCGCGGGTGAGGGCGGCCAAGACTTGCCGCTAGACTGAAAAGAATAGATTCGCCATTGTCGTTGTTCTGAGGGGTTACCGGTGGAACTACCGAGAGCTGCTCTCGATAGTTCCACTCTCTCAACGGTCGTCTTGTTCACAACTCTTTGTCGGCGCATCCTCTCCCGTCACGAGCGGCCTGCCGTCTTTCCAGATCACAGCGTACTGGCCGAGACGGCGCTTTCTTTCCAGCGCATTGCTGACGGCCTGTCGAAGCGTTTCAAGCAACCGCTCGCCTTCCTCGGATGGTGTGGCTTTGTGGGTGACGTTCATTGCCGGGACTCTCTGAGCAGAAGCTGATAGTACTCGTCATGGAGAATGTCGAGACGATTGCCTCGCTGTTCAAAAACCAGAACAGGTCTTTCTCCGTCGTTCATGAAGCAGATGCAGTGATCAGCGCGACGGCCGAAATCGTGCAGTAAATGGTGAAGGCTGCGTGGGAAGCGTCGCTCTATGTCGGTGACGGGAATGTCGTGGCCTCCGTGGGAAACACGTTCGGCTACACGCAGTTTCGACATCTCTACAGTGGGCAGGGCGAGATAGATCAGGTTTATCTGCCAGCCATCGTCGTGCAGTCGATCAAGCAGACGAAGGTAAGCGCGACCAGCTAGTGTGGTTTCAAAGGCGAAGCTCTCACCTTTGGTCAGGCGCTCTTTAATTTCCCGTAAGAAGATGCGACTGGCGGCAATCAGCTCTCGCTCCGGCGCCAGCGGTGACAAGCCGGCGGCGATCAGGTCGGCGTTGATGAAGTGGCGGCATCTGGCGACTTTGGGCAGATATTCCAGGGCAAAGGTAGTTTTGCCTGCGCCATTGGGGCCTGCGATGATCCAGCAAGTGGGCATCAGTCTGCCTCTGCTGCATGGCTGTCGATCATTGGCTCAACCGCTCCCCGATCAACTGCTGCACCACCGACGGATCGGCCAGCGTCGACGTATCTCCGAGCGTGTCGATCTCGTTGGCGGCGATCTTGCGCAGAATGCGGCGCATGATCTTGCCGGAGCGGGTCTTCGGCAGCCCCGGCGCCCACTGGATCAGGTCCGGTCTGGCGATCGGGCCGATCTCCTTGACGCACAGCGCGATCAGTTCCTGGCGCAGCTCCGGTGACGGGTCGACGTCGCTCATCAGCGTCACGTAGGCGTAGATGCCCTGACCCTTGATGTCGTGCGGGTAGCCGACCACGGCCGCCTCGGCGACCGCCGGGTGCAGCACCAGCGCGCTCTCGACCTCGGCGGTGCCCATGCGGTGGCCGGAGACGTTCAGCACGTCGTCGACGCGGCCGGTGATCCAGTAGTAGCCGTCCTCGTCGCGGCGCGCGCCGTCGCCGGTGAAGTAGTAGCCGGGATACGGCTTGAAGTAGGTCTCGACCATGCGCGCGTGGTCGCCGAACACGGTGCGCAGCTGGCTCGGCCACGAGCGCTTGATCACCAGCACCCCCTCGCCGGCGCCGCTGATCTCCCGGCCGTCGCCATCGAGCAGCGCCAGTTCGATGCCGAAGAACGGCAGCGTCGCCGAGCCCGGCTTCAGGTCGGTGGCGCCCGGCAGCGGCGTGATCATGTGGGCGCCGGTCTCGGTCTGCCACCAGGTGTCGATGACCGGGCAGCGGTTGTCGCCGACCTCGCGCGCATACCACTCCCACACCTCGGGGTTGATCGGCTCGCCGACCGTGCCGAGCAGCCGCAGTGAGCTGCGCGACGAGCGTTTGATGAAGTCGTTGCCGGCGCCCATCAGCGAGCGCAGCGCGGTCGGTGCGGTGTAGAAGGTGTTGACCTTGTGCTTGTCGACCACCTGCCAGAAACGCGAGGCGTCCGGCCAGGTCGGGATGCCCTCGAAGATCAGCGAGGTGGCGCCGTTGGCCAGCGGGCCGTAGACGATGTAGCTGTGGCCGGTGATCCAGCCGACGTCGGCGGTGCACCAGTAGACCTCGCCGTCGCGGTAGTCGAACACGTACTTGTGCGTCATCGCCGCCATCAGCAGGTAGCCGGCGGTGGTGTGCAGCACGCCCTTCGGCTTGCCGGTGGAGCCGGAGGTATAGAGGATGAACAGCGGATCCTCGCTCTCCATGGCGACCGGTTCGCAGTGCGACGACATCTTCTCCACGCCTTGGTGGTACCAGAGGTCGCGTTGCTCGTTCCAGTCGATGCGGTTGCCGGTGTGGCGGACGACGATGCAGGTGAGCACGTTCGGGCAGTGCGCCAGCGCGATGTCGGTGTTGGCCTTCAGCGGGATGCTCTTGCCGCCGCGCAGCCCTTCGTCGGCGGTGATGACGAGGCGGCAGTCGGCGTCGAGGATGCGGTCCTTCAGCGCCTCCGGCGAGAAGCCGCCGAACACCACCGAGTGGACGGCGCCGATGCGCGCGCAGGCCAGCATCGCGTAGGTCGCCTCGGGGATCATCGGCATGTAGATGCAGACGCGGTCGCCCTTCTCGACGCCGCGCTCGCGCAGCAGGTTGGCGAGGCGGCAGACCTCGGCGTGCAGCTGGCGATAGGTGATCGACGCCTGCCGCGACGGATCGTCGCCTTCCCACAGGAACGCGACCTGATCGCCGCGCCGTTCCAGATGGCGGTCGATGCAGTTGACGGTGACGTTCAGCCTGCCGCCGTCGAACCAGCGCGCCTCGCCGGCACTGAAATCACCATCGACCACGCTGTTCCACGGCGTCTCCCAGGTCAGGAACTGGCGCGCCTGCCCGGCCCAGAACTGCTCCGGCTGTTCCAGCGAGGCGCGGTAGAGCTGCTGGTAGCGCTCGCGGTCGATGTGGGCGGTGGCGGCCAGTTCGGCGGGGACGGGGTGGGTCGTGATCGTCTGCATGGCGGGTTCCGTGAGCCGGTTGTCGTAAGGCGCTCCCCGGGTGGTACCGAGGGGTACCGCCGCGCGGGGAGGTTACGCTAACCGATTCGCCGCGCGAACGAAACCGCGGTCCGGAGCACTGCCTGCCGGCTGTCGGGGCGGGTTTGCGGCAGCAACGAAAAGGGCCCCGAAGGGCCCTGTCGTCGGGTGTGGCGCGCGGCTCAGCCGGCGGCCAGCATGCCCCAGTCCTGATTGGGGTTCAGGTTCAGGCTGACGTTGTCGATCAGGCGGGTCTTGCCGAGCCAGGCGGCGGTCAGGATGACGATCTGCTCGGTCTCCAGCGTCACTTCGCGCAGCGTGCGCGCGTCGCGGATCTGGAAATAGTCGGGGCGGAAGCCGGCGGCGCGCAGCGTGTCGATGGCGTGCTGCTCCAGTTCGGCGAAGTTGTCGAAGCCGCAGGCGATCGCCTCGCGGCACTCCCGCAATGCCAGATGCAGCGCCGGCGCGATGCGACGCTCCTCCGCGCTCAGGTAGCCGTTGCGCGAGCTCAGCGCGAGGCCATCGGCGGCGCGCGCGGTCTGCACGCCGACGACGTCGAGTGGCATGCACAGGTCGGTGACCATCTTGCGGATGATCGACAGCTGCTGGAAATCCTTCTCGCCGAACACCGCGACGTCGGGTTGCACGATCTGGAACAGCTTGGCGACGACGGTGGTGACGCCGGTGAAGTGGCCGGGGCGGCTGGCGCCGCACAGCGTCTCGGAGAGATCCGGCACGCTCACCTTGGCGTGCTTCTCCATTCCTTCCGGATAGATCTCGTCGACGCCGGGATGAAACAGGTACTGGGTACCTTCGCCGAACAGTTTCTCCTTGTCGGCCGCCAGCGTGCGCGGGTACTTGTCGAGATCCTCGCTGGCGCCGAACTGCAGCGGGTTGACGAAGATGCTGACGACGACGGTGTCGGCCAGTCGTCTGGCGCGGCGCACCAGTTCGAGGTGGCCCTCGTGCAGGTTGCCCATCGTCGGGACGAAGGCGATGCGCTTGCCGGCGCGGCGCTCGGCGGCAAGTGCGCCGCGCAGCTGGGCGATGGTTGCGAAGGTTTTCATATCAACTGACTTCCCCACATGACGCCCGTCGTGGCGACGGGTGCAGGTTCCAGTGATTTGCTCGCCGGGCCGGTGGCTGGCCGGTGCGCGTTCGTTCATCTGAGCGGCTGCACACAAAATGTGCAGGTCGCCGGTGGCGCGAAAGTATGCCCCAAGCAAAAACGGTGGGCAACGATCTTTGGTAACAAAAAATTCTTCTGTTTGTTACCAAAGGAAGCGAAATTTTGTTAAGGAAATCACGGGTTACCGTTGAAATCCGCTCTCCGGTAACAGTGGCGGCTGGCAACGCCTCAGTCGTAACCGTGTTCCGCGGCCGGAAATTCGCCGCTGACGACGGCATTCCGGTAGTCGGCGAAGGCCTGCTGCACCGAGCCGGTGCCCTGCAGGAAGTTGCGGACGAACTTCGGCGCGCGCGCCGACAGGCCGAGCAGGTCGTGCATCACCAGCACCTGCGCGTCGGTGCCGTTGCCGGCGCCGATGCCGATCACCGGGATCGGCAGCGCGCGGCTGATCTCGGTCGCCAGCTGGCGCGGCACGCACTCCAGTACCAGCAGCGTGGCGCCGGCCGCCGCCAGCGCCTCGGCGTCGCGGCGGATGCGGGCCGCCTGCTCCTCGCCGCGCCCCTGCACCTTGTAGCCGCCGAACAGGTTGACCGACTGCGGTGTCAGACCGAGATGGCCGCAAACGGGGATACCGCGTTCGGTCAGCATCGCCACGCTCTCCAGCAGCCATTCGCCCCCTTCGAGCTTGACCATGTGGGCGCCGGCGCGCATCAGTTCGGCGGCGTTGTCGACGGTCTGCACCGGTGTCGAGTAGGCGCCGAACGGCAGGTCGGCGACGATCAGGCAGCCGGTGCCGGCGCGCGCCACGCAGCCGACGTGGTAGGCCATCTGGTCGACCGTCACCGGCAGCGTCGAGTCGTGTCCCTGCAGCACGTTGCCGAGCGAGTCGCCGATCAGCAGCACCTCGATGCCGGCGTCGGCGGCGAGGCGGGCGAAGGTGGCGTCGTAGGCGGTGACGACGGCGAAGCGTTCGCCGTTGGCCTTTTTCGCCAGCAGATGGGAGATGGTCACTTTCGCCATGGCGATGCTCCGTGCGGATGCAGAAGGAGGGCGTTCAAGGCTGGATCAGGTTTTGAACGGGGCAGGAGTCTAAACGGCTGCGCAGCGTGGTTCCATCCGGAAAGCACAGCCCGGGGGCGAGGTCGGCGAGCGGGTGCAGCACGAAGTCGCGCTCGAACAGCCGGGGGTGCGGCACCTGCAGCCGCGGCAGGTCGAGGGTCTGGTCGCCGTACAGCAGCAGGTCGAGGTCGAGCGTGCGCGCACCCCAGTGCAGGTCGCGCCGGCGCCCCTGCGCCTGCTCGATCGCCTGCAGCTGGTCGAGCAGAGCCAGCGGTTCGAGCGCGGTTTCCAGTTCGCAGACGGCGTTGAGGTAGTCGGGCTGGTCGCCAGGGCCGACGGCGCGGGTGCGGTAGGGCGGCGAGCAGCCGCGCAGCGTCGATTGCGGCAGTGCCGCCAGTGCCGCCAGCGCCTGCTGCAGCTGTTGCCCGGGATCGTCGAGGTTGCTGCCGAGTGCGATGAAGGCGCGGATCATCGCCATGTGCCGGGTTACTCGCCGCTGCTGCGCGGTTTGCGGCGCCGGCGGCGGCGGGTGCCGGCCGGTTTCGCATCGCCGCTGCGCGCCAGCTCGCGCAGCATCGTCTCGCGCCGCTCGTCGTCGGCGTTGATGATCTCGGTCCACCAGGCGCCGAGCCCCTGCAATTCCTCGCCGGCCTGTTCGCGCAGCAGGAAGAAGTCGTAGGCGGCGCGCAGCCGCGGGTTCTCCAGCAGGTTCTGCACGCGGCGCGGGTGGCGGTTGACGAAGCGCGACTGCAGCTCCCAGATCTCGCGCATCGGCAGGCTGAAGCGTTTCGGCAGCGCGACCCGCCGCACCAGCGCCTCGACGACGGTCGAGGCCGCCTGCTGCAGGGCCAGCTGTTCCGGCACGCCCTGCGCCAGCAGCCGCTGCAGTTCTTCCTGCAGCGCCGGCCACAGCAGCGCGGCGAACAGGAAGGCCGGTGTCACCGGCTTGCCGTCGGCGATGCGCTGATCGGTGTTGCGCAGCGACTGCGTGATCAGCGCCTCCCACTGTTCGCCGTCGTCGCCGAGCAGCGCGTCGTGCGTGTCGGGAAACAGCGGCTCGAACAGCTCGAACTCGCGCATCAGCCGGAACGTCGCCTCGCCGTGGCCGGCCATCAGCAGCTTCAGCACTTCGTCGAACATGCGCGCGGCGGCGATGTTGCCGAGCATCGGCGCCAGCTTGCGGATCGGCTGCGCGGTGCCCTCTTCGATGTCGAAGCCGAGCTTGGCGGCGAAGCGCACCGCGCGCAGCATCCGCACCGGGTCCTCGCGGTAGCGGGTCTCGGCGTCGCCGATGATGCGGATCTGCCGTGCCTTCAGGTCGGGCAGGCCGCCGCAGTAGTCGCGGACGCTGAAATCCTCGGTGGTGTAGTAGAGCGCGTTGACGGTGAAGTCGCGCCGCTCGGCATCCTGCTCGACGGTGCCGAACACGTTGTCGCGCAGCAACATGCCGCTGTCGCTGCGGCGCGAGGCGTTGCTGCCGCTGTCGCCGTCGTCATCGTCGTCGACCACCCCGTGGCTGCCGCGGAAGGTGGTCACCTCGATGATCTCGGGGCCGAAGCGGACGTGCACGATCTGGAAGCGGCGGCCGATGATGCGGCTGTTGCGGAACACGCCGCGCACCTGCTCCGGCGTGGCGTCGGTGGCGATGTCGAAATCCTTCGGCCGCTTGCCGAGCAGCAGGTCGCGCACCGAGCCACCGACCAGATAGGCCTGGAAGCCGCTGGCGCGCAGTCGCGCCATCACCTTCAGCGCGCCGTCGCTGATGTGCTTGCGCGAGACGTTGTGGCTGTCGCGCGGAATGATGTGCGGGTCGCGGGCGGAGCCGTTGCGATTGTCCTTGCCGTTGGAGAGGCGGCGAATCAGCTTGGTGATGGGCGACAACAGGCTCAAGCGCGAGGTCTCGTCGGGGATTGAAGAAGGGCGTCGGAGCGGTTGGAGAATGGCGCCGGATTCTAGCACAGAGCCTGCGGCCGTCCGGTTTCGGGCCGGTTGTCGGGCGCTGGGCGAGATGGTGAGCAGGAGTGGGACAGGGGGAGAAATGGCAAGGGGAAAGCACGCTTTCCCCTGTAGGCCTCTCAAGCCGCTTATTTTTATTTTCGCGTCTGGGTTCTTATTGTTATTGCCAAGAAGCTAAAGCACATTTGGTGCCACTAATTAATTCGATGTAAAAACAGATATTTATATTCATTGCATACTCGTGGTACACGTTCGTGTCATGCGAGTGTTACGAAAAGTTCCCGAAGTTGTTACGAAAGTTGATCGTCAGTAACGCGGGTTCGGCGCATGTCGAAGGCGACGCGATTCGAGAGCGCGGTGAAACGAAGAGTGGCTGATCAGCGTGGAGGGTGTTGCCGGGGGAGGTGGTACGAGCCGACGGGGGGCGAGCCCCCCATCCAAGTCTCTCGTAGTCGTTCTTGTTGTTGAAGCAATGAGCGTTGTTATTGTTATTGCGTTACCGGCTGGTTTCTTATTTTTATGTTTTAACCGGGTGGGTTTTTATTTTTATTTGGCGGTTGGGATAGCATTTCGTATGCCAATCATGATTTTTATTTTAAATCAATGGCTTGGATTTCTCTGTCGGGAGCCGGAAACAGCGTCTCCGACCGTTTGTTACCAAGTTACCCGAAGTGTGGTGACGAAATCGGCTTCCGGTAACGGTGCGCCGGCGCCTTCAGTTGGCGGCGCTGCGCGGCCCGCCCTTCTTGCGAGGAATGCCGAGGCGCTGGCGCCGCTCCCACAGGCATTTGCGGCTGACGCCGAGCTTCTGCGCCAGTTCGGTCTCGCTCATCGAGTCCTGATGTTCGAGCACGAAGCGGTGGAAGTAGTCCTCCAGCGACAGATCCTCGCTCGGGTCGGGGCTCTTGGTCTGCGGTGAGGCGGTGCGGCCGCTGTCGGCAAGGCTGCCGATGGTCGGGATCGACGGGTCGATGCCGCGCAGCTGGTTGACGCTGACCAGCTCGAGGTCGATCTCGAGCAGGTCGTTGTCGATCTCGTCGCCGTCGCAGAGGATGACGGCGCGCTCGACCACGTTCTCCAGCTCGCGCACGTTGCCGGGCCAGGTGTAGGTGGTGATGGCCTGGATCGCCTTCGGCGAGAAGTGGATCGGCTCCTTGCCGAACGTCTCGCAGCGGCGCGCCAGCAGTACCTCGGCGATCTCGAGGATGTCCTTGCCGCGCTCGCGCAGCGGCGGCAGCTGCAGCTGCATGACGTTGATGCGGTAGTAGAGGTCGGGGCGGAATTCGCCGTGCTGCGACAGCGTTTTCAGGTCGCGGTGGGTGGCGCAGATCAGCCGCACGTCGACCTTGCGCGACTGCACCGAGCCGATGCGGCGGATCTCGTTCTCCTGGATGAAACGCAGCAGCCGCGCCTGCGCCTCCAGCGGCAGCTCGCCGATCTCGTCGAGGAACAGCGTGCCGCCGTCGGCGGCCTCGATCAGCCCCATGCGGTTGGCGTTGGCGCCGGTGAAGGCGCCCTTCTCGTAGCCGAACAGTTCGGACTCGATCAGCGTCTCCGGAATCGCCGCGCAGTTGACGCAGACCAGCGGCTGCTCGGCGCGGCGGCTGGCGGCGTGGATCGCCTTGGCCACCAGCTCCTTGCCGGTGCCGGTCTCGCCGTGGATCAGCACCGTGGTGTCGGTCGGGGCGACCTTGTTGATGTATTCGTACAGTTTCAGCATCGGCTTGCAGCCGCCGATCATCGCGCCGAGCTGCGGCTGGCCGCGGCGGCCGGTGCGGCGCACGGCGACCTTGTCGCCGCTGTCGCGCGGGTTGCGCGCGATGATCTGCCGCACCGTGGTCAGCATCTCGTCGTGGTCGAACGGCTTGGCGATGTAGTCGACGGCGCCGGCCTTCAGCGAATCGACGGCGGAGCGCACGCTGGCGTAGCTGGTCATGATCAGCACCGGCACGTCGCCGGTGTGCGGAATCAGGTCGGTGCCCGGGGCGCCGGGCAGGCGCAGGTCGCTGACGATCAGGTCGAAACCGGTCAGCGGCTGCTGCAGCGCGGCCGGCACCGAATCCGCTTCGGCCACGCTGTAGCCGTTGCGTTCGAGCAGGCGTCGCAGCGCGCTGCGGATCACCTCTTCATCTTCGACGATCAGGATCTTTTCCATCGGGATTCACTCGCGGGTTACAGCCGGCACTCTCCGGTGCCTGTTCGCATCGGCCGGAAAGCCTACCGCTTCCACCCTGTCATTGCCACTTGGCGCCGGGGCTGTCCGGCGCGATGGACGTCAGGCCGGCACTGCCGGCAGATAGAGGTGGATACGGGTGCCGCCACCCTGTTCCGGCACCGGGCTTTCGATATCGAGATCGCCGCCGAACGCCTCGATGATCGAGTAGACCAGCGCCAGCCCGAGGCCGGTGCCCTTGCCCGGCTCCTTGGTGGTGAAGAACGGCTCGAAGATCTTCTCGCGGTGCTCGGCCGCGATGCCGCTGCCGCAGTCGGTGACGGCGACGTGGATGCGGCCGTGCTCGCGCTCGGCGGTCACCGTGATCGGCGCATCGATGGCGCTGGCATCGCGGGCGTTGGAGAGCAGGTTGACGAACACCTGCAGCAGCCGCTGTGTGTCGCCGATGATCTGCAGCGCCGGCGGGCAGCGGTTGTCGAAGCGCACGCGGCGCGCCTCCTTGTTCAGCTGCAGCAGCGCGATCGCCTCGTCGACGCAGTCGGCCAGCGCCACCGGTTCGACCGGCTGGCGGCTGCTGTGGGCGCCGGCGTGGGCGAAGTTGACCAGCGTCTGCACGATGCGCGAGATGCGCTGCGTCTGCTTCACGATCTCGTCGGCGGTCTGCAGGCTGTCCGGGTTGTCGGTGTCGTATTTGAGGTTCTGCGCCAGGCAGGCGATGCCGGTGACCGGGTTGCCGATCTCGTGGGCGACGCCGGCGGCGAGGCGGCCGATCGACGCCAGCCGCTCGCTGTGCACCAGCTCGTCCTCGAGCAGCTGCAGTTCGGTGATGTCCTCGACGGTGATGACGAGGCCGTCGTGCGCGCTGCCGGCGTCGGCGCTGCGCGCCTTGTGCAGGTTCAGCCAGCGCGTGCGGCCGTTGCCGTCGACGCGCTGTTTGTAGCGGTACGCTTCGTCCGACGCGACGAACGAGCCGAGCAGCCGCGACCACGGCTGCGGCAGGCTGGAGAGGTCGGAGCCGATGGTCTTGCGCACGCTGATGCCGGTCAGCGTCTCCATCGCGTCGTTCCACATCAGCACCTCGCCGTCGCGGCCGAGCGAACACAGGCCGATCGGCAGCTCCTGCAGCGTCTGCCGGTGGTGGCGGCGCAGCGCGTCGAGGTCGGCGGCGAGCCCGGTCAGGTGCGAGCGGTAGCGCTCCAGTCGCACCTCGATCAGCGTGATGTCCTCGTTGGCGCCATCGCTGGCCTCGCCGTAGGGCAGCAGTTTGTTGATCATCTCGTGCGCCACCGACGGCCCCATCAGTCCCGACAGGTTGCTCTCGAGCAGATCGCGCAGCCGGCGCAGCACGAACGGGCGGCGCTCGTTGCGGTCGATGTTCATCTCCTCCAGCGCGCGGCTGACTTCGCGCTCGGCACTGGCGCGGCCGAGCACGGTGGCGAGCCGCGCCGTCACCTGACCGATGTCGTGGACGTCGAGGCTGCGCCGCACCGGCCGGTTCAGGTCGTCCTGCGAGCAGACCTCGGCGGCGGCGCGCTCCTCGTCCGAGGTCGGTGTCAGCGCCGACACCAGCGCGAACACCACGGTGTTGACCGCCAGCGCCACCAGCGAGGCGGTGGCCCACAGGTTGTCCGGCGAGGCGCCGAGGTAGCGCACCAGGAACGGCTCCGGATCGAACTCGGTGACGATCGGCAGCAGCAGCGCGACGAACCAGATCAGGAAACCGGCGGCGAGCCCGGCCAGCAGGCCGATGCGGTTGGCGCGCGGCCAGTACAGCACCGCCAGCACGCCGGGCAGCAGCTGCAGCGTGCCGACGGCGGCCGCCATGCCGAGGTTGACCAGCTCCTCGCGGCCGATCAGCGTGCGATAGAAGATGTAGCTGGCGAGGATGATGGCGATGATCAGCAGCCGCCGCGTCCACAGCAGCCAGCGGTAGATGTCCTGGTGCGTGCCCGGCTGGTAGAACGGCAGGATCAGGTGGTTCAGGATCATCGACGCCAGCGCCAGCGTGGTGACGATGATGGTGCCGCTGGCGGCCGACAGGCCGGCCAGATAGACCAGCAGCGTCACCGTCGGCGAATCGCGTTCGATGCCGAGCGCCAGCGCGTAGTACTCCGGCGGCAGCATCGTGTTCAGCTCGAAGCCGGCCCACAGGATCGGCAGCACCGGCAGGCTCATCAGGATCAGGTAGATCGAGATGCCCCACGTCGCCGTCTGCAGCGCCTTCGGGCTCGGGTTCTCGGCGAACACCATGTGGAACAGCTGCGGCATGCAGATCGTCACCGCGAAGAAGATCAGCATCAGCGAGCGCGCCGAATCCTCGCGGATCGGCGTGCGCAGTGAATCGAGCACGGCGGGGTTGGTCAGCAGCCAGCCGTCGAGCCCGCGCCAGCCATCGAACACGCCGTAGATGGCGATGGCGCCGAGCACCAGCATCGTCACCACCTTGAACAGCGATTCGAACGCGATCGCTGCCACCAGTCCGTTGTGGCGCTGGTGCGAGGCGCGGCGCTTGGAGCCGAACAGGATCGTGAACACGGTGATGACGCAGCAGAACAGCAGCGCCAGGCTGTCCTCCTGACGCCCCTCGGCGAAGGCCTGACCGGGGCCGTCGTTGAGCACGCGGATGGTGTCGGAGACCAGCTGTATCTGCAGCGCCAGCAGCGGCAGCATCGCCAGCAGCGTGAACAGCGTGACCGCGGTGCCGGCCCACTGGCTGCGGAAGCGAAACGTCACCAGATCGGCCAGCGAGCCGAGCTGGTAGGTGCGGCAGATGCGCAGGATCGGCGCCAGCAGCAGCGGCGCGAACACGAAGGTGCCGGCGATGCCGACGTAGTAGGCGAGAAAGCCGTAGCCG
>CAZEVP010000078.1:0-12122 GCA_964515735.1 uncultured Verrucomicrobiaceae bacterium | reverse complement strand
AGCAGTACGCGATGATGTCGCCGATGATGCGCATCGACGGCAGCGGCGGATAGATGTAGGTGTTGCGCACCATGAACTCTTTCAGGATGTCGTTCTGGATCGTGCCCGACAGCTGATCCTGAGTGACGCCCTGCTCTTCGGCCGCGACGACGTAACCGGCGAGAACCGGCAGCACAGCGCCGTTCATCGTCATCGACACCGACACCTTGTCGAGCGGAATACCGTCGAACAGGATTTTCATGTCCTCGATCGAGTCGATGGCGACACCGGCCTTGCCGACGTCACCGGTGACGCGCGGGTGGTCGGAGTCGTAGCCGCGGTGGGTCGCCAGGTCGAACGCGACCGATACGCCCTGACCGCCGGCGGCCAGCGCCTTGCGGTAGAACGCGTTCGACTCTTCGGCGGTCGAGAAACCGGCGTACTGGCGAATGGTCCACGGCTTGACCGCGTACATCGTCGCCTGCGGGCCGCGAATGAACGGCTCGATACCCGGCAGCGTGTCGGCGTACGGCAGGTTCTCGATGTCGGCGGCGGTGTAGAGCGCCTTGACGTCGATCCCCTCGGGCGTGTGCCAGGTCAACGCGTCCGGATTCTTTTCCAGCGATTTGTCTGCCAGCTTCTGCCAGTCGGCCATCGTGTACGGTGCGGGTTTGTAGTCGTTAGCCATAACCATTCGTCTCGTCAGAATGCGTTGCCCGGCGGCCGCGATGCCGCCCCCGGAAAAATCAGTGGTGATCGTCGGCCGGCGGCTGACTGATCTCGACCAGCACGCCGTCGCAGCTCTTCGGGTGGATGAAGATCACCTGGCAGCCGTGCGCGCCGGCGTACGGTTCGTCGCTGAGGAACTGGTAGCCCTTCGCCTTCAGGCGCGCGACGTCGGCGTGGATGTCGTCGCTGCGAAAGCTCAGGTGGTGGATGCCGCCCGGCTTCTTCTCCAGATACTTGGCGATCGGCCCCTCGCCGCGCAGCGGGTGCACCAGCTCGATGCTGGTCGGCGGCAGCGGGAAGAAGGCGGTCGTCGTCTTCGCCGACTCGACCTCCTCGGTGCCGCTGTAGTTCAGGTTGAAATCATCGGTCAGGCGCTTGATCGCCTTCTCTAGGTCAGGCACGGCGATGGCGATGTGGTCGAGTCCGGTAATCATGTTTCAGCTTCCCCATGAAACGTCTGAAAAAGTCCTGCCGACTTTTCCGGCAAACTGCACGGCACTGTGAAAACGGTGAAGGGCGCTGCTCGCGCCCTTCATCGGGATCACACCAGTTTGGCGAGAAACGCCGAGGTCTTCGCCCGCATCCGCGCGCTGACCTCTTCCGGCGTTTCGATGACGATCTTCTCGTCCGGCGTCACTTTGAACAGTGGCTGCCCTTTCTTGATGATGACGCCATCGGCCTCGACCAGCACCTTGTCGATGGTGCCGGCGAACGGCGCGTAGACCTTGTTGAACATCTTCATCACTTCGACGATGTAGAGCGGCTCGCCCTGCTTGAAGTGGGTGCCCTCGGTGACGAACGGGTCCATGCCCGGCGCTTCGCGCGAGTAGAACATGCCGCCCGAGGCCGCCAGGATCTCGTCCGACTTGGCCATCGGCGGCGGCACCAGCACCTTCGCCATCCGGTCCTGCAAAGCCTTGTCACCGAGCTCGTCCGGAATGGTGATGGTCAGGTTGGCGTTGACCTTGAGGTCGTAGAAACCGGTGTCGAGCGCCACCATCGGCAGCAGCGACAGCAGCTCGGTGCCAGCCTGGAAGCCGGTGTGCGCCGACTGCACCGCCGACCAGCGCTCGCCGTCGAAGCCCTTCGGCGCGCCGCCGGCCAGTGCCTTCTGCAGATCGGCGTAGCTGGCGGTGCCCAGCTGCTGCTGCAGCGAGGCGTAGAAGTGCAGCGCCTTCTGCAGCAGCTCGTCGTCGTGGTCCCAGATCATGTAGGCGGCCGGCTTGCCGACTTCGGTGTCCATGTTCAGGAAGTGGTAGAGATCGGCCAGTACCTGAACCGGATTGACCAGCCAGCTGATGCGGCCATCCTTCGCGGTGAAGCTGTCGCGGTTCAGGCTGAGCCAGCCGGCGAAGATGTGCGGCTGTGCGAACAGCTCCTCGACCGGACGGGTCAGCAGGCTCTGCTTGCGATCCATCACCGTCGCCATCGCCTTGCCGTGCACGCCGGCCGCGCCGGCATGGTGGCTGCGCAGCTGCGTGAAGGCGTAGCCGATGTCGATCTGGTTGGTGACCTCTTTCAGCTTGCCGACGGCGGTCAGGTACGGAACGATGAAGCGCGTGGTCGGGCGCGCGTTGATGTTCTGACCGATGAACCAGTTGACCAGCCCGTAGTGGAATTCGAGATTGGTGGCCAGATCCTTGCCGCGCAGTTCGGTGCGACGCAGGATTTCGGCGAGGCGCTGGTAGCTGTCGAGACGGTTGCCGCCGGTGGTCAGGATCAGCGCGATGTTCGAGTCGTAGGCACCGGCAAGGTGGTACTTCATGAACATGTCGGTATCCGGGTTGTGCACGCAGATACCCTGGTCGTCGCGGATCTCGCCCTCGATCGCGTTCGACCAGTATTCGATGATGCCGCCGGCGTGCGGCTGCAGCGACTGGTTGGTGGCGTTCATGCGCGCTTCGACCGACGCCGGCTCGCGCAGCAGGCGCTCCGGCTTCGGCAGACGCTTGCCGTGGCGCGCCAGCAGCACCATCAGCTCGACCAGCGATTCGACGATGAAGAACTCGGCCGGGTTGTCCGGGTTGGTGAACTTGAGCTTGTAGCAAAGCTCGGTGACGCGGTGCTCGACCTGAATCCGCGTGTTCATCTCCATGAAGTAGTGCGACTGGCCGTCGACGATGCACTCGAACGTCGACACCGAATCGAGCTTCACGGCCTGGCCGAAACGGGCCGCCTCGGCCTCCATCTTCTCGAGGATTTCGAGATCCTTGATCAGTGTCGCCAGCTCTTCTTTGGCGCCATCCTTTTCTGCCTTGGCGATCGCCGCCTGCAGCTCCTCGATGGTAACGGAGACTTCGAGCAGCTTCTGTTCGTGCATCTGCAGCGAGCAGTCGCGGCCGCCCATCGTCATGCACCAGTCGCCATTGCCCAGCACCTGGATCTCCTGGTGCCGGGTGGTCTCGATGTTCATCTCGATCAGGACGTTCTTGTTGTCGCCGACGCCGTTGCACTTCACCTCGGCGAGGATTTCGCGCAGCAGCGCCGGACCCTGCGCGGCGACCTTGGCGACCTTTTCCTCGATCGAACCGCCGTCGAGGCTGGCCGGTGCCGGCAGGATGCGCTGGCCCTTGCCGCCGCCGCCCGAAATGGCCTTCAGGCGGAAGCGGTTGTTCGGCTTCTCGCTGAACACCTTGACCAGCTGCGCTTTCAGCACCTCGCCCATCTCGTCGATCGAGAACAGGTCGATGCCCTTGCGGTAGGAGGCGACCAGCACGATGTCGGCCTTCTCTTCCAGCGTCGCCGCTTTCGACAGGTCGACGTCGAGACCCTGCTCCTTCGCCAGTTTCGCGAGGTCGGCCTCGGCCGGGTATTTGCTCAGCAGCGTCAGCGCCGTCAGGTTGTCGACGCCCGGCGTGGTGGAGACGCCGACCGCCAGCGCGGTGCGCTTCGCTTCATCCTTCAGGCCGGCGGCGCGCACGGTGTGGGAGCACGGGCCGATGAAGTTGAGGCCGGCCTCCTCCATCGAGCGCACCATCTCCTCGTCCTCGGCCATGAAGCCGTAACCGGCGAAGATGCTGTTGTAACCGTTGTCCTTGGCGATCTGGATGATCTGGCGGATGCGCTGGACGCGCTCCTCCTTGGTCGCGCCGCTGTAATCCGGCACGCGGTGCACGCGGCTCGGGTCGGTCAGCGTGCGCAGTTCCGGCGCCAGCGCGTTGGTGTAGGTGATGGAATCCTTCTCGGAGAGCAGGATGCCGAAATGTTCGATGCCCATCTCGGCGAAGACATCCATCGCTTCCTTGCGGATCGGGCCGCGGCAGATGATCAGCGGCCGCATGTCCTCGGCGGCGAAACCGCGCACCCAGGCGGACGAGGAGCGACCGAGGCGGCGCTCCGCGTGAATCAGCGAATTGTTCAGATAGTGGTTGTTGCTCGGCTGCACAATAAAAGCCTCTCGCTAAATGGCGTCCAGAACCGGTCCGATCGGGCTCGGGCCGGTTCTCAGAAGAATTCGCGCTGCACGGCGGTCAGCGGCTCTGCCCGGTAGTGCTTCAGGTGGAACTGGATGTTCTCGCCAAGCACGCGGCGCAGATCCGACGGCATGACGATCTGCGAGATCGAGCCCAGGCTCAGCGCCTCGTTCGGGTTCATCAGCTGCTGCTCGTAACGCTGCGCCAGCACCGCCTCCTGCTGTTTGGCCCACAGCTGGGCCTCCTTGACCGCATCGGCATTGCCGTTGGCGGCGGCGACGCGCTTCTTCAGCTCGCCGCGGATGTCGCGGATCTCGTCCTTGTAGACGAACTCGACACCGGCCGGCCCCATGACCGCGGCGCGCGTGGTCGGCAGCGCCAGCACCAGATCGGCACCGGTCGGGTAGTTGTTGTAGGAGGCGTAGGCGCCGCCGAAGGCGTTGCGGACGATGACGAGGAAACGCGGCGTGCGCAGGTCGATGATCGCATCGAGCATGGCGCGACCGGCCTGCACGATGCCGCCGGCCTCCTGCTCGCGGCCCGGCTTGAAGCCGGTGGTGTCCTCCATGAACACCATCGGGATGTTGTAGAGGTTGCAGAAGCGGATGAAGCGCGCGTTCTTGTACGAGGCTTCGATGTCGAGCTGGCCGGAGCCGACCGCCGAGTTGTTGGCGACGAAGCCGACCACGTTGCCGCCCATCCGCCCTAACGCACAGATCGTGTTGCGGGCCCGGTCGGGCTGGATTTCGAGGTAATCGCCGTGGTCGCACAGCTGCTGGATGATGATGCTGACGTCGAACGGCGTATTGAAACCGGTCGGCGAGTTCATCGCCTTCTTCAGCAGGATGTCGATGTCCCAGGTGGCGCGGGTGACCGGATCGGAGGTCTGCTGGAACGGTGCCAGTTCACTGTTGCCGGACGGCAGGTAGTCGAGCAGCTGACGCACCTTGTAGAGCGCGCTGACCTCGTCCGGCACGACGAAATCGGTGACGCCGGACTGGCTGTGCACACCCGGCCCGCCGAGTTCGTCGGCGGTGACATCCTCACCGAGCACTGACTTGACGACGCCGGGGCCGGTCAGGCCGAAGAAGGTGTCGAGCGGCTGGATCACGAAGCTGCCCTGGCGCGGCAGGTAGGAGCCACCGCCGGCGTTGAAGCCGAACATGCACATGATCGACGGCACCACACCACTGATCTTGCGCAGTGCGGTGAACGCCTCGGCATAGCCGTCGAGGCCGCCGACACCGGCCGGCACGTAGGCGCCGGCCGAATCGTTCATGCCGACCAGCGGAATCTTGCGCTTGCCGGCCAGCTCGAACAGCCGCGCCAGCTTGCCGCCGTTGGTGGCATCCATCGAGCCGGCGCGAACGGTGAAGTCGTGGCCGTAGAGCGCGATGTCGCGGCCGTGCACCTTGATGATGGCGGTGACCAGCGAGGCGCCGTCGAGGTTCGGGCCCCAGTTCTGGAACAGGATGGTCGGCTCGGTGCCGGGGTCCTTGAGGACGTCGATGCGCTCCCACACCGTCATCCGTTTCTTCTGGTGCTGGCGCTCGACGTTGACGACGCCGGCAGCCTTGCGCGGACGCTGGATCAGCTCATGGCTCGCTTTCAGCGTGGTCTCGTAGAGGCCGGGCTGGTAGCTGATCTGGCCGGGGACGGTGAATTCGACCTCCTTCTTTTCCTCGAAGGGGTTATCGAGCGAGGGAGCCATCTGCATCGTGTTGGTCATGCCGTTGTCGTCTCAACGTTTGGTCATCTGGATACCCGCGGCGGAGCCGCGAGTGGAATGGCGCAAAAACCTCGGGCGGCGCCCCGTGCCGCCGGATTGGCTGTACCGTGTGGTCAATTTTTCGCCGATGTTCCGGAGGGTCCGGAACGCGAGATCGACGGGGGCACAAGCGGTGACGGGCACAGCGCGGGGGAACCTCTTTTGAAGGCGTTGCCCGGTGCTAAAAAAGGCACGCCACAGTAATTGGACGCCCTGCCGATGTCAACGAAACTGCGGAGATTCCGGTAGTTTGCGACCGTTTGCGCCGCTACAATCCGTGCGCCCGAAGACGCGCGCCCATGGCCGGCGCGAACGCCCGACACCCGCCCCTCTTCTGCCCTGCCGAGTCCCCATGCCGCTGCTGGTCGAGCCCCTGCCCTATGCCGCCGATTGCACCGAGCTGTTCCTGCGCCTGCGCGATCTGGGCAACCCGGTCTGGCTCGACAGCGCCCGACCGCTGGATCGGCGCGGCCGCCACGACCTGATCAGCGCGGCGCCACTGGCGCTGATCGAGGCGCCGGCCATTATCGGGACAGCGCCCCCTTTCTCTCCGTTCGCCGCCCCGTTCGCCGCCATCGAGACCGAGCTGGCGCGGTTGCTGCCGCCCCTGACCGATCTGCCACAGCCGTTGCCATTCCAGGGGGGAGCGATCGGCCTGTTCGGCTACGAAGCCGGGCTGGATCGGCACGGCATCGACGATGTCGGGCCGCGCCGGCCGGACTTTCCCGATCTGCGCATCGGCCTGTACAGCTGGGCCGTCGTCATCGATCACGTCCAGCGCAGCAGCGTGCTGCTGATCCGGCCGGAGACGCCCGCGGCGCTGGCCGCGGAGATACGCGCCCGCCTCCGCGCGCCGGCCGCACCGCGACCGGCGCGCTTCGAGCTGAGCTCGTCGTGGCGGGATTCGCTGCCGATCGAGCGTTATCGCGACGCCTTCGACGCCATTCAGCACTACATCCGTGCCGGCGACTGCTATCAGGTCAACCTCAGCCGGGCGCTCAGTGCCGACTGCCGGGGCGACCCGCTGGCCGCCTATCTGACGCTGCGCCAGATCGCGCAGGCACCGTTTTCGGCCTATCTCGAATCGCCGGCCGGCGCCGTGCTCAGCCTGTCACCGGAGCGGCTGCTGTCGGCAACGGAGCATGGCCGCCTGCTGGCGCAACCGATCAAGGGCACCGCGCCGCGCTCGCCCGATCCGGCGCGTGATGCCGAGCTGGCGCGGTCACTGAGTGCCAGCGACAAGAACCGCGCCGAGAATCTGATGATCGTCGACCTGCTGCGCAACGACCTCGGCCACAGCTGCAGGCCGGGTTCGATCCGTGTCGAGCAGCTGTTCGAGCTGCAGAGCTTCGCCGCGGTCCACCATCTGGTCAGCAGCATCAGCGGCGAACTGCGCGACGGGGTGACGCCGCTGCAGGCACTGCTCGACAGCTTTCCGGGCGGCTCGATCACCGGCGCGCCGAAACGCCGGGCGATGCAGATCATCGCCGAGCTGGAGCCGCACCGACGCTCGGTGTTCTGTGGCGCGATCGGCTACCTGTCGAGCTGCGGACGGATGGACTTCAACATCGCGATCCGCACGCTGCTGGTCAGCCGGGGGGAGATTCACGCCTGGGCCGGCGGCGGCATCGTTGCCGATTCCGACTGCGACGAGGAGTGGCGGGAGACGGAAGACAAGATCGGGGCGTTGTTGCGGGCGTTGGAGAATCCGGATGAGACCCTCTCCCCCGGCCCCTCTCCCTGAAGGGAGAGGGGAGCAGAACACGCGCTGAACGATGGCAGCGATATTCCCCTCTCCCTTCAGGGAGAGGGCTGAATCGAGGAAAAACCCGAGAACAGGAGCGACGGGCCTACAACGACAGCTCGCGGTTGCTGGCCTTGATGAACTCGGCCTTCAGGTCGGGGAAGGTGTGCACGGCCGGGAACTGCGGGAATTCGCGAATGACGTTGTCCGGCGCGTGGAACAGGATGCCGGCGTCGGCTTCGGCCAGCATCGTCGTGTCGTTGTAGGAGTCGCCGGCGGCGATGACGCGGTAGTAGAGGCTCTTGAACGCCAGCACCGACTGCCGCTTCGGGTTGGCCTGACGCAGCCTGTAGTCGGTCACCTTGCCGCTGTCGTCGCTGAGCAGGCGGTGGCACAGCAGCGTCGGGAAGCCGAGCTGGCGCATCAGCGGCTGCGCGAACTCGTAGAACGTGTCGGACAGGATCACCACCTGGAAGCGCTCGCGCAGCCAGTCGATGAAATCACGCGCGCCCTCGAGCGGCGTGATGCCGGCGATCACGTCCTGAATGTCGGGCAGGCCGAGCTTGTGCTGCTCCAAGATCCGCAGCCGCTGCTTCATCAGCACGTCGTAATCGGGGATGTCGCGCGTCGTCGCCCGCAGCTCCTCGATCCCGGTCTTCTCGGCGAAGGCGATCCAGATCTCGGGGACGAGTACCCCTTCCAGGTCGAGGCAGGCGATTTCCACGGAACACTCCCGAAAACAGGCAGAAAAAGAAGGCGGCAAGCCTAGCGGCTTCTCCGGACAGAGGCAACGCGATGACTTTTTGTCCTCCCCTGCGAAGTACGACTGCATGGATGCAGGAGGTAGAGCGACGCGGGAAGCCAAAGCCGAGGGGAGGTGCCCCGAAGGGGCGGAGGGGTCCGGGGTTGGTCAAGAAGGGCGGACCCCCTCCCCCCTTCGAGGGACTCCCCCTATTACATAGGGGGAGACCTGGACGTGGTCAGTGCCTCGGCAGTTCGATATGCGCGAACAGCTCGTCGAGCTCGGCGCGCGAGTGGCGCTGGTAGGCCTCCTCGACCAGCTCGCGGGTCAGGTGCGGCGCGAACAGCTCGATGAACTCGTACATGAAACCGCGCAGGAATGTACCGCGGCGGAAACCGATCTTGGTGATGCTGTCCTGGAACAGATGGCTGGCGTCGAGCATGACCAGGTCATCGTCGAGCTCGGGGTCGAACGCCATGTGGGCAATGATGCCGACACCGAGGCCGAGCCGCACATAGGTCTTGATGACGTCGGCATCGACAGCGGTGAACACCACCTTCGGCGCCAGTCCCTTCTCCATGAACGCCTCGTCGAGGCGCGAGCGACCGGTGAAACCGAACACGTAGGTGACCAGCGGATACTTGGCCACCTCCTCCAGCGTCAGTTTCGACAGCTGCGCCAGCGGGTGATTCTTCGGTACGACGACGCCGCGGTTCCAGCGATAGCACGGCATCATGATCAGGTCGCTGAACAGCTCCAGCGCCTCGGTGGCGATGGCGAAATCGACGGTACCGTCGGCCGCCAGCTCGGAGATCTGCATCGGCGTGCCCTGATGCATGTGCAGCGCCACTTCGGGATAGCGTTCGATGAAAGTGTGGATCACCGGCGGCAGCGCGTAGCGCGCCTGCGTGTGGGTGGTGGCGATCGACAGACTGCCCTTCTTCTCGTTGCTGAACTCCTGCGCCACCTGCTTGATGCTCTCGACCTTGCGCAGGATCTCGCCGGCGGTCTTCAGGATCGCCTCGCCGGCCGGCGTCACCCGTGTCAGGTGCTTGCCGGAACGGGCGAAGATCTCGACGCCGAGTTCATCTTCGAGCAGGCGGATCTGTTTGCTGATACCCGGCTGGGAGGTGTAGAGGCTCTGCGCCGTCGCCGACACGTTCAGGTCGTGGTGTGCAACCTCCCAGATGTAACGAAGCTGTTGTAACTTCATGTGAGCCCTCCGGGTGGCGTTTAATGATTATTTTCTTGAGAACTTAGCCGTATCCATTCCTGAAAGCAATTACCACCCGACACGCCACCGCGCGCCCCAGCGGTACCGTTCAGTTCGCGTTGGCGATGCCGTGCGGTACGTGGCCGGTGGCGACATGCCGGCGCGCCGATTCACAGTGTCCGCGCTGGTCGTCGAAAAAGATGTCGGCGCCGAACGCCTGCAGAAAGGCGCCCTTGTCGAGCCCGCCGAGAAACAGCGATTCGTCGAGCCGGATGTCCCAGGCCCGCAGCGTGCGGATGACGCGCTCGTGCGCCGGCGCCGAGCGCGCCGTCACCAGCGCGGTGCGGATCGGCGACTGGTTCGGCTCGAACTCCGACTGCAGCCGGTGCAGCGCCGCCAGAAACGGCTTGAACGGCCCGCCGCCGAGCGGCTGGTGCGCCGCCGCCTGCTCGCTGGCGGCGAAGGCCGGCAGCCCCTGCGACTTGTAGATGCGCTCGGCCTCGTCGGAGAAGATCACCGCGTCGCCGTCGAAGGCGATGCGCAGCTGGTCGCTGTCGCCACCGGCATCGCCGCTACCGGCCATCAGCGTCGCCGCGGCGACGCCCTGGTCGAGCGCCGAGCGCACATCGTCGGGGTGGGTCGACAGGAACAGCTGGCAGCCGAACGCGGCAATGTAGCGCCACGGATCGGCGCCGCTGCAGAAGGCGGCGCGCAGGATCGGCAGCTCGTAGTGCTGGATCGAATTGAACACGCGCAGGCCGGTGTCGGCGCTGTTGCGCGACAGCAGAATCACGTCGACGCGCGCTTCGCCCTGCAGGCGCCGGTTCAGCGTCAGCAGCTTCTGCACGAACGGGAAGGCCTTGCCCGGCGCGAGAACCTCCTCCTCGTGCGCGGTCTGGTGGCGCTGGAAAGCGTCGAGCCCCTGTTCTTCATAGACGCGGTGGCTGTCGTCGAGATCGAACAGCGCGCGCGACGAAATGGCAATGACCAGCCGCTGGCTGTCGTCGCACGACCGGGTCGGCGTCTGGCTGGAATCGGTCAATCGCGGGGCTCCATTTTCATCAGTCGGGCGCGACGCGCCATGGCGGGTCGCGCGCTTCGTTCGATGCGCGGCAATATAGCCAAACCCCGGTGACGGCCGAAACAGGCATCACCGATCACGCGCTGTCGTTGGCCACACCGCCACAGCTACAATGCCGGCCCCGATCTCCCCGCCTCCGACACCGGCAATGCTCAACACCGCCCGCGCCCAGATCGATCTCGCCGCCCTGCGCCACAACCTGGCGCAGGTGCGTTCGCTGTGCCCGGGCAGCCGCGTCATGGCGATGGTCAAGGCCGACGCCTACGGCCACGGCCTGCTGCCGGCCGCGCAGGCACTGGCGGCGGCCGACGGGCTCGCGGTGGCGAGGCTCGAAGAGGCATTGCAGCTGCGCCGCGCCGGCATCGACCAGCGCCTGCTGCTGCTCGGCAGCCTGCTCGATGCCGGTGGCCTGGAGCTGTGCGCCGCCGAGAACATCGACGTCGTCGTGCACGACGAGGAGACCGCCGATCTGGTCTGCCGGCGCCGCGGCGCTCCGCTGCGGATATGGCTGAAACTCGACTCCGGCATGCACCGGCTCGGCCTCGACATCGCCGCCTTTCGCACTGTCGACACCCGGCTGCGCCGCGCCCAGAGCGTCGCCGAAGTGGTGCACATGACCCACTTCAGCAGTGCCGACGAGCAGGCCAGCGAGCGCACCGCACTGCAGCTCGACGCTTTCCGCGCCGCGCACGAGGGCAGCGACGCAGCGGCCAGCGTGGCCAATTCGGCGGCGCTGATCTCCCGCCCCGACACCCGCGACGGCTGGGTCCGCCCCGGCATCATGCTGTACGGCGACAACCCGCTGGCCGTCAGTCACCCGCTGCCGCTGAAGCCGGTGATGACGCTGAGCGCGAAGGTGCTGGCGGTGCGCGACGTCGCCGCCGGCGCGGCGGTCGGCTACGGCGCCGCCTGGATCGCCGAGCAGCCGTCGCGCATCGCCACGCTCGGCATCGGCTATGGCGATGGCTACCCGCGCCACGCCGGCAACGGCACGCCGGTGCTGATCAATGGTCAGCGCGCGGCGCTGGTCGGGCGCGTGTCGATGGATTCGATCACGGTCGACATCACCGGTCTCGATACGGTGAAGGCCGGTGACGACGCCATCCTGTGGGGCGAACAGCTGCCGGCCGCGGAGGTGGCGCGCTGCGCCGGCACCATCAGCTACGAGCTGTTCACGTCGATCGGCAGCCGCGTCTCGCGCGACTATTTGCACTCCCTCTGAAAAAGTCATTCATGACTTTTTCATCCACCGCGACGCCCGGCAAAGCCGGGCTTTGCTCACACCGGATCAGGCGCTGGCGCGCATGATTCGCGGGCCGGCCCTCCCTGGCCGGCTGGTGCTCCGACCATACCTCGCACTTGAACTGCGACGTCACCGACGGCGCGCGTCGGCGACAACGCCGGGCAGCAGTTCGCGCGTCAGCCGGAACACCACCGGGCTCAGCAACAGCAG
>CAZEVP010000077.1:2928-12156 GCA_964515735.1 uncultured Verrucomicrobiaceae bacterium | reverse complement strand
CGACCATCTTCTCCAGAATCTCTTCCGGCTTGCCGCTCTCGCGCGCCTGCGCCAGGTAGATCTCCTTCTCCTTGGCCACCACCTCGGCCGGCATGTCTTCCGCACGCACCACGGCCGGGTTGACGGCGGCGACGTGCATCGCGACGTCCTTGGCCAGATCGGCGTCACCGCCTTTCAGCGACACCAGCACGGCGATCTTGCCGGTCGAGTGTACGTAGCCGCCGACCACGCCGCTGTCGGCCGAGACCAGCGTGACGCGACGCACGCCGATGTTCTCGCCGATCTTCTGTACCAGCGCCTGGCGCGCGGTTTCGAGCTCACCGTCCATCAGCGCGGCAACCTCGGTCTGCTTGCTGGCGAATGCCTTGGCGAGCACCTTCTGCACGAAGTCGAGGAAGTTGGCATCGCGGGCGACGAAGTCGGTCTCGCTGTTGACTTCGATCACGACCGCGTAGCTGCCGTCATCGGCCACTTTCGCCGCAGCGATGCCGTCGGCGGCGGTGCGGCCGGCTTTCTTGGCCGCCTTCATGCCGCTCGACTTGCGCAACTCCTCGATCGCCTTCTCGATGTCGCCGCCGGCTTCGACCAGTGCCTTCTTGCACTCCATCATGCCGAGACCAGTGCGCTCGCGCAGCTCTTTAACCAGGGATGCAGAGATCTCTGCCATGGAAAAATCCTCCGGATGTGGCGGGCCTCGCGGCCGCACCCTGAATCATTACCGACGACCCGACGGGCCGTCTCGAAATCGGTTTCGCCTGCGGAAAAAAGGGGGCCTCGCCCCCTTTCTTCAGCCTGGCTCGAGACGATTACTCGGCAGCGGCTGCGGCCTGCATCTCGACGAACTCGTCGCGGCCGGCGGTGTCACCGCGACCGGTCAGGATGGCGTCGGCCATCGCCGTGGCGTACAGCTTGACCGCGCGCAGCGCGTCGTCGTTGCCCGGGATGACGTAGTCGACGCCGTCCGGGTTGCTGTTGGTATCGACGACGCCGATCACCGGGATGCCGAGCTTGTTGGCTTCCTGGATGGCGATGCGCTCATGGTCGACGTCGATGATGAACAGCGCGTCCGGCAGGCCGGCCATATCCTTGATACCGCCGATCGAACGCTCCAGCTTCTCCATCTCGCGGGCGCGCATCAGCGCCTCTTTCTTGGTCAGCTTGGCGAAGGTGCCGTCCTGCGACTGGCCTTCGAGATCGCGCAGACGCTTGATCGACTGGCGGATGGTCTTGTAGTTGGTCAGCATGCCGCCGAGCCAGCGATGGCTGACGAACGGCATGCCACAACGCTCGGCCTGCTCCTTGATGATCTTGGAGGCGGAGCGCTTGGTGCCAACGAACAGCACCTTGTTCTTGTTCGCCGACAGTTTGCGGGCGAACGCCAGCGCATCGTTGAAGGCCGGCACGGTGTGCTCGAGGTTGATGATGTGGATCTTGTTGCGGGCGCCAAAGATGAAGCGGCCCATCTTCGGGTTCCAGAAGCGGGTCTGGTGACCAAAGTGGACACCGGCCTGCAGCATTTCGCGCATGCTGACTTGAGTCATGATCGATACCTGTATTGGAGCGGGTTAAGCCTCCATGCACCCCATCGGCCCACCCCCGCGAGCGGAGGCACCCAGACCTTTGTGCCGGTGCATGTGTGACGTTATTGCCACCTTCATGTAGAGACCGGAGGACGTCGGAGACGGCGCCGGCCGGGTGGCGGACAGGCTCCGGCGGCTGCCGAAGCGGCGCGCTTTATAGCACAGCCGACCCATTCCGGGAAAGCGCGGACCGCCGCCGACCGCCGTGGCACCCCGCGCCGCCGCTGGTTTACAATGCCCGCCCGATTTGCTCGGGTATCCGCCGACACCCTCCCGACCACGACCCCGACTACAGCCAGACAGCCCAACCGTGACCATTACCACCCCGGAAGAACTGGAAAAGATGCGCATCGCCGGCCGCCTGGCCGCCGAGGTGCTGGAGATGATCGCCCCGCACATCCAGCCCGGGGTGACCACCGAGGAGCTGAACCGCCTCTGCCACGACTACATGGTCGACGTGCAGGACTGCATCCCGGCGCCGCTGAACTACCACGGCTTCCCGAAATCGATCTGCACCTCGGTCAACGATGTGGTCTGCCACGGCATCCCGTCGGCCAAGCCGCTGCGCGAGGGCGACATCGTCAACGTCGACATCACCACGCTGAAGGACGGTTTCCACGGCGACACCAGCGCGATGTTCCATGTCGGCACGCCGCTGAAGCACGCCGAGCGGCTGGTCGACGTCACCCGCGAGTGCCTCTACAAGGCGATCGAGCTGGTGCGCCCCGGCGCCCGCCTCGGCGACATCGGCCACGTCATCCAGAAGCACGCCGAGGCGAACTACTACTCGGTGGTGCGCGAATACTGCGGCCACGGCATCGGCCGCGAATTCCACGAGGACCCGCAGGTGCTGCACTACGGCCAGCGCAACACCGGCCTCGAACTGAAGGAAGGAATGGTCTTCACGATCGAGCCGATGATCAACGCCGGCAAGCGCCACGTGAAGCTGAACCACAAGGATGGGTGGACCGTGACCACCAAAGATGGCCGCCTGTCGGCGCAGTGGGAGCACACCATCGTCGTCACCCACGACGGCGCCGAGGTGCTGACCGCGCGCAGGGACGAGCCGTTCTATCGCGCCGCATGAAGCGATGACCGCGACCGCGCCGCTGCCGGCCGAGCTGTTCGATCCCGCCACTTTCGGCGCCGAGCTGGCGACCGGTCGTCCGATCCCGCTGTTCAAGGCCGCGCTGGAGCGCGGCAACCGCTACCTAGACGATGCCTTCCGCGCCGGCGCCAGCGTGCAGGGCTTGGTGCGACAGCGCGCCCGGTTCATCGACCAGCTGCTCGGGCTGGCCTGGCAGCGGCAGAACTGGGCCGACGATGCCATCAGCCTGATCGCGGTCGGCGGCTACGGCCGTGGCGAACTGCACCCGCACTCCGATATCGACCTGCTGATCCTGCTGCCGGACGATGGCCTCGACCGCTACCGCGACGCGGTCGAGGCGTTCATCACGTTCCTGTGGGACATCAGCCTCAACGTCGGCCACAGCGTGCGCACCGTCGCCGAATGCCACGACGCCGCAGCCGACGACATCACCATCGCCACCAACCTGATGGAGGCGCGGCTGCTGCAGGGTGACCCCGGACGTTTCGACGCGCTGATGGCCGCCACCGGACCGGACCGGATCTGGTCGAGCCGCGACTTCTTCCGCGCCAAGTGGGACGAGCAGATCGAGCGCCACCGCAAGTACAGCAACACCGAGTACAACCTCGAACCGAACGTCAAAACCTCGCCGGGTGGCCTGCGCGACATCCAGACCATCGCCTGGGTGGCGCGACGCCACTTCGGCACGCGCAGCGTCGACGAACTGTTGCAGCGCGGCTTCCTGTCGTTCGAGGAGGCGAGCACGCTGCGCCAGGGGCTGGAGTTCCTGTGGAAGGTGCGCTACGGCCTGCACATGATCGCCGGCCGCGAAGAGGACCGGCTGCTGTTCGACCACCAGCGCACGCTGGCGCGGATGTTCGGCTTCGACGACGACGCCAGCCGCCTCGCCGTCGAGCGTTTCATGCAGGTCTACTACCGCTGGGTGCTGATCCTGGGCGAACTCAACGAAGTGCTGATGCAGCACTTCGAGGAGGAGATCCTGCGTGCCTGCGAGCCGGAGAAGGTCACCGTCATCAACCCGCGCTTCCGCGTGCGCAACGGTTACATCGAGGCCTGCAACGACAAGGTATTCGAACGCGCGCCATCGGCGCTGCTCGAAGTATTCGTGCTGATGGCGCAGAACGACTTCATCCACGGCATCCGCGCGACGACGATCCGGCAGATCCGCAACGGCGTGCAGCTGATCGACGACGCCTACCGCAACGACCCGCGCAACACGCGGCTGTTCATGGAGCTGCTGCGCTCGCCCGGCAGGATCACGCCGCAGCTGCGGCGGATGCGCCGCTACGGCGTGCTCGGCGCTTACCTGCCCGAGTTCGGCAACATCGTCGGCCGGATGCAGCACGACCTGTTCCACATCTACACCGTCGATGCCCACACCATCGAGGTGATCAAGAACATGCGCCGCTTCCTCTACCCGGAGGCGATGCAGAAATTCCCGCTGGTGGCGCGCGTCGTCAAGCGCCTGCCGAAGATCGAACTGCTCTACATCGCCGGCCTCTACCACGACATCGCCAAGGGGCGCGGCGGCGACCACTCGACGCTCGGCGCGGTCGATGCGATCGCCTTCTGCGAACGCCACGGCCTCAACAAGCGCGACTCCAACCTGGTGGCGTGGCTGGTCGAGAACCACTTGCTGATGTCGTCGGTGGCGCAGCGGCAGGACATCTCCGACCCCGACGTCATCCGCACCTTCGCGCTGACGATGGGCGACCAGCTGCACCTCGACTACCTGTTCGTGCTGACCGTCGCCGACATCAACGCCACCAACCCGACACTGTGGAACGCCTGGCGCGCGTCGCTGCTGCGCCAGCTGTTCACCGAGACCAAGCGCGCGCTGCGCCGCGGCCTCGAAAACCCCGTCGACAAGCACGAGTGGATCGAGGAGGCGCAGCAGATCGCCATCCGCCAGCTCGACAGCATCGGCTTCGACGAGGAAGAGGTGCGCGAGCTATGGGCCAACACCGGCGAGGATTACTTCCTGCGCGAACGGCCCGAGGACGTGATCTGGCACACGCAGGCGATCGCCGCGCACGGAGACAGTGAACAGCCGCTGGTACTGGTGCGCGACAGCAGCGAAATCCTGTTCGACGCCGCCACGCAGATCTTCGTGCGTGCGCGCTACAGCTCGCAGTTGTTCGCCATCCTCGCGTCGGCGATGGAACAGCTCGACCTCAGCATCCAGGATGCCCGCCTGTACCAGTCCGGCACTGGCTTCGCGCTGTACACGTTCTTCGTGCTCGACGCCTCCGGCAAGCCGATCAACGACGACGCGCAGCGGCTCGACCACATCCGCCAGACGCTGAACCGGCAGCTGCGCGACGGCGAGGGGCTGCCGGAGATCATGCGCAAGCGCACGCCGCGGCAGATGCGGCTGTTCTCGACGCCGACCGTCACCAGCCTGTTCACCGACACCGGCAAGAACCAGACCGTGCTCGAAGTGATCACGCCGGACCGCCCCGGCCTGCTGGCACGGCTCGGCACGATCTTCTACCAGTTCGGCATCCAGCTGCAGAACGCCAAGATCACCACGCTCGGCGAGCGCGTCGAGGACGTGTTCTTCATCACCGACGCACAGCACCGGCCGATCGACGACCCGCAGCTGTGCGAAGCGATCCAGAACGCGATCAAGAAAGAACTCGACGAGAAGGCCGCCGCCTGAGCGCGCGGCCACGTTGCAAACCGAGATGCCATGAACCCCGATCTGAACCGCCTGCAGCCCTACCCGTTCGAAAAACTGGCCAAGCTGAAGGCGGGCATCACGCCGCCGGCGCTGCCGCACATCGCGCTGTCGATCGGCGAACCGAAGCACGCCTCGCCCGCCTTCGTGCGGCAGGCGCTGGTCGATCACCTCGACCACCTCGCCACCTACCCGACCAGCAAGGGGCTGCCGGAACTGCGCGGCGCGATGGCGGCGTGGTGCGAGCGCCGCTTCCAGTTGCGCAGCCTCGATGCCGAGACGCAGATCCTGCCGTGCGCCGGCACCCGCGAAGCGCTGTTCGCCTTTGCTCAGATGGTCGTCGACCGCACGAAGCCTGCGCCGCTGGTGCTGTGCCCGAATCCGTTCTACCAGATCTATGAAGGCGCGGCGTATCTGTCCGGCGCCGAACCGTGGTTCGTCAACTGCCCGGCCGACAACGACTTCCAGCCCGATTTCGATGCCGTGCCGGAAGATGTCTGGAAACGCTGCCAGCTGCTCTACCTGTGCAGCCCCGGCAACCCGACCGGTGCCGTGCTCGATGCGGCGACGCTGACGAAACTGATCGAACTGGCCGACCGCCACGACTTCGTCATCGCCGGCGACGAATGCTATTCGGAGATCTACTTCGACGAGGCGCAGCCGCCGCTCGGCCTGCTGCAGCTGTGCCGGCAGATCGGCCGCGACGACTACCGCCGCTGCGTCGTCTTTCACAGTTTGTCGAAGCGTTCGAACCTGCCGGGGCTGCGCTCTGGCTTCGTCGCCGGCGACGCGCAGCTGCTGCAGAAATTCCTGCTCTACCGCACCTACCACGGCTGCGCGCTGCCGGTGCACGTGCAACAGGCCAGCATCGCGGCATGGAATGACGAAGCGCACGTGCGCGAGAACCGCGCGCTGTACCGGCAGAAGTTCGATGCCGTGCTGGAAATCCTCGGCGACTGTCTCGACGTCACCAAACCCGATGCCGGTTTCTATCTGTGGGCCGGCACGCCGTGCGACGACACCGAATTCGCGCGCGACCTGTTCGCGCAGCAGCATGTGACGGTGCTGCCGGGCCAGTTCCTTGCGCGCACGGCCAACGGCGTCAACCCCGGCGCGAACCGCGTGCGGATGGCACTGGTCGCCACCGTCGACGAGTGCGTCGAGGCCGCGCAGCGCATCCGCCATTTCGCCCATTCGCTGTAACTCTCATGAAGACCAAGAAGCTGTTTTCATGAAAACCAAAAAACAACGCGCCGACTATATTGCGCAGCGGTTGCAGGAGTTGTACCCGCAACCGCCGATTCCACTGCAGCACGTCGATGCCTACACGCTGCTGATCGCCGTGCTGCTGTCGGCGCAATGCACCGACGAGCGCGTCAATCAGGTGACGCCGGCGCTGTTCGCGCTGGCCGACAACGCGCGCGACATGGCCAAAGTGCCGGTCGAGCAGATTCAGCAGATCATCCGCCCGTGCGGGCTGTCGCCGCAGAAGGCGAAGGCGATCAGCCAGCTGTCGAAGATCCTGATCGACAAGTACGACGGCGAGGTGCCGGCCGACATGGCGCTGCTCGAAGAGCTGCCGGGCGTCGGCCACAAGACCGCCAGCGTCGTCATGTCGCAGGCGTTCGGTCAGCCGGCGTTTCCGGTCGACACGCACATCCACCGGCTGGCGCAGCGCTGGGGGCTGACCAGCGGCAAGAACGTGGTCGAGACCGAGCGCGATCTGAAGAAGCTGTTTCCCGAAGAAAAGTGGAACGACCTGCATCTGCAGATCATCTACTACGGCCGCGAATACTGCTCGGCACGCGGCTGCGACGGCACCGTCTGCGAGATATGCCGGACGGTTTACCCGGAGCGCAAGCGGCCGAAGAAAACCAAGAAAGCCTGACTGCCCTCATCGGGGTCTCATGGAGCCGGCAAGATGGCTCGAGGCATTCCGTGCCGGGGCGTGCTCCAGCAGCGTCGGAGACAGGACGTCTCCGACGCAGGCTACAGGGATGTACTTGTGCCGGTGCTGGAGCACGCCCCGGCACGGAATGCTGGCTCCAACCTTCAAGCTACGACAGGTTGTTTGTTATCCTCCGCGCCCTGTTCAAAGGAGCCTCCCATGACCGCAATCCTCTACGGCATCAAGAACTGCGACACCGTGAAGAAGGCGCGGCAGTGGCTGGAGCGCCACAACATCGAGTACCGCTTCCACGATTTCCGCGCCGATGGCCTGACGCAGCAGCAGGTGCAGGCATGGCTCGACGAACTCGGCCTCGATACGGTCATCAATCGCCGGGGCACGACCTGGAAACAGCTCGACGAAAAAGCGCGCACCACACTCGACGACAAGAATGCCGCCGCGTTGATCGCCGCCAATCCGACACTGATCAAACGCCCGCTGCTCGATCTCGGGCACACGCGCATGACCGGTTTCTCCGAGGCGGTCTATCGCGACGTTTTCAAACAGCACACCCTCTAAGGAACCTCTGTGATTCAAGTCCCCTCTCCCTTCAGGGAGAGGGTTAGGGAGAGGGAGGCCGTTCGCCGCGACACCCTCTCCCCCGGCCCCTCTCCCTGAAGGGAGAGGGGAGAAATGCGTTTTTCAGCGCCTCTCCAACCCCAAGCAGGAACAGATGACATGAGCGACAAGCTTTTCGCCTTCGGCCTCGGCCTCGGCACGCAGAACAGCAACGGCAACTGGCTGGAGGTTTACTACGCGGCACCGCTGTTCCAGCCGTCGCCGGCGCTGGTCGGCGCGCTGAAGACCGCGCTGCGCCACGAGGGCGGCAACAGCGTCGTCGAGCTCGACAGCGGCCTGCTGCGCAGCCTCGAAAGCGCGCTGCGCAGCGCCGGTGAAACCGCGCAGGCCGATCTCGCCGCGCAACTGGCCGAAAGCGGAGAGCCGCGCGTCGCCGTGCTGCTTGAACACGACGAACAGCCGACCAGCCTGCCCGAGGTCTACCTGAAGCTGCACCTGCTGTCGCACCGGCTGGTCAGGCCGCACAGCGTGAACCTGACCGGCATGTTCGGCCTGCTGCCGAACGTCGCCTGGACCAACGCCGGCGCCATCGACATCAACGACCTGCCGCAGTATCAGCTGCAGGCGCGCCTCGACGGCGAACTGCTCGAAGTGATGTCGGTCGACAAATTTCCGAAGATGGCCAACTACGTGGTGCCGAGCGGCGTGCGCATCGCCCACACCGCGCGCGTGCGCCTCGGCGCCTACCTCGGCGAAGGCACGACGATCATGCACGAGGGCTTCGTCAACTTTAACGCCGGCACCGAAGGGCCCGGCATGGTCGAGGGCCGCATCTCGGCCGGCGTATTCGTCGGCGCCGGCTCCGACCTCGGCGGCGGCTGCTCGACGATGGGCACGCTGTCGGGCGGCAACAACATCATCATTTCGCTCGGCAAGGGTTGCCTGGTCGGCGCCAACGCCGGCGTCGGCATTCCGCTCGGCGACCGCTGCACGATCGAGGCCGGCCTCTACATCACCGCCGGCTCCGTCGTCTCGCTGCTCGACGACAAAGGCGCGCTGGTGAAGAAGGTCAAGGCGCGCGAGCTGTCCGGCAAGTCGGACCTGCTGTTCCGCCGCAACTCGCAGAACGGCGCGATCGAAGTGCTGACCAACAAGTCGGCGATCGAGCTGAACGAAGAGCTGCACGCGCACAACTGAGAAGGCTCACCCCTCTCCCCAACCCTCTCCCTGAAGGGAGAGGGAGTAACACTGCCAGCGTTCTGGATTACGGCAGTTCGCTCCCCTCTCCCTTCAGGGAGAGGGGCCGGGGGAGAGGGAAGTGGAGTGGCTCAGCGCCCGACCACCCCGTTCATCCCGCTGCCCCGCGTATCCCACCAGACCGGGCCGATCGGGC
>CAZEVP010000077.1:0-2828 GCA_964515735.1 uncultured Verrucomicrobiaceae bacterium | reverse complement strand
ACCACCCCGTTCATCCCGCTGCCCCGCGTATCCCACCAGACCGGGCCGATCGGGCGCGCGCCTTCCAGATTGTTCTGCATCACCTCGATCTGCCCGCCACGGCGCAGAAACGCCTCGACCTGCTGTTCGATCTCCGCCCGCAGGCGCTCATGCGACGGTGTCGAGTGGGTATTGTTCGGCGTGCCGGCTTGCATGGGGAACCTCCGCTGCTGTCATCTCCGATGCCGAAGCAACCTAGCGACGCGCGATGACAGCCGTGCGACAGCGCCATGACAAAACGAAAGCCATGCCAGAACGGCGACGACAGCGGCCTCTGGTAGACTGCGCCCCTTTCACCACGGTGCACTTTTCAGCGCACCGCCACTCCCGATCCGAGCCGCCCGATGACCACCCTCTCCGACACGCTGCAACTGACCTGCGAACTGATCCGCCGCCGCTCCGTCACGCCCGAGGATGACGGCTGCCAGCAGCTGATGATGCAGCGGCTCGGCGCCATCGGCTTCGACTGCACGCCGCTGCGCTTCGACGACGTCGACAACTTCTGGGCCGTGCGCGGCAGCGACGGCCCGCTGTTCTGCTTCGCCGGCCACAGCGACGTGGTGCCGACCGGCCCCGAGCAGAACTGGAACCATCCGCCGTTCGAGCCGCTGGTGAAGGACGGCGTGCTGTACGGCCGCGGCGCCGCCGACATGAAGGGCAGCCTCGCGGCGATGGTGACCGCCTGCGAGCGCTTCGTCGCCGCGCATCCGAACCACTCGGGGCGCATCGCCTTCCTGATCACCAGCGACGAGGAAGGGCCGTCGATCAACGGCACCGTCAAGGTGGTCGAGTGGCTGCAACGGCGCGGCGAGAAGATCGACTGGTGCCTGGTCGGCGAACCGTCGTCGACGGCGCGCGTCGGCGATGTCATCAAGAACGGCCGCCGCGGTTCGCTCGGCGCGGTGATGACCGTGCGCGGCGTACAGGGTCACGTCGCCTACCCGCACCTCGCCCGCAACCCGATCCACGATGCCGCACCGGCACTGGCCGAACTCGCCGCCGAGGTATGGGACAACGGCAACGACTTCTTCCCGGCGACATCGTTCCAGATCTCGAACATCCGCGCCGGCACCGGCGCCACCAACGTCATCCCGGGCGAACTGGAGGTGGTGTTCAACTTCCGTTTCTCGACCGAAGTGACCGAACAGCAGCTGCGCGAACGCACCGAGGCGATCCTGCGCAAACACAACGTCGATTTCAGCATCGAGTGGACGCTCTCCGGCGCACCGTTCCTGACCGCGCGCGGCGCATTGGTCGAAGCGACTCAGGCCGCCATTCGCGACACCACCGGCCTCGACGCCAAACTGTCGACCGCCGGCGGCACATCGGATGGCCGCTTCATCGCGCCGACCGGCGCGCAGGTGGTCGAACTCGGCCCGGTCAACGCGACCATCCACAAGGTCGACGAGCAGGTGACGGCGGCCGATATCGACCAGCTGTCGGTCATCTACGAAAACATCTTGCGGAAACTGCTCGGCTGATCACCCGTCAGCGCGTCGACGAGGCCGCCCAGCCGCTGCGGATATAGCGCTGGTAGTGCGCCTCGGAGAGAACGAAGAACTCGCGATCGATCTGCTCGCGCAGCTCGATCAGGCTCAGATGGACATAACCGGGAAGCAGCGCGAAGCCGTAGTCGCGGGTGTCGCTGATCTGCGATGCGCCGGCACGCAGCAGGTCGAACACCCAGCACGGCGCGCTGCGGTGGTGCCGGTAGCGAATCTGCTGCGCCTGCAACATCTGCTGCAGTCGCAGCGGGTCGAACAGCGCGACCTTGGCCGTGACGATCTGCGCCAGCAGCTTGTCGAGCCGCGCCTCGATCGCCCGCTTCTGCTCCTCGCTGTAGCCGTTCCAGTCGATCACCTCGTGCGCATAGCGCTTGCAGCCACGACAGACGGCATCGCCGATGCCGGTCGAGCAGACGCCGACGCAGGGGGTCGGCACGCGAAGGATCAGGGATTCGGGCACGGCGGTTCCGGTACTGGCGGGTTGCAGGGGGTCGGCGCCGCATTCTAGCGAAGCAGGACCTGCGGGCAACCGGGCCGGCACCATTTTCCCGGGCGCACTGACCAAACCGCCCCGGACCTATATAATTGCCGGCTGTTTTCGGTCGATGATGGGCATCGACAGTCCCGGCCCCGGCGATCCCGGCGGAACCGGGTAATCCAACCTGAGGAGTCCAGCCGTGCTTGAAGCCTACCGCAGCCACGTCGCAGAACGCGCCGCCCAAGGCATCCCCCCCAAACCGCTGACCGCCGAGCAGACCGCGGCGCTGGTAGAGCTGCTGAAGAACCCGCCGCAGGGCGAGGAACAGACGCTGGTCGACCTGATCAGCAACCGCGTACCGCCGGGCGTCGACGAGGCCGCCTACGTCAAGGCCGGGTTCCTGTCCGCCATTGTCAAGGGCGAGGCCAATTCACCGCTGGTCGACAAGAAGCTGGCCGTCAAACTGCTGGGCCAGATGCTCGGCGGCTACAACATCGACACGCTGGTACAGCTGCTGGACGACAGCGAGCTGGCCGAACTGGCCGCCGCCGAGCTCAAGCACACGCTGCTGATGTTCGACCGCTTCCACGACGTCGTCGAGAAATCGAAGGCCGGCAACGTTCACGCCAAAGCCGTGCTGCAGTCGTGGGCCGATGCCGAGTGGTTCACCAGCCACCCGGAAGTGCCCGAGTCGATCAAGACCATCGTCTTCAAGGTGACCGGCGAGACCAACACCGACGACCTCTCCCCTGCCCCCGACGCCTGGTCGCGCCCCGACATCCCGCTGCATGCGCTGGCGATGTACA
>CAZEVP010000076.1:0-12228 GCA_964515735.1 uncultured Verrucomicrobiaceae bacterium | reverse complement strand
CGACCCAGTACCCGGACCTGTTCCACGCCAAGGTCAACGGCAAGACCGCCATCGATCTGGTCGACCAGACCTGGTACAAGGAGACCTACATTCCGGCCGTGCAGCAGCGCGGTGCCGCCATCATCGCCGCCCGCGGCGCCTCGTCGGCCGCCTCCGCCGCCAATGCCGCCATCGACCACATGCGCACCTGGGCGCTCGGCACCAACGGTGACGACTGGGTCAGCATGGGCATCTACAGCGATGGCAGCTACGGCATCGAGAAAGGCCTGATCTACTCGTTCCCGGTTCGCTGCAAGGGCGGCCAGTGGGAGATCGTGCAGGGCCTGAGCATCGATCCGTTCAGCCAGGAAAAGATGAAGGCGACCGAGAAGGAACTCGCCGAAGAGCGCGACGCGGTTCAGCACCTGCTGCCGTAATTCCGCCAGCGGGGAGCCGCGATCACGGAACGGGGGCTGCGGCCCCCGTTTTCGTTTCCGCGCCGACGCCGTGCCCATTTGCCGGCTATCGACCCCTCACCTAAGATTTGCGAACTCAATCACACCGTCGCATTCGCACATGGCCCCGCTTCGCTCGCTGCTCAACCGCTGGCTGCAGCCGCCCGCCGACCCGAAAGCGGCCGGCGACGACCGCTATCGCCAGCTGGAACTGCTGCAGCGGCGCCACAATTTCCTCGACGTCCACTTCCCGCGCATCGAGCGCCGCTTCCAGAGCCTGATCCTCGAACTGCACCCGGACGAGGGCTACCTGCTGATCGACGAGCTGTTCCCGGCCGACGGCCGCCAGCTGCTGCTCGAAGGCGATATCGCCGAGATCAGCGCCCGCACCGGCCGCGGCGACGCCATCAGTTTCTTTTCGCGGCTGCTGCTGCGCGAAAGCGGTGGCGGCGCGCCGAACGATCGCAACAGTGCGCCGACCTATCGGATGGAATTGCCGGAGGAGATCGGCGGCAGTTACCGGCGCCACGCCTTTCGGGTCTACGTCGAGCGCGAGAACGATCTGATGATCGACCTGCGCGACAACGACGGTAACCCGCTGCCGGCGCGCATCGTCAATCTGTCGGCGGATGGCCTCAAAGTGTCGATCGACGGCGACACGGTGAAACAGCTGGAGCGCCGCCATCTGATCGACGATGCGCTGATCCGGCTGCCGGATGGCACCGACATCGACTGCGCGATCGATTTCCGCAACATCTACCTGATGCGTACGCCGCGCCACCACACACTGGCCGGCGGCAAGCTCGACATCGCGCAAGCCGCGCAGCGCAACAAGCTCGCCTACTACCTCGCCGCGGTGCAGCGCAAACAGCGGCGCCGCGAAAGCCGTACCGGCGACTGAGCCCCCTCCCCACCTTCACCACCGCGCGACGGCGAGAAAATCCGAAACGCTAATCGGCGCGCGGCAGCTCGATGCGAAAGCAGACACCACTGCCATCGTCGCGATTGAACGCCCGCACACGGCCACCGTGCGCCTCGGCGATCAGCCGCACGATGTAGAGTCCGAGGCCGAGGTGCGCGCCGCCACTGTCACGCTCGCGCAGCGACACCATGCTGTCGAACAGCTGGTGCTGCATCTGCGCCGGTAGCGGCGGACCGTCGTTGCTCACTTCGATGGCGACACGATCGGCCAGCGTGTGGCAACCGATGTGTATCTCACTGCCGGCCGGCGCGAAATCGGCGGCGTTCTCGACCAGCTTGTCGAGCATCTGCACGATCAGCTCCGGCGCCGCCAGCACCGGCACATCGATACCGGCGGCCTCGAACTCGACGCGGTGGTCGCGGTGCAGATCGGCGTAGGCACGGCACAGGTCGGCCAGCAGCGGCGCCAGCCGCACCGGTTCCAGCTCCGCCGCGTCGATGCTCTCCTCCACCCGCGACGCCGCGCTCATCGCCGTCAGGATGTGGCTGAGCCGCTGCGCCCCCTCGCGCGCTCGCTGCAGGTAGACACGCGCATCCTGCGCCGGCGCGCGTTCGCGCAGTTCACTGTCAAGCCCATTGAGGTTGTCCAGATTGTCGAGCGAGCTGTGGACGATCGCCAGCGGCGTGCGCAGCTCGTGCGACAGCTTGCGCGCCAGCGTGCGCAGGTAGTCGGTGTATTCGCGCAGCCGCGTCAGCAGCTGCGCGTAGTTGCGCGACAGATCGCCGAGCTCGTCGCGGGCGCGCGAAGCCGGAAACGCGCCGCGCCAGTTGCCCTCCTCGTCGAGCAGATCGGCGGCGGCGCGGCTCAGCCGGCGAATGCGCTGCGACAGCAGGCTGGCATAGCCGAACAGACCGAGGCCCGTCACCAGCAGCGTCAGCGCGCTGTAGAACAGCAGCCGTGCGAACGCCTGATCGGTGCGCAGCAGATACGGCTCGCTGCTCTGCTCGGCAACCACGGCGCCGAGGCTCCAGTCGCCATCGACCACCGGCGTCGCCGCACTCAGCAGCTGGCGCTGGCTGCGCCCGTCCTGCCGGTACCAGCGCAGCACGGTGTCGCCGCCGAGCGCGCGCTGCACCTCGTCGCGCTGCAACAGGCCGAGCGCCTGCTGTTGCGGCAGCGCATCGCCGTCGGCCAGCAGCGTCCGGTAGAACAGCCGCAGCAACCAGTGCGTGCCGCTGCTCTCGACGTCATCGACACGACCGGCATCGCCGCGCAGCCAGCCCTCACGGTCGACCGCGCGCAGCCGCAACCCGGGCCGGGTGAACCGCGCCAGCCGCTGCTGCAGCGACGCGATCGGAAACACCAGCCGCATCGGGTTCGCCTCGGTCAGCGCCAGCGGGCGCTCATCGCCACCGGCATCGACGTCGATCAGCGTCGCGCCGAGGCGGCCGGCCGCCAGTTCGAGCGGCACCGCCAGCTCGATGCCGTAGCCGTCGGCGGTGGCACTCCAGTGGCCGGCGATGCGCGCCTCGTCGACGACGGCGCCGCTGCCGTCGCGCAGCCGCCCGCGCACGGCCCCCGGCGCGCTGGTCGAGATGTCGACGTCGAGATCGCCGACCCGCAGCCGCAAGCGGTCGCCGTTGTCGCCCGGCAGCGACGGGTTGTAGTAGACGACCTGCCGATCGCGCACATCGATCATCAGATAGAGGGTGTCGCGCCAGACCGCCGCTCGCCACGCCACAGAGACGGCGCCGACACTCTCGAAACCGATGCCGCCACCGTCGGCGACGACGCTACCCGACAGCTCGAACAGGAACGGCGCGATCTCGCCCCACTCCTCATCGTAACCATCGGTCAGCGGCTCGCCGTCCAGCGCGGCCAGATAGAGCGGCGGCAGATCGCTGCGCTCGACCGCGATGCGGGCGCCGGCGCTGAACAGCAGCGGTTCGGCCGCCAGCGCCGCCGCCACCGCGCGCGCGGTCGCCTCCAGCGCCTGCTCCTGGCCGTAGCGGATGGCGCCGTCGATCTCGCGCACGTACTGGCAGCCGGCCCACGGCACGATCAGCATCAACAGGGAGACCAGCATCAGCTGGCGCTGCAGTTTCATCGTCGAAGCTCTGGTTTCATCGGCGCGGCCCCGTCACTCGTCGCGCCAGCGATAGCCCATGCCGTAGGCGGTCTCGATGCCGGCGAAACCGGCATCGCCGAGCTGGAATTTCTTGCGGATGCGCTTGATGTGCGAGGTGATGGTGTTGTCGTCGAGCACGACGCTGGCGGCATCCATCAATTGCTGGCGATTCTTGACGTGGCCGGGGTGGCGCGCCAGCGCGTGCACGATCCAGAACTCGGTGACAGTCAGGTCGATGCGGCGCTCGCGCCAGCTCGCCGTCATCCGTTCGCGGTTCAGCAGCAGCGGGCCGCGCTCGAGCAGGTCCTCGCGCTGCGCCGGCTGCTTCAGCGCATCGACACGGCGGAACAGCGCGACAATGCGCGCCAGCATGTGTGGCTGGCTGATGTCCTTGGTCAGGTAGTCGTCGGCGCCGAGGCGCAGGCCGGAGATGACGTCGATCTCGGCATCGCGCGCGGTCAGGAACACGATCGGCAGCTCCGGCGCCCGCGCGCGCAGGTCGCGGCACAGATCGAAGCCACCCTCGATCTCGTCGCCGAGGCCGACGTCGATCACCGCCAGGTCCGGCAGCTGCTGTGCGAATGCCGTCAGCGCCGAGGCGCGATCGGCGAACACCGAGACGCGATAACCGTGACGGTGGAAGGCATCGCGATAGTTGGCGGCGATGGCCGGTTCGTCCTCGACGATGGCGATATGGCGGGCCATGCGGGGTTCCGTTGAGTGGCCGGGTGGTGCCGCATTCTAGCCCAGCGCCCCGGCGGCCGACGGCGCTGCCATATTTCGCCATGATTGCTCACCGCCCTGCCTGATTTGCGCCCCGCCGCCGCCAGATCGCCGCGCTGAAATCTCCTCGACGCAACCGCCACCGAGGAGAACGCCATGCGCCGCCTGCCCCTACGCATTCCGATCGACGACCGTCCCTACCACCTCCAGCGCCGCCGCCGCGCCATCCATTCGCCACTGGTAATTCTGCTCGCCACACTGCTGGTGCTGGCACTCTCCGCCGCCATCGGCTGGAGCACCGCGCACGCCGACACGCTCGACGACATCGGCGGCGGCGAACTGCTGCTGCGCGCCGCCGACGGCGGCGAGTTCCACCCCGCCGTGCTGCTCGACAGCAAGGTCCATTTCGACGTGACCGGCCTCGTCAACCGCGTGACGCTGACACAATCGTTCCGCAACGACGGCAACGGCTGGCAGGAGGCGCTGTACGCCTTCCCGCTGCCGGAGCGGGCGGCGGTGCGGCGGTTGCGCATCCGCATCGGCGAGCGGCTGATCGAAGGCGACATCCGCGAGCGCGCGGTCGCGCAGCAGATCTACCAGCAGGCGCGTGCGGAGGGACGCAAGGCCGGCCTGGTCGAACAGCAGCGCCCGAACCTGTTCTCCACCGCCATCGCCAACATCGGCCCCGGCGAGCGGGTCGACGTCGAGCTGGAGTACATCGACGCCGTGCACTACGACAGCGGCCGCTTCAGCTTCCGCTTCCCGATGACGATCACCGCGCGCTACATACCGGGCACGGCGCTGGCGTCGGACGAGGCCGAGCGCACGATCAATGTTTTCGCCGGCAGCGGCTGGGCGGCGCCGACCGATCGCGTGCCCGACGCCGATCGCATCACACCGCTGCAGCGGCCGGCCGACACCGAAACCCCGATCAACCCGATCGCGATCACCGCTTCGCTCGACGCCAGCCTGCCGCTCGTGCGCATCGACAGCCTCCACCACCGCGTCGTCACGCAGTCGCGCGGCGCGCGGATCGCGCTCGAGCTGGCCGACGGCACGGTATCGATGGATCGCGACTTCGTGCTGCAGTGGCAGGTGCGCGCCGGCAGCGAGCCGCAGGCGGCACTGGCGCTGGAGCAGGTCGACGACCAGCACTACGCGCAGCTGATGTTGATGCCGCCACAACCGGCCGCCGCAACCGCCGACACGCCGCGCGAGCTGCTGTTCATCATCGACACCTCGGGTTCGATGAGCGGCACCTCGATCGAACAGGCACGCGCCGCGCTGCTGGCGGCACTGCAACGGCTGCAGCCGCACGACCATTTCAACGTCATCGAATTCAACGACCGCGCCCGTGCGCTGTTCGAACAGACCGAGCCGGCCGACACCGAACACGTCGCACAGGCGTCGCGCTTCGTCGCCGCGCTGCGCGCCAACGGCGGTACCGAAATGCTGTCGGCGCTGCGGCTGGCGCTGCGTCAGCCGGCACAGCCGGGCCATCTGCGCCAGGTGGTGTTCATCACCGACGGCGCCATCGGCAACGAGTCCGAACTGTTCGACGCGATCCGCGCGCAGCTGGGCCGTGCACGGCTGTTCACGGTCGGTATCGGCAGCGCACCGAACAGTTACTTCATGCGCAAGGCAGCCGAATTCGGGCGCGGCAGCTTCACCCACATCGGCAACCTGAGCGAAGTGCGCGAGCGGATCGGGACACTGCTGGCGAAGCTGGAATCGCCGCTGGTGACCGACCTGCAGGTGCAGTGGCCCGATGCCGGCACCGAGATGTTCCCGCAGCAGCTGCCCGACCTCTACCGCGGCGAACCGCTGCAGATCAGCGCGCGGCTGCCGGTGCTGCGCGGGCGCGTGCTGATCCGCGGCAACGTCGGCGGCCAGCCGTGGCAGCGCAGCATCGCTCTCGACCAGCTGTCGACGGAGCAGTCCGGCGTCGCCTCGCTGTGGGCGCGGCGCAAGATCGAGCAGCTGCTCGACGACAGACGCCGCGGCGGCAATGCCGCCGAAAACAGCGAGGCGGAAGTCCGCGACGCCGTGCTCGCCGTGGCGCTGCCGCACCGGCTGCTGTCGCCGTACACCAGCTTCGTCGCCGTCGAACACGCGATCAGCCGCCCGGCCGATGCCGACCTGCAGCGCGCCGACGTCGCCAACGCGCGACCGGCCGGGCAGGCGCCGCAGACCTTCGCGCACGCACCCGGCGGCCAGTCGCTGCGCTACCCGTCGACCGCGACCGGCGGCGCCGAGTCGCTGCTGCTCGCACTGATGTTGCTGCTGTTCGGCTTCGCACTGCGCCGCTCGCTGCGCAAGGAGGAGGAACATGGCCTCGCGCAGCGTCACTGAGCGCCGCGTGCCGTGGCGGCGCGGCATCTCACTGCTGGCCGTCGCGCTGATCGCGGCCGGCATCTGGCACGGCGCCAGTGGTGTGTGGCTCTACGCCAAGGCGGCACTGGCGCAGCAGCTGATCACTCAGGCGTGGCAGCAGCAGCTGCGCCGTGGCACGCAGCCGCGGCCGTGGCCCTGGGCCGACACCTACCCGGTGGCGCGGCTGAGCTGGCCACGCGGCGATATCGAGCTGATCGCGCTGGCGGGCCTGCAGGGCGAGGCGCTGGCGTTCGGCCCCGGCCTCGTCGACGGTGGCGGCGACAGCGGCGGCATCGTCATCGCCGGCCATCGCGACACCCACTTCCGCTTTCTCGCCGACGTCGCCGTCGGCGACGAGCTGCTGCTGCAACGACGCGATGGCGCGCACCGCTACCGGATCGAATCACTGCGGGTGGTCGACAGTGCGCGCGAACCGCTGCGCGTCGACGGCGACGAGCTGGTGCTGGTCACCTGCTACCCGTTCGGCGCCATTCGCGCCGGTGGCTCGCTGCGCTACCGCGTCGGCGCACGGCCGCTGCCGACGACGACCACCGACCTTTCCAGTACAGAGGGGTTCTCGCTGTGAATACCTGCACCGTGAACGTCTACAAGGCTCTGACACCGGCACAGCTGGCTGCCGTGGTGGCACTGCAGTGGCGCGGCTTCGGCGATGACGACGGCTACCACTTCCTGACGCTGGCATCACAGCGCCATATCGCCGAACAGCAGGCGCTGCTGTGGCTGGCGCCGCGTTTCGGCGCCGGCTTCGTGGTCGGTTGCGCGTTGCCGCAGGCGTTTCTCGAACAGTGGCGCCAGCGCCATTTCGCCTACGCCAGCCAGCCGCACTTCGCGGTGCCGGTCGCCGCGCTGGCACAGCTCAACGCGCAGCTGCAGCGGCCGATCGAGCTGTTGTCGGCGCACGGCGACCCGTCGCGCGCACGGCAGCTGGAGCGCGACGCGACACGCCATCTGGCGCAGGCGAGCTGAAAAATTCCGGGAGAGATCTTCATCGCCGTGTCAGCGGCGGCCCTGAGAGCTGCAGGTCGTGAAAGTCAGGGAAAAGAGAATACGGAGGTGCGTCACCAGCCACGCGGCAGCGGCTTGCGCAGATAGAGCGCGTTGGCGGTCTGCTCGACGTACCCACCGAGCGCCAGCTCGCGCATGATGCGGCTGACCATCTCGCGCGAAGCGCCGACCACGTCGGCGATCTCCTGGTGCGTCAGCTTCGGCTCGATGCAGCCGCTGTCGGCGTTGGCGCGCGCCTGCAGCAGTGTCGCCACACGGCCGTAGACGTCGAGCAGTGCCATGTCGCGCACGCTGCCGGTCAGCGCGCGGATGCGTCGCACCAGCGCCCGCATCAACGCCAGCGAGGCCTGCTGCTGACTCTGCAGAAACTGGTGGAAATCGTGCTGCGAGATCACCTGCAGCTCGGTCGGCGACAGCGTCATCACCGAGGCCGAACGCGCCTCGCCATCGATCAGCGCCAGCTCGCCGAAATAGTCGCCCGGTTCGAGCCAGTTCAGCGTCACCTGCCGGCCGCTCTCGCCGTTGACGAACACCTTCAGCGTGCCGGAGACCACGATGTAGAAGTTGTTATGGTGGTCGCCTTCATTCACTATCACCGAATTTTTCGCATACCTGTGCAGCTTGGCGTAGCGCAATAACGCCTCGGCGGCACTGTCGGGCAGGTCGGCGAACAGGTCGACATTCTTCAGCATGGCGGCGCGAGCCTCCTCCGGCGAAGCGGCCATTGTACAGCCGACCCGCGCTCCAGCCGGGCGCGGCGTCGGCAATATGCGAGCGATGTCGCGATCGAGACATCACGAACGGGGTGACGGCGGCGAACGAATGGGGTCGAGCAGACGGCGCGAGACGGCAGACGACAGGCACGACGATGGCAGCCGGCGTCCCGCGCGACCGCTGATCGGCGCCGCCGCGCTGTTGCTGCTGGCGGTGCTGCTGCAGCTGTCGCCGGCCGGTGTCGCCATCGAAGAGCGTCTCGGGCTGCCGCTGCTGTTCGGCTGGCGCGGCCCCGAGCCGGCGCCCCCGCAACTGGCGATGGTGACGCTCGACGAGGCCAGCGCCATCGCGCTGCGACTGCCCGACCTCGACCAGATCGAGCGCTGGCCGCGCACCGTGCACGCCCGGCTGATTCGCCGGCTCGCCGCCGCCGGCGCCTCCGTCATCGCGATGGACATCGCCTTCGTCGCCGCCGGTGATCCGGTCGCCGATGCCGAACTGGCGGCGGCGATGGCCGAGGCCGACAACGTCATCATCCTGAAGCTGCTGCACCGCGCCGTGGCCGGCAGCGACGAAGCGGGCGGCAGTACCCACCGCGTCACTTGGCAACAGGAGCCCCTGCCGGTGTTGCGACGACATGCCAGTGTCGCCACCTTCACGCTTCCCGACGCGGCGATGCAGCAACAGGCGGCGCTCTACATCGACACGCCCGAAGGTCGCGAAGCGACACTGCCGGTGGTGGCGCTGCTGCACCATCTGCACGACGCCCGCAAACAGCTGCCGGCGCTGCTGCGCGAGGCCGGTGCCGACGCGCTGGCACAGCAGCTGACGCAGACGGCCTCGATCGCCCACTTCGCCGCCCGGCTGCGCGCCGCACTGCTGCGTGACAACGAGCTGGTACGGCGCCTCGCGGAAGCGATCGAGCGCCGCGATGGCGAACAGCGTACCGGCCTGCAACGGTTGCTGACCGCCGCGCGCGCCGACTCACCCTCCTACATCAACTTCTACGGTCCGCACCACACCATCGCGACCCTGCCGCTCCACCGCGTGCTACAGGCGCCGATGAGCGAGCTCGACGCACTGCGCGGCGCCATCGTCTTCGTCGGCCTTTCCGAACGCATCCAGAAACAGCGCGACTACTTTTTCACCGCCTACACCGACGGTGGCGACAGCCGCATCAGCGGCGTCGAAGTGGCGGCAACGCTGACCGGCAACCTGCTGCAGCAGAAACTGCTGCGCCCGCTGCCGGCGTGGCAGCAGCTGGCACTGCTGCTGGCCTGGGGCGGCACCCTCATCGCACTGTCGCTGCGGCTGCGACCGCTGCCGTGGCTGGCGGCACTCACACTCGGCGCGCTGTGCTACGCGGCGCTGGCACACTGGCTGTTCGGCAGCCGCGCGCTGTGGCTGCCGGTCATCGTTCCACTCGGTCTGATCGTGCCGGCGCTGCTGTTGCACACCCTCTGGCACCATTACCGCGCCAGTGCCGCCGCCGAGGCGGCCGCGCGCGAAACACTGAGCCTGTACGTACCGGCCGATCTCGCCGCCACCGTCGGCCGGCACCGGCAGGCGCTGCTGCACCGCCGCCACAGCACCGACGCCTTCTGCCTGTTGACCGACGTCGTCGGCTTCACGACGTTCTCCGAACAGCACGACCCCGACACCGTTCACCAGACGATGAACCGCTATTACCGCGACATCGTCGCCGCAGTCGAGGACAATGGCGGCACCGTCGCCAATATCGTCGGCGACGGACTGCTGGCGCTGTGGCCGGTCGATGCCGACGCTGCCGGAGCACGCGAATCGCAGTGCCGGCAGCAGGCTGAACGCCTGTGCGCTGCCGCGCGCGCGATCGTCGCGGCCAGCGACCGGCTGACCGCCGCCGACAGCGCGCCGATGACCACCTGCGCCGGCCTGCACTTCGGCAGCGTCTCGCTCGGCAACCTCGGTGCCGGCAGCCACTATGAGTACGCACCGGTGGGCGATGCGATCAATACCACCGCACGCGTCGAGGCCTGCAACCGGCAGTTCGGCACGCGCATCCTGCTGACCGATGCGGTGCGGCAGTGGCTCGACGGCGCACACCTGCGCGATCTCGGACCGGTCGCGCTGAAAGGAAAACGACAACCGCTGCAGCTGTTCGAGCTGGTGGCGGCAATGACAACGACAACAAATCAGACGGCCGGACAACCAACCCGGTCGGAATATGGATGAAGCGATGACGACGACTCCTCCGCTGCCGCGTCGTGCGGCACTCTGGCTGCCGGCGCTGCTGCTGGCCTCCGTTCACACCCTGGCCGATACCTGCTCCGATGCCGCCGGCCAGCTCGAAAGCGCCGAAGGCCGTGTCGAGATCGCCGCAGCCGGCACCGAAAACGCCGAAGTCCGCACCGATGGTGACGACATCGACTGGCAACCGCTCGCGATCGGCGACTGCATCGCCATCGACAGCCAGATCCGCGTCAGTGACGGCCGCGCCGTGTTCCGTCTCGCCAACGAAACGCTGCTGCGCACCGCCGGCGACACCCAGCTGCGTTTCTCGGCGCCGACGCAGAAGCGCTGGATTCATCTGATCGACGGTCTGCTGCACCTGATCACGCGCACGCCGCGCGATCTCGAAGTGGAGAGCGAGTACGTCAACGCCGCCGTCAAGGGCACCGAGTTCATCGTCGCCAGCGACCGCGCCAGTGCCACTGGCCAGGTGATCGTGCTCGAAGGCGAAGTGGTGGCCGGCAACGACCGTGGCGAGCGCAGCGTCACCGGCGGTGCCGGTATCGCCGCCACCGCCGGCGAAGCACCGCGCCAGGTCGAAGTGCCGGCACTGCGCGACGCCGTGCAGTGGACGCTGCACTACCCACCGCTGCCGCTGTCGTCGCAAACGAGATTCGCCCCGGTGGCCGACGCGCTGGCGCGCGGCGATCTGGCCGCCGCCGACACGCAGCTCGATACAGTGCCGGCCGATGCGCACGACGCCGACTACCTGACACTGCGCGCCGCCGTCGACCTGCAGCGCGGCAACAGCACGCAGGCCCGCGACGGACTGGAACAGGCGCTGCAACTGCGCCCCGACCACCGCCACGCACTGGCGCTGCAATCGACCGCCGAGATCGCCGCCGGCAACAGCGAGCGCGCAAGCGCGCTGCTGGCGCGCATCGACGGCGACGATGCTGCCACGCTGATCGCCCGCTCCTACCTGCAGCAGGCGCAGTTCGACCTGCCGGCCGCACGCGCCAGCGCCGAACGCGCCGCGGCGCTGAACGCCGACGACGCGCTGGTGCAGGCGCGCACCGCCGAACTGGCGCTGATGAGCGGCGACACCGGGCGCGCCGACGCGGCGATCCGCCACGCGCTGAAACTGCAGCCGACGCTGGCGCGGGCGCATGCGCTCGATGGTTTCCTGCAATTGCAGCGGCTGAACCTCGACGCCGCCGAACGCGCCTTCGCGGAGGCGGCCCGTCTCGACAGCAACGACCCGCTGCCGCGGCTCGGCCTCGGCCTGATCGAGATTCGCCATGACCGGCTGGAGGCCGGTCGCCGGCAGCTCGAACTCGCCGTCGCGCTCGACCCCGGCCAGTCGCTGCCGCGCAGCTATCTCGGCAAGGCCTACCAGCTCGAACAGCGCGACGCACTGGCCGGCGACCAGTACGAACTGGCGAAGCAGTTCGACGATGCCGATCCGACGCCGTGGCTCTACAGCGCGCTGCTGGCGCAGTCGCAGAACCGCCCGTTCGAGGCGCTGCGGCTGATCGAGGAGTCGATCGCGCGCAACGACAATCGTGCGGTCTATCGCTCGCGGTTGCAGCTCGATGGCGACGAAGCAACCCGCACCGCCAGTCAGGCCGACATCTATCGCGATCTCGGCTTCACGCAGCTGGCACAGCGCAGCGCGGCGCGCGCCGTCACCACCGCAC
>CAZEVP010000075.1:0-12287 GCA_964515735.1 uncultured Verrucomicrobiaceae bacterium | reverse complement strand
TTGAAAATCCCCGTGTCGGTGGTTCGATTCCGCCTCTGGGCACCACTCTTCTCCAAACGAAAATCCCCGGCATTGATCCGGGGATTTTTGTTTCTGCACGGGCCATCTCCATCGACCCATCCGCTCACGTCACCGGCAGTCGCGACATCATCGCGACCACCGGGGTCGGCACGACCGCTAGTTGAAGTAGCGGCCGCCGTTGACGCTGAGGGTGTGGCCGGTGATGTAACCGGCATCGTCGGAGGCGAGGAAGGCGCACGCGGCGGCGATGTCCTCGGGCCGACCGACGCGCTTCATCGGCGATTGCTGGATCTGCGCCTCGACCGCCGCGTCGTTGAGCGTGGAGCGCAACAGCGGCGTATCGACGAATCCGGGCGGCACGTTGTTGAAGGTGATGCCCTTCTCCGAGTACTCGCGCGCCAGCGCCTTGGTCAGGCCGATCACGCCGCCCTTGGAGGCGACGTAATGCGCCATGCGCGGCGAGCCGGTCTGCGTGCTCGACGACGAGATGTTGACGACGCGGCCCCAGCCGGCATCCAGCATGTCGGGCACAACGGCCTGGGTGACGAGGAACACGCTCTTCAGGTTGATGTTGATCATCCGGTCCCACTGCTCCTCGGTCATGTCGAGGAACGGGATGTTGTTCGAGATGCCGGCGTTGTTGACCAGGATGCCGACCGGGCCGAGCTCGGCGCGAACGCGCTCCAGCGCCGCCCGGATCTGCGCCTTGTCGGCAACGTCGACGCGCACACCGATCGCCTTGCCGCCGGCGGCGACCAGCGCATCGGCGGTCTCCTTCGCACCGGCTTCGTCGAGATCCCACACCGCGACCGCCGCGCCTTCACGCGCGAAACGCTGGCTGATCGCCAGCCCAATACCACGGGCACCGCCCGTCACGATGGCTACCTTTCCCTTCAGAGACATCACAACCCCCCTTCAGATTACTGTTCCGGTCTGCTTCAAGCTTCCGCCAATCGCCGCGACGCGAGTTCGCGCAGCGGTGCCGTCTTGACCTTGTTCGACGAGGTCAGCTCGAGTTCCGACTCTTCGACGAACAGCACGTGCTTGGGCACCTTGTAGCTCGACAGCCGTTCGGAAACGAAACTGCGCACCGCCTTTTCCTCCAGCGTCACACCCTCCTCGGGCACGACGCAGGCGACGACGATCTCGCCCATCGTGTCGTGCGGCACGCCGACCGTGGCCGCAACCTTGACGCCGGGGTACTCGCGCAGCACGGCGTCGATCTCCAGCGGCGAGACGTTGGCGCCGCCGGTCTTGATGATGTCGTTGAGACGGCCGTGCCAGTGCAGGCGATCCTGCTCGTCGAAGAAGCCGCCGTCGCCGGTGCGGAAGAAGCCTTCGTCGTCGAGCACTTCATCGAGCGGCACGCGCAGGTAGCCGACCATCAGCGTCGGCCCCTTGACCGCGATCTCGCCGGCCTCGCCGCGCGGCAGCACGACGCCGGTCATCGGATCGACGATGCGGAAGGTGTTGCCGGGCAGCGGGCAGCCGTGGGTGCCGTCGATGAAGGCCGGATCGGTGCCGCTCGGGTGCACCGAGCTCAGCGTCAGCGTCTCGGAGTTGCCGTAGGCGGCGGTCGGCTCCTGCCAGTCGGTCTTGACGGTCGGGTGGTTGCGCAGCGGCGAGGTCTCGGCGACGTAGTGCAGCGAGCCGAGATCGACCTCGTTGAACACCGGGTCCTCGGCCAGACGCGCCCACTGGTGAGGCCACGCCACCGGCAGCGTGACGCGCTCCTTCTCCATCAGTCGCAGTGCCTCGTCGGGTACGAAGAAGCGCTGCAGCACGAGGCTGCCGCCGGACGAGAAGGTGGCGCCGATCGCCTGCGTGAAGTTGCCGGACCAGAAGAAGCCGTTGGCGGTCCAGGTGCGGACTTCCGACTGCATCGCGTAGATGCGCGGCCAGCGCCAGAACTGGATGGTCGCGGCGCGGTGGTTCTGCACGATGCCCTTCGGCTTGGCCGTCGAGCCCGACGAGAAGAAGACCAGGCCGCGGTCGCTCGGGGCGATCTCGTCGGCGATGGCGTCGACCAGCGCAGGCGCGACCTTGAGGCCGCCGTCGACCAGTTCGGACCAGCTCTCGAAGGTGCCGCCAAGCCCGCTCATGTCGCCGATGCAGATGGCCCGGCGCAGGTACGGCAGGTGGCTGGAATAAGCGACGCCGCTCGCTGTATTCAGCTCCGGACAGAAGCCGATCACCTCGCTGGTGAAGTCGCGCCCGAGCACCGAGCGTTCGAGGATCAGCAGCGAGACGTCGGCGACGCGCAGCTGGTATTCGAGCTCGGGGCCTTTGGCGAAGGTGCTCAGCAGCACGCAGGTGGCGCCGGTCAGGGCGACACCGAACATCGCGGTGACCCACTCCGGGCGGTTGGTGGCGAGCAGGCCGACGCGGGTCTCCTTGGTGACCCCGCGCGCCAGCAGCGAGCGCGCGATGGCGTGCGCCTCGTCCCAGACCTGGCCGTAGCTGTAGCGCACGACCGGACCGTCATCCGGGTGGAATACCATCGCCTCTCTGTCGCGATACTCAGTGCAGACTTCGCGCAGAAAGCCACCGAGCGTCAGCGCCCCCAACCGCTCCTCGGAGAGCGGTTTGCCTCGTACTGTTGAGTCCATCAGTTATTCGACCGTTCGTGCCAGGCGTGCCATCGCTCCGGCCACCGGGCTTGCGAAGCCGGCGCCGGGGAGACCACCACAATTTCTGAAAACCATCGCCAATACCGCAGCAACCCACCGCGACCGGGAACCTGCCCGGCCGTTGCGCGATGGTGCTGTGAGAGGCGCCCCAATCGGTCGCCGATCGCAGGAGGCATCGGCGTTCAAACATCGGTCAGCCGACCATCTGTCCGGCCCTGGACCGTGCCCGTCCACACTCCGGGCAGCGCGGCCGGCCATCGGCCGGCAGGTCGCGCGTGCGCCTGGAGGACACATCCGCCGCGGCGCCAGTCACGGAGAAACCGGCACCCCGCGCCAGCGACGGGCGGCGAAGTATAACGCCAACATCAACCGGACCGCCCATATCTCGACACTTCGCCCGAAGGCATTGACATTTCGCGCCCGGGCATCCCTGCGCCCGGGCACGGCGCCGGGTCAGTTGCCGGCGAGCAGATAGCGGTCCATCTCCTGGTGCAGGTTCAGGATCAGTTTCTCGTAGTAGTCGGCGAGCCAGACCTGACGACAGCCGCGCGTGTGCAGCCCCTTCTGGATGCGCGGAATGTTGCCGAAGTCCTGCCGCGGGATCTGCAGGAACTGCGCGGGGTCGGTCACGTCGTTCATCTTCTGCACCACTGCGCGCTCCGGTTTCTGCGCCGCCGGCAGCGTCTTGGTCGAGAAGATCTCGAAGATGCAGGAGTCCGGGTTGAAGCCGTCCGGGCGCACCCGGTACATCATGCAGTTGCCGGCCTGCGGCAGGATCAGCAGGTTCGGGAAGATGAAGATCTCGCCGCCCCACTGGTTCAGTATCTCGCGCTCCGGTTTCGGCATCGGCCGCTGCTGCATCGCCGCGGTGGTGTAGAGCGCCTTGACGTACTCGCCGCCGAGCGACGAACCCTCGGGGATCGGTTTGCCCTTCAGGCTGCGCACCAACTCGACATCCTCCTTCAGCACCATCGCGTCCATCCCCTCGACCAGCAGGTTCAGGCGGTTGGCCATCAGGTCGACCGGATCGCCCGCGAGCTTGGTGTGGCCGGCCATCGGCGTCTTCTCGCCGCCGAGGAAACGGCCGTGGCCGTTGGCGAAGGTCTCGTAGAGGTGGTCGAGGTGGGCATAGGCCGGCGGCGGACCCGAAACGTCCTCGCCATAAATGAAGGCCGCAGACGGCGTCTCCAGCTGCGGGTGGGTGGCCGGCACGTGATAGCCCTCGAGGAAAGCCTCCAGCGCCACTTTCCAGTTGGCCGGTGCCGTCACCTCCTTCCACCAGTAATGGTGCATCTCGCCGATGGCGAGCCCCTCGACCAGCGCGCGCACCGGCGCGATGAACTCGTCGAACGGCTGCGGGTTCGGGTCGAAGTTGATGAAGACGAAGCCGGACCAGATCTGCAGCTTCACCTCGCGCAGCGCGACGTCGGAATCCTTCAGGTTGCCGCCGTGGAACTGGTGGCGCTCCAGCACGTACTGGATCTGGCCGTCGAGGCCCCAGCGCCAGCCGTGGAACGGACAGATGATGCGGCCGCCCTCGAATTTGCCGGAGGAGCACTCGGCCAGCGCGGTGCCGCGGTGCGGGCAGGCGTTGTTGTAGGCCTTGACGGTGTCGGCATCGACGCGGACGACCAGCACCGACTGGTGGCCGATGTCGTAGACGCTGTAGTCGCCCGGCTCCGGGATCTCGTCGAGGCGGGCCGCCATCTGCCAGACGCGGCTCCAGAGCTTCTCGTGCTCGATCCGCGCGAACTCCGGATCGGTGTAGCGGCCGGTACGGATGCCGTGCTCCAGCGTCTTCCAGCTGTCTGGCCAGCCTTCTCGGGTGATGATGCCCATCTCGATCTCCTCAGCAATCTCGCAATCGTTATCCGGCTCTGGTCGGCCTCGCACCGTCCACGGGCGGGATGGGTGCCGCACACGCGGCAGCCCCATCAGGCGGTGGCCGGATCATAACGGCGCACCCCGGGGCACTCAATCGCAATCCGTCGAACTTGTCCGGATGCCTGTATCGTTTCGATGCGACTTCCTCGCAGACAGTCTGGAGTCGATATACTGCGCCGCGACTCAACCTCGCTGGATATATCCAGACAACCTCACCGTAACGGCGACCGCGCGCGAACCGGCGCGACGCCCCACCCACGCCAACACAAGGGAAATGCCATGTCCGAACTGCGCTTCGACAATCGCGTCGCCGTCATCACCGGCGCCGGGCGCGGGCTGGGCCGCGCCTACGCGCTGCTGCTCGCCGCCAACGGTGCGAAAGTGGTCGTCAACGATCTCGGCGGCAACATGAAAGGCGACGACAGCGATGCCGGCCCGGCCGACGAGGTGGTACGGGAGATTCGCGCCGCCGGCGGTGAGGCGGTGGCCAACACCGATTCCGTCGCCACTCCCGAAGGCGGCAAGGCGATCATCGACGCGGCGCTCTCGCACTACGGTCGCATCGACATCCTGATCCACAACGCCGGCAACGTCCGCTACGGCTCGCTGAAGGAGATCAGCTACGACGACTTCAAGGCGGTGGTCGACGTTCACCTGATGGGCGCCTTCCACGTCGTCCGCGCCGCGTTCCCGGTCATGTGCGAGGCCGGCTACGGTCGCATCGTGCTGACCTCATCGATCGGCGGCATCTACGGTAACAACCGCTGCGTCAATTACGGCATGTCCAAGTCCGGCATGATCGGGCTCAACAACATCGTCGCGCTCGAGGGCGAAAACGAGGGCGTCAAGTGCAACATCATCGTCCCCGGCGCGGTGACGCGGATGGCCGACGGCCTCGACACCTCGGCCTACCCGCCGATGGGCCCGGAGCTGGTGGCGCCGGTGGTCGGCTGGCTGGCGCACGAGTCGTGTTCGATCAGCGGCGAGATGTACGCCTCGGTCGCCGGCCGCATCGCCCGCGCCTTCATCGCCGAGACGCCGGGCGTCTACCAGCCGGACTGGACGATGGCCCAGGTCGGCGAACGCATCGACGCCATTCGCGACAAGCGCGAGGTTCTCGACTTCGGCCTGCACGGCCATGTCGACCACCTGCGCTACAGCTTCGAGATGGCAACCCGGGGCGGCGCGAAGAACGGCTGAGCCCGCCCGCCATCCACGCGGAGAGTCGCCGCCCGGTGCGGCCTCTCCGCGAACTCTAGTCCGGACAACCTGTTGGGACAGCACAAAACACTCGAACCCCACCAGCCAGCAGAACATCCCCCTCCCCTGCACCATCCTCGTTACCCGGTCACATCTTTTGCCATCTTGTCCGGACACATGGCAAAAGCCCGCGCCCGCTTGATCTGAGTCAGTTTCCACGCCGGGGAAATCGCCGAGACTCCCGCTCGACCCGCCCCGCATCCCCTGTCACGAGCGACGGAGAGAGACAACGATGAGCGACCAGACCCGCATCGCCGACGAGCCCGAGCAATGGGCGGAACCGGTCATCTGCCCGGTGGAGGCCTACATTTCCGAGGAGTACGCGCGCGCCGAGCGCGACAAGCTGTGGCGCAAGGTGTGGCTGCAGGCCGGTCGCGTCGAGGACATCCCCGAGGTCGGCAGCTACATCACCTACGACATCCTCGACGACTCGGTGCTGATCATTCGCACCGCGCCCGACACCATCAAGGCCTACCACAACGTCTGCACCCACCGCGGCCGCCAGCTGGTCGACACGCCGCCGGGCGCGCGCAACGCCCGCGGCAAGAAACTGAAGTTCGTCTGCGGCTTTCACGCCTGGAACTTCGACATCGAGGGCCGCTGCACCCACATCGCCAAGAAAGAGGACTGGAACGGCGCGCTGACCGACGAGCGCACGCGGCTCGGCAACGTCACCGTCGACACCTGGGGCGGCTTCATCTGGGTCAACCTCGACCCGAACTGCGAACCGCTGCGCGACTACCTGGAGCCGGCGGCGACGATGCTCGACCCGTTCCAGCTGCAGAACATGCGCCCGCGCTGGCGCTTCTGGACCGTGTTCGAGTGCAACTGGAAGGTCGCACTCGAAGCGTTCAACGAGACCTACCACGTGCCCGGCACGCACCCCGAATTCACCCCGTTTGGCGATTTCACCGGCTGGGGCAGGCCGCAAGGCAGGCACAGCCACATCGGCTACGACACCGGCGACGGTCCGAAGGAGAACGCCTCGAAACTGCGGCTCGGCAAGGGCGATCCGCGCATCACCACGGCGCAAATGCAGAAGTACACATGGGAGGGGGTCAACACCAACACCACGCAGACGCTGGTCGACGTGGCGCAGACGTTGCCGGACGTGCTGCCCGAGGGGACGCCGGCCGCCGACGTGATGAAGTACTGGCTCGACACCGCCCGCGCCATCGACGCCGGGCGCGGCGTGATCTGGCCGGAGGTCGACCCGGCGCACGTCGCGAAAAGCGGTACCTCCTGGCAGATCTTCCCGAACCAGCAGATCGGCCACGCCGTCAACAACATGCTCTGCTATCAGGCGCGGCCGTGCGGCTACGACCCGGGCAAGTGCTATTTCGAGGTCGCCGTCTACGAACTCTATCCCGAGGGTGGAGCGCCGGAGACCGAGTGGACCTACGCCGCGCCAAAGGATTTCCCGTACGTGCTGCAGCAGGACTTTTCCAACATGGCGGCGGTGCAGCGCGGCATGAAGAACGGCGGTTACCGCGGCAACATCCCCAACCCGAAGGCGGAGGGCGCGGTCGTCAGCCTGCACCGCAACCTGGCGCGCTACATGGGCACCGGCGCGCCGAAGCCGATCGAGTAGCGCGGCGTCCTCTGATCAAGCCCCCTTTTATGCCCGGCCCTTCGGGTACTCCCTTCAGGGAGAAGGAGGAACACGCGGAAATCGCCCTCTCCCCCGGCCCCTCTCCCTGAAGGGAGAGGGGAGAAATACGTTTTCTAATCCGGCTGCGGCGCCAGCTCAACCTGCCGCGGCGCCCGACCGAGGCTGAACAGCGCCAGCGCCCCCACCACCATCAGCGCGATGGCGGTGATCAGGAACGGCCGGTAGCTGCCGTAGTGGTCGAACACCATGCCGGAGGCGAGCGGCCCGACGGCGATGCCGATACCCAGCGCCATGATCAGCGCGCCGTAGAGCGCACCGAAGCTGCGCAGGCCGAAATGTTTGGCGGCAAGAAAGGCGATGACGTCGACCTCGGAACCGACCGTCAGACCGAGCGTGGCGGCGGCCGCCATCTGCAACAGCGGATTGCTGCCGTCGATCAGCAACAGCGCCAGCGCCACGCCCGGCAGGATGAACGCGACGCCACCGACCAGATGTCCCGGATAGCGGTCGAGCAGCAGCCCGGTGCCGAGCCGTCCGACGATCGAGAAGATACCGATCAGCGAGGCGATACCGGCGGCCGACAGCGGCGTCGCGCCGCTGTCGGTCAGGATCGGTACGAAGTGCACCACCGCGCCGAAGGCGGTGAAGGCGAACAGGGCACTGGCCAGCAGCAGCTTGTAGAGCGCCGGCGCGCGCAGCCCCTCGGCCAGCGTCAGACCAACCAGTGCCGGCGCCGGTGTCGACTCGCCGCGCGGCGATTGGCGCGTGCCATCACGAGCGCCGCGAAAACCGAAGAACAGGATCGGAAACACCAGCGCCACCCAGATCACCGGCAGCCCGATGAAACCGACGCGCCAACCGTAGGCATCGATCAGCCAGGTCGCCAGCACCGGAAAGACGATGGCGCTGACCGAGGCGCCGGAGAGCGTCACCGCGAACGCCAGCCCGCGCGATTTCTCGAAACGGCTCGCCACCGCGCTGGTCCAGACCGTCGCCTGCACCCAGATCACGCCGAAGGCGATCAGCGTCCACAGCAGCAGCCAGTTGGCCGTGGTGCCGGTGGCGGTGCCGAGCAATGCGGACGCCAACCCCATCGCCAGCACGCCGAACAGGCCGATGCGACGCGGCCCGACGCGATCGATCAATATGCCGACCGGAATGCTGAATATCAGACTGACCAGCGCGGCAATCGTCAGCCCGGCCGAGATCTGCCCGCGCGACCAGCCGAACGTCTGTTGCAATGGCTCGATGAACGGGCCGAGCGCGTAGATGTGGAATACCGAGTTGGAATATCCGAGTGCCGCGGCCACCGGCAGAAACCAGTAGCTGCGCCACTCTGCCACCGCCCCCGTTTTCGCGACGCCATTGGTTTTTATGTTCACGGCACGCGCCCTCTGTCGAATCGAAACGGTTGTTGTCGACACCATGCGAACGACGAACATGGTGAATGGACAGTGTCGTCAGGCTTCCCGGCACGGCAATGGCGATAACGCTCCCGGTTACTGCCCGATTCACCGATCTCGCACCGTCGTCAATGCGAATGCGGTGTGGTCGCCAGCGCTTTCGGGGCTGCTCCCAGGCTGAGCAACGCCAGCGCGCTGATCGCCATCAACACCATCGCCGCCAGCAGGAAGGGCTGGTAGCTGCCGTAGTGGTCGAACACGATGCCGGCCGTCAGCGGTCCGAACGCAGTGCCCAGCGTCAGCGCGGCGACCAGCGCGCCATACAGCGCGCCGAAGCTGCGCAGGCCAAAGTGTTTCGAGGCGAGAAAGGCGATGACGTCGACCTCGGAGCCGACCGTAAAGCCGAGCGCGGCGGCGGCGATGGCCTGGCTGACCGGGTGGCCGCCGCTGGTCAGCAGCAGCACCGCCATCGCGATTGGCAACAGGAACACGAGCGCACCGACGTGGTGGCCGGGGAAGCGGTCGAGCAGCAGCCCGGTCGCCAGTCGGCCGACGATCGAGAAGATGCCGATCAGCGACGCCATGCCGGCCGCGGCCAGTGGCGTGGCGCCGGCACCCTTCAGGATCGGCACGAAATGCACCAGCGCGGCGATGGCGGTGAAGGAAAAAAAGCCACCGGCCAGCAGCAGCTTGTAGAGCGCCGATGAGCGCAACCCTTCGCTGAAGGTGAGTCCCGACAGCGGCGGTGAATTCTCCGCCAGCGCAACCGTGGCGGTTTTCCCGTGGTCGCGCGCACCGCGAAAACCGAACAGCAAGACCGGAAAAACGATGATCGCCCAGATCGCGGCGAGCGCCATGAAGGCGGTGCGCCAGTCAAAGGCATCGATCAACCGCGTCGCCAGCAGTGGAAATACCGCCGCGCTGATCGAGGCGCCGCACAGCGTGATCGCGAACGCCAGCCCGCGCGAGGCGGAAAAACGTGTCGCCACCGCGCTGGTCCAGACCGGCGCCTGCACGCCGAGGCCGGCCAGCGCGATGATCGTCCACAGCAGCAGCCAGTTGGCGGTGGTGCCGGTGGCGGTACCGATGGCCGCGAAGGCCGCCGTGATCAGCAGTACGCCGGCCAGCGCGACACGGCGCGGCCCCATGCGATCGACCAGTGCACCGAGCGGAATGCAGAACAGTGCGCTGACGATGGAGGCGACGGTGAGACCAATTGCCACCTGCGCCCGCGACCAGCCGAACTCGGCCTGCAGCGGCTCGAAGAACGGGCCGATCGAGTAGACGTGGATGACCGAACAGGAGTAACCCAGCGCCGCCGCTACCGGCAGGAAGCCGTACCGGCGCCACTCGTTCAGCGCTTCACCCTTGACCACCGCCGCTCTCCCCCGCTGCCCGTTCAGCGCACCGCGCGCACTACTGCGCCGTTGCCGGCGACGACACCAGCTGCGGCGGACGACCGAGTGTCGCCAGCGCCAGCGCGGCGGTGCTCATCAGGAGCATCGTCAGGTAGAGGAACGGCGCGTAGCTGGCGTTGGTGTCGAACACCGCGCCGGCCGCCAGCGGCCCGAACGCCGTGCCCAGCGACAGTGCCATCACCATCGCGCCGTAGAGCGCGCCGAAGTTCTTCAGGCCGAAGAAGCGCGTCGCCAGATAGGCGATGACATCGACCTCGGCGCCCAGCGTCAGGCCGAAGATCGCCGCCGCCAGCATCTGTCCCTGGCGCCCGCCGACATCGCCGAGCAGCAGCGCGCAGGAGATCAGCGGGATCAGGAAAATGATGGCGCCGACCTTGTGCGCGGGGAACCGGTCGATCAGGAAGCCGGTGCCGAGGCGGCCGACGATGGAGAACAGCCCGATCAGCGCGGCGACACCGGCGGCATCCAGCGTTTCCACTCCCTTGTCGGTGAGGATCGGCACGAAGTGGACCGTGACGCCGATTGTCGTGAACGAAAAGAACGCAGATGCCATCAGCAGGCGCCAGAACGCCAGCGAGCGCATCCCCTCGGCGAGGCTCACGCCGGTGGCCGCCGCCTTGCTGGCCACCTGTGCCGCGCGATCGTGATCGTGGGCGCCGCGGAACAGCAGCACCATCAGCACAAAAACTGGCACGCCCCAGGCCGCCGCCATTGCCGAGTAGGCCTGCCGCCAGCCAAAGGTTTCGATCGCCCAGGTGGCGTAGAGCGGGAAGATCGCTGCCGCCAGCGAGCCGCCGGAGAGCGCGATGGCGAATGCCAGCCCGCGCGATTTCTCGAAACGGCTCGCCACCGCGCTGGTCCAGACCGTCGCCTGCACGCAGAAGGTGCCGACCGCGACCACCGCCCACAGCCCGTACCAGTTGATCCGCTCGCCGGTGGCGGTGCCAAGCAGCGAGAATGCGCCGCACATCAGCACGATGCCGACCAGCGCGACGCGGCGCGGTCCGACCCTGTCGACCAACATGCCGACCGGAATGCAGAGAATCGCGCTGATCACCGACGACACCGTCAACCCGAACGAAATCAGCGCGCGCGACCAGCCGAACTCGGCCTGCAGCGGCGCGATGAACGGCCCCAGCGAGTAGACGTGCAGCACCGACGTGGCGTAACCGAGGGCGCCCATCAGCGGCAAGAACCAGAAGCCGCGCCATTCGGTCAGCGCGTTTTTCGTACCGGACATGGATGTCTGCTCCGCAAAAATTCGAATTGTCTGTTTAGCCCGCCGCCTGAAACAGCTCGATGCGCACGCCGTCGGGATCGGTGCAGAAGACGATCGGCCCGAACGCCGAATCGATCCGCGTCTGCGCGTGCAGCTGCCCGCCGTACTGCACCACCTTCGCCGCCACCGCATCGATGTCGCCGACGATCAGCGTCATGTGGGTGAAGCCGAGCTGGTTCATCGGCCGCCGCTCGCGGCTGCCGCTGGCATCGCCATTCGGGTAACCGATCAGCTCGATGGTGGCGCCACCCGATTTGACGTAGTGCACGCGGCACGGAATGCCGGGCAGCTCGGTCAACTGGTCGAACGGCGCGCCGATCTCGTCGATCGAGCGCTCCAGCGTGAAGCCGAGCGCCTCGGTGTAGAAGCGCAGGGAGCGTTCGAGATCGGAGGTGCAGATACCGATATGCGACAGCGCCGCCGCGGGCTGCTGGCTCATGCTGATTACCTCGCGCGTTATGGGCGTTATGGGCGGTAAAGCGGTGCCGGAGTATCAAGGAGGAGGGACGCGCGCGGCAAGCGCATGATCGCCGCGCGCGGTGTTTCAAAATACTGAATCGGCGAAGCGCCGCTAGCGCCCCTTCCACTCGGGCTTGCGCTTCTCGGCGAAGGCGCGCGGCCCCTCCTGCGCGTCGCTGCTGTTATAGGTGTATTCGTGCGCGGCGCGAGCCGCCTGCAGCGCGGCTCCACGCCCCATCTCGGTGGCCAGCATCACCGTCTCGCGGCCGGCCTTCACCGACAGCGGTGCGCCGTCGAGAATCTCCTTCGCCAGTTCGAGCG
>CAZEVP010000074.1:0-12315 GCA_964515735.1 uncultured Verrucomicrobiaceae bacterium | reverse complement strand
AGCGGCTCGATCGCGAGCTGATCCACAACGTCGCGCTGCGCGTCGAGCAGGGCGATTCGCCCGACAAGTTCAAGGTCTCCGGCCGTGGCGAGCTGCACCTGTCGGTGCTGATCGAGTCGATGCGCCGTGAAGGCTTCGAGATGGGCGTGTCGCGTCCGGAAGTGGTGCAGAAGGAAGTGGACGGCGAAATCCACGAGCCGTTCGAGCAGGTCGTCATCGACATCGAGGAACAGCATCAGGGCGCCGTGATGGAAGAGCTCGGCCGCCGCAAGGCCGACATGACCAACATGCTGGGCGACGGCAAGGGGCGTGTGCGTCTGGAGTTCGTCGTGCCGTCGCGCGGGCTGATCGGCTTCCGCGGTCAGTTCATGACGCTGACCTCCGGCTCCGGCATCATGACCAGCATCTTCGACCACTACGGCCCGGTAAAAACCGGCGATCTCGGCAGCCGCATCAACGGCGTGCTGGTGTCGATGGTGCAGGGCAAGGCGCTGGCCTATTCGCTGTACGCGCTGCAGGATCGCGGCCGCATGTTCATCGACCCGAACGTCGAGGTCTATGAGGGCCAGATCATCGGCCTGCACTCGCGCGGCAACGATCTGGTGATCAACCCGACCAAGGGCAAGAAGCTGACCAACGTTCGTGCTTCCGGCTCCGACGAGAACATCCTGCTGACGCCGCCGATCCGCCACTCGCTGGAGCAGGCGCTGGAGTTCATCGAGGATGACGAACTGGTCGAGGTGACGCCGAAGAGCATTCGTCTGCGCAAGAAATTCCTGACCGAGAACGAGCGCAAGCGCGCGGGCAACGCCAAGGGGTGATCGCTACCGTGTCCTCCCCTACTTCGCAGGGGAGGACCATACCGCCATACTAGCCTCCGCCTGCCCCGGAGCCGCCGATGCCAACCCTGTACCCAGACATCAAGCCCTACGCCACGCATCGTCTGAAGGTGGAGGAGCCGCACGAGCTCTACATCGAGGAGTGCGGCATTCCCGACGGCATTCCGGTGCTGTTCGTGCACGGCGGCCCCGGCGCCGGCTGCACGCCGAAACATCGCTGCTTCTTCGATCCGACCGTCTACCGCATCGTGCTGTTCGACCAGCGCGGTTGCGGCCGTTCGACGCCGCACGCCGAACTGCGCGGCAACACCACGCAGGCGCTGGTCGCCGACATCGAGGCGATCCGCGATTTCCTCGGCATCGACCGCTGGCTGCTGTTCGGCGGCTCGTGGGGTTCGACGCTGTCGCTGGTCTACGCCGAAACCCATCCCGAGCGCGTGCTCGGCATGATCCTGCGCGGCATCTTCCTGTGCCGTCGTCAGGATCTGCTGTGGTTCTATCAGGACGGCGCCAGCCACGTCTTTCCCGACCACTGGCAGCACTATCTGGCGCCGGTGCCGGCGGCCGAACGCGGCGACATGATCCGCGCGTATCACAAGCTGCTGACCGGCACCAACGAGCTGGCGCGGATGGCGGCGGCCAAGGCGTGGAGCGGCTGGGAGGCGCAGTGCTCGACGCTGAAACCCGATCCGCAACTGGTCGACCAGTTCACCGAGCCGCGCATGGCACTGGCACTGGCGCGCATCGAAGCGCACTACTTCGTCAACGACATCTTCCTGCGGCCGAACCAGATCATCGAGGATGCGCATCGTCTCGCCGGCATTCCCGGTGTCATCGTCCACGGCCGCTACGACATGGTCTGCCCGTTCGACAATGCGTACGCGCTCAGCGAAGCGTGGCCGGATGCCGAGCTGCAGATCATCCGCGACGCCGGCCACTCGGCGATGGAACCGTCGATCACCGATGCGCTGGTGCGCGCCACCGACCGCTTCGCGCGCGAGCTACGCGCCGGTTCCGACTGATCCGTTTCTCATGAAAGCCCTGCTGCAACGCGTCAGCGAAGCGCGCGTCACCGTCGATGGCGAGGTGGTCGGCGAGATCGGTCGCGGCACTCTGGTGCTGCTCGGCGTCGAGCGTGGCGACGAAGTGGCGACGAAGTGGCGATGCTGGAGCGGATGGCCGAACGCATCCTCGCCTATCGCATTTTTCCGGATGAAAAAGGGCGTATGAACCGCAGCGTCGCCGACATCGGTGGCGGCGTGCTGGTGGTCTCGCAGTTCACGCTGGCCGCCGACACCCGCAGTGGCCTGCGCCCGAGTTTCTCCAGCGCCGCCGAACCGGCACACGCCAACCTGCTCTACGAAGGGTTGCTCGATGCGCTGCGCGCCCGTCACTCGCCGATCGCCTGCGGCCGCTTCGGTGCCGACATGCGGGTGGCGCTGGTCAACGACGGGCCGGTGACGTTCCTGCTCGAACTCTGAGCGCGCTCTATTTCCTGCCCCACAGTCGCGCCAGCAGCGATGGCTTCCCGTAGCTGGCGCGGACGCCGCGCGCCAGCATGTGGCCGACGTACTCGCGATCGGATTCCATGATGTGCACCGTCAGCCACTGCTTCAGGAAATGCAGCAGCTCGAACGTGCTGGCGCGCCCCTCGTCGATCAGCCGCTGGCGGAAGTGGCGAATCTGTTCGATCAGCTTTTCGTGCTTCGCCTTGTGCTCCTCGTAATCGGGGTAGTCGAGCATCCGCAGCAGGCACTCCTCGACGGCGAAGTGGATGCGGGTGTAATCGACCAGCTCGTCGAGCACGTGCGTCACCTCCAGGCTGCCCTGGTGATGGGCGATCGCCGTGTGCAGGTGATTGAGAATGTCGACCAGCACCTTGTGCTGGCTGTCGATCTCCTCGATGCCGATCGACAGTTCCGGTGACCACTGGATCAGCGTATCGGCGGGCCTGATGCTGGCGATGGCTTCTGAGTGCGACATGAACGGCCTCCGGTCGGGTATCGCCGAATTGCGAATGCGCCGTAAATATGCCGCCGTTGCCGCCGGTGCGCGTTGCTCCAGGTCAATGCGCCATCGGGCCGGTTTACGCTGCCGGTGCGTGCCGGGACGTCGTTCAAATTCCTCATGGAGAAAATGTCATGGAGGATCAGTCGGGTGGCGCGCCATTGCGAAGATCGCTGGCGAAAGGCGATCTTTCTGACGCCGCTGGCGCAGGAATTTTTGTCTCGCCACGGCGTCGCTGTAACCCGGCTGTCATCGAGCTGACATAGCTTCACCGACCGTTTCATGCTGTCGCGGCCGGAGTGTGGTGATGCAGTTGCGCGATCTGAATCGTCTGTCGGCGGTGTTGCTGGTGGTACTGACGTCGGCACTGGTGGCGCTGCTGTGGTGGGGCATGGCGCGGCTGGAATCGGCGTTCGCGCTGGCCCGCGACTACTACCAGCTGCGCGAGCGTGTCGCCGGCCAGCTGCGCGCCCGTGTCGAGGACTATCTCGGCAGCGGCGACAGCCAGCAGCTCGAACGCGCGCGCCAGCAGCTGGAGACGCTGGATGCCGGTGATCTGCAGCGGCTGCCGGCATTGCGACAGCCGCTGCAGGGCGAGATCGACGCGCTGCGCGAACTGCTCGACCTGCGTGCGCTGGCGGCTGGCAAGCTGGCCGGCAATCCGCAGGCGCTGTTGCAGCAGGCCGAACGCGAAGCGGGCGATGCGCTGGCGCTGCTGTTGCAACGGGTCAGCGCTGAGCGTGATGGTGATGGCGACGGTCTGCGCTACCTGCAGCACGGCGCGACGCTCGGTGCGGCGCTGCAGCGGCTGGCGGCGGCGCGCGAACGTTTCGGCGGCGAAGGCGGTGCCGCGCTGCGCGACAACACGCTGCAGTTGTGGCGTGAGGCGCGCGATGCCAGCGACGCGCTGCAGGCGCTGCCACCGCTGCAACTGATGAAACAGAGCGGCGGCAACGAATTCGAAGCGCTGCTGTGGGCCGGCCGCGAAGCGGTGGCCGAGGATCAGAGCGTCGAGGCGAGACAGCAGATCGCTGCAGCGCTGCGCCGCTATCCGGCCGAGCTGGAGCGCACCGGGCAGTTGCAGCAGACGGTGGCCGATACGCGCAGCGAACTGCGCGAGCGCGTGCAGTCGCTGCTCGATCGCGTCACCGCGTTCGAGAGCGAGATCGAAGCGCAGCGCGCGGCGATCGAGCGGCAGGTGCGCTGGCTGGCGCTGACTCTGGTGTTGGTACTGGCATTGGGTGGCGCCGTTCTGCTGTGGGTGCAGCGCCATCTTGCGGCGGCGATCGGCGAGCTGGCGCGCCACCTCGGGCTGCTGGCCGCTGGCGACCTGCGCGCGCCGCTGCGGATTCGCGGCCGTATTCGCGAGCTGGTGCGCCTGTCCGATGCGACGGCCGCGCTGCAGCGCCATCTCGCCGAAATGCTCGGCGCGCTGCAGTGCGACAGCCGCCGGGTCGCCGACGCGGGCGATGCGATGCAGCGCAGCGCGCAGGCGCTGGCAGCGGCGACGGCGCAGCAGCGGCAGCGGGCGCTGCAGGCGAGTGCGGCGGTCGAACAGATGACGGCGGCCACGGCATCGATGGCCGGCGAGGCGGTGGCGATGCGCGCGGCCGCCGCGCAGGCCGGCGCGGCACTCGATCAGGGACGCGACGCGGTGCAGCGCAGTGCCGAAGCGATGGGCGAACTCGGCGACGAGATCGCCGGTGTCGCCCAGGCGCTGCTGCAGCTGCAGCAGGAGACGCGACAGGTCGTCGACTTCGTCAGCCACATCCACGGCATCGCCGAACAGACCAATCTGCTGGCGCTGAACGCGGCGATCGAGGCGGCGCGCGCCGGTGAGCGCGGCCGCGGCTTCGCCGTCGTCGCCGACGAGGTGCGCAACCTGGCGGTGCGCTCCAGCGCGGCGACGCGCGAGATCGAGCGGTTGGTCGACAGCATCGGCGCATCGTCGTCGCGGCTCGGCGCCGTGCTCGAACAGCAGCGCGGCAGCGCCGCGCGCGCCGTCGGCGAGAGTCGCACCGCGGAGAGCCGCTACGACACGCTGGCGCGTGAAGTGGCGCGTATCCAGCACGCCATCGCCATCATCGCCGGGCAGGCGGCCGGCCAGCATCAGGCCAGCGCCGGCCTCGCCGAGTTCGTTTACGCCGTCGACGAGGCGGCCGGCCACAGCGCGCAGCTCGGTGACGAGAGCGTGGCGCTGTCCGCCGAGCTGCGCGCGATCGGCAGCGAGGTGGCGAACCAGCTGCACCGCTTCCGCACCTAGCGCCCGCCGAAAACCTCTTCCCGATCACGCTCGCGTCGAGGCGAACACCTGGTCAGCCGACATTTCCGACCGATACAGGCGCCGACTGTGTCGGTGCCGCCTCGCCGGCTATCATGCCGGCCTCGCAACGGTGGGGGTTGGCGATGGATGTCTGTTTCGTGCTGGTGCGGCCGGCGGTGCCGGAGAACGTCGGCGCCTGCGCACGCGCACTGAAGACGATGGGGTTCGCCACTCTGCGCATCGTCGGCAGCGACGCGCATCGCGACAAGCGCGCCTGCATCCTCGCTCACGGCGCTGGCGACGTTCTCGATAACGCGCAGAGTTTTCCCGATCTCGACGCCGCGCTGGCCGATGTCGATTTCGTCGTCGGCACCTCGGCGAAGGAGCGTCACGACCGTCGCTACAGTTTTTCTCCCGCCGAGTTGCGCGCCGATCTCGACGACAAGCGCGGCAGCGTGAAACGTACCGCGATCGTATTTGGCTGCGAGGAGTCAGGGCTCAGTAATGACGAGCTGACGCGCTGCGATGCGCTGTCGTCGATTCCGATCGCCAACCCTTATCCATCATTGAATCTCGGTCAGGCGGTGATGCTGTATGCCTACGAGTTGTCGGCGCTGGCGGCATTGCCTGTGGTCGAGGCTGATCCCGGAGAGTGGCAAGCATTGAAACGGCGCCTGCTGACGTTGCTGCCGCGTCTCGATGTGCCGGCCGACGGCGTGCTGCAGCAGTGGGTCGAGGAGCGCTGCGCGTGGGCCGGGCGCGACGATGTGCGGTTGTTGCACATGCTGTGTCGGCATCTGGAGGGGAAGTTGTAGGGGCGCATCGGTGCCAGGCGCAGTGCCGTAACTCTTTCCGGGACACGCAAAGACGTCCATCCATGGACAGGCTCGGGTGTCGCCATCCATGGCGACACACGGTCCCGGAAAGAGTTACGGCACCGCGCCCCCGAGCGTCAGTGGTCAGTCTGCGTACCGGTCGCTGATCCCGAGCAGATACAGAATGCCATCGAGCCCGAGCGTCGAGATCGCCTGCTTGGCCGACTGCTTGACGATCGGCTTGGCGCGGAACGCGATGCCGAGGCCGGCGATGCCGAGCATCGGCAGGTCGTTGGCGCCGTCACCGACCGCGATCACCTGATCCAGCGAGATGTTCTCCTTCGCCGCCAGTTCGCGCAGCAGTTGCGCCTTGCGCTGGCCGTCGACGACATCGCCGATGACGTTGCCGGTCACCACGCCGTCGTCGATCTCCAGTTCGTTGGCATGGACGTAATCGATGCCGAGCCGCTGCTGCAGGTGACGGCCGAAATAATTGAAGCCGCCGGAGAGGATCGCGGTCTTGTAGCCGAGCCGCTTCAGCGTGCCGATCAGCCGCTCGGCGCCCTCGTTCAGCCGCAGCGAGTGGGCGATGCTCTCCAGCACGCCGGCGTCGAGCCCCTTCAGCAGCGCCACGCGCGCCTTGAAGCTGGCCGTGAAGTCGAGCTCGCCGCGCATCGCGCGCTCGGTGATCGCCGCCACCTGCTCGCCGACGCCGGCCGCCTTCGCCAGCTCGTCGATCACCTCGGCGTCGATCAGCGTCGAATCCATGTCGAAGCAGACCAGCCGCCGCGTGCGGCGGAACATGTTGTCCTCCTGATAGGCGACGTCGATGTCGAGCTCGCCGGCGAGCTGCATGCAGCGCGCGCGGAACTCGCCGTCGTTGAGCGGGCCGCGCGCCGAGATCTCGACGCAGGCCTTGTCGCCGGGTTGCGCGTCGCCGAGCGCGACGCGGCCGGAGAGGCGGTCGATGCGGTCGATGTTGAGACCGAACTCGGCGATGATCGCCGCCACCCGCGCCAGATGCTCGGCGCTGATGCGGCGCGCCAGCACGGTGATGATGTGGCGCGCCTTGCCCTGGCCGGCGGCCCACTGCTCGTAGCTGTCGGCGCTGATCGGCGTGAAGCGCAGCTGCAGGCCGATCTCGTGGCAGCGGAACAGGATCTCCTTCAGCAACGGTCCTGAATCGCGGCCGGCCGGCACCTCGATCAGCAGGCCGAGCGACAGCGTGTCGTGGATGACGGCCTGGCCGATGTCGAGCACGTCGACGTCGAACTGCGCCAGGATGCCGGTCAGCGACGAGGTGACGCCGGGTCGGTCGGCGCCGGCCACGTTGATCAGGATGATTTCGCGCACGCGCGGTCCTCTTTTCGAGACGGATGTTCGTCGGGGCGGGACGAAATGCCCGCCGGGTCGAAACGGGATGCCGGTCGGGGGCGCTATTGTAGCGACGCCCCCGACGGGGCGACAGGCGGCGACGGAGCGGCGCGGCACCGTTGATATACTGCGCCGCCAGCCGCCCCCCGTATGAGTGCGATATCGATAATGAAAACGCTGTGGTACCGCCTGCCCCTGGCGCTCAAGTGCGCCGTTCCGGTCTTTCTGTTGACGCTGGCGGTCGGGCTCGCGCTGGTGGCGGCGCAGGAGTGGGGGCAGCGGCGCTGGCTGCAGCACCACCTGCAGGCGTTCGGTGACGCGCTGGCCAATCATCTGGCGCAGAGCGTCGCGCAGCCGCTGGTGCAGAACGACCCGGTCAGCCTGCAGGCGGCGCTGGCCGGCATCGCCGCCGAGAAGGTGGTGCAGCGCGCCGAGGTCTACGGTTCGGGCCGGCAGCTGGTCGCCGCCGCCGGCGAGGCGGCGGCGGAGTCGGCACCGTACGAGTTCAGCGTGCCGATCCGCTTCGAGGCCAGCGAGGTCGGCCGCGCGGTGCTGACGCTGCGCGCCGACGCCGCGCCCGGCGTGCTGGAGCTGCGCGACCGCATCGGGCTGGCGCTGCTGCTGGCGCTGGCCAGCGCCGCGCTGGCGATGCGGGTCGGCGCGCGCATCGACCGTTTCCTGTCGCGCCTGACGCGCAAGCTCAGCGGCGATCCGGTGAAGCTCGATTACCGTGGCAACGATGCCTTCGCCCGTCTGCTGCAGGCACCGCTGCCGCCGTTGCTGGAGCCGGAGCCGCCGGCGCCACCGGCCGCCGGCGCGCTGCTGCTGCAGCTCTACGTGCCGGACGAGAGCGCTGCGGCCGGCAGCGAGGCGCTGGCGCAGGTGGAGACGGTCTGCCGGCTCTACGGTGGCAGCGCGGCGGTGACGCGCGCCGGCGGCATCACCGCGCGTTTCCCGGCCGAGGACGAGGTGGAGGCGCCGTTCCGCGCGCTGTGCGGCGCGCAGCTGTTGCACCGCTTCGGCAGTGGGCGCGGCTATCGCATCGCGCTGGCGCCGCTGCCGGCCGAGCAGGCTGGCGACCCGTGGCGCGAGCAGGTGCTGCTGCGCGAGCTGAACGGTGCCTGCATCGCACTGGCGCCGGTCGAGGCGGTGCTGATCGATGCGCAGCTGCAGCGCTGCGAGGTGTTGCAACAGCGCTGCGAGCTGCAGCCGCTCGGCGATTTCTTCCAGGTGATGGCGCTGCTGCCGCCCTATGACGCGCTGCTGGAGCGCCAGTATCAGACGCTGGTTCAGCAGCTCGCGTCGGGCGACGGCAGGCAGTGAACGACGATGACAGACCGGCCGCGGCCGGTGGGAGGTGACACGATGTTCGGAATGGGCGGCAGCGACGAGAAGTGTCCGTTCGAGTTCAACTTCGACCAGGCCACCTTCAAGGTTGGCGATATGGTCAGCTACCGAATACCTGATCGGTTCGACGACATGCCGTTCGTCGGCACGCTGCTCGAAGTGCACGACGATTATGTGGTGATCTCACCCAACGACCCGACCGATCCCGACCGCCGCATGCGCGGTACCCGCGAAAGCCGGCCGCAGGTCAGTGCTGAGCAGGCGCTGGGGTAAAGACAATACGTAGGATGGGTCGAGGAGCGAAGCGACGACACCCATCGGCGCGTGACGCATCCACTGCCCTTCATTCATTTCATCGATGAGCGTCGCTGCCGACGGGGATGGCTATCGATGGGTATCGCTGCGCTCAACCCATCCTACGTCTCGGTGAAGGCTGGCCGCTGCCACAGCGCGATCAGCTGCTCCTCCGGCACCGGCCGGCTGAACAGATAACCCTGTGCGAAATCGCAGCCGAGCTGGCGCAGCAGCTCGGCCTCGGCCTGTTGCTCGACGCCCTCCGCCGTCACCCGCAGCCCGAGCCGGCGCGCCAGCGCGATCGTCGATTCGACGATGGTGCGGCTCTGCGGGTGAGCCAGCATGTTGCGCACGAACGAGCGGTCGATCTTCAGCGTGTGGATCGGGAAGCGGGTCAGGTAGGCCAGCGACGAGTAGCCGGTGCCGAAGTCGTCGAGCGCCAGCGTGAAACCGGCATCGGCCAGCTGTTGCAGCACGGCGCCGGCCGAGGTGGGGTCGTTGATCAGGATGGTCTCGGTGATCTCCAGCTGGATGCGGCCCGGCGCGACGTCGTGACGGGCGGCGCTGTCGAGCAGGTAGGCCGGCAGCCCCGGGTCGAGGATGTTGCGCACCGACAGGTTGATGGCGATGCGGCCATCGATACCAAGCCGCTGCCAGCGGGCGGCGTCGCGCATGGCGATGTCGATGACGCGGTGGGTCAGCCCGCGGATCAGGTCGGTGGCCTCGACCAGCGGCATGAATTCGGCGGCGCCGATCAGGCCGAGCATCGGGTGGCGCCAGCGGATCAGCCCTTCGCAGCCCTCGATGGTGCCGGTCGCGAGATCGATGAACGGCTGGTAGAACAGCTCGAACTGCTGCTTCTCCAGCCCTTCGTCGACCGCCGACAGCAGTGTCAGGTGTTCGAGCTTGTGGGCGTCGACGCTGCGTTCGTAGAGGGTGACGCCGGTGCCGTTCTGCTTGGCGTGGTACATGGCGACGTCGGCGCAGCGCAGCAGCGCGTGGCTGTCGGCGCCGTGGTCGGGGCCGATGGCGACACCGATCGAGGCCGGCGTGCGCAGGCTCAGCTCGCCGATCTGCAGCGGCTGCGCGATCACCTCGGCGAGCGAACGCGCCAGCGCCAGCGCGACCTCGGGCGAGTGATTGTCGGCGAGCGGGTGGATGACGACGAACTCGTCGCCGCCGAGGCGGAACAGCCGGGCCGGGCCGTCGGCGAGATGGCGCAGCAGGCGCGCGGCGAGTTCGCGCAGCAGCTGGTCGCCGACGGCGTGGCCGAGGGCGTCGTTGACCTGCTTGAAGTGGTCGAGATCGAACAGCAGCACCGCGCAGCGGGTGCCGGTCTCGCCGTCGGCGCCGTTCAGGCGCTCGTTGAGATGGTCGTGCAGCGCGGCGCGGTTGCCGAGGCCGGTCAGCGTGTCGTGGTTGGCGCGGTGAGCCAGCTCGCGCAGGTTGCGGGCGTTGGTGAGGCTCAGCCCGATCACCTGACCGAGGCTCTCCAGCATCAGCAGCTCGGCCGCGTTCAGTTCGCGGCTGCGGGTGTCGCGCAGCAGCACGACGGCCAGTACCTGGCCATCGTGGGTGACCGGAATCGCCACCAGACTCGGCATCCACGAGTTCATCTGCTGGTCGCGGAAGCGGCTCGGCACGCGCGGGTCGACGGTCAGGTTCGATGCGTGGCGGACGCGCTGCGTCTTGATCGCCTCGGCCACCAGCCCGGTGGTGGGCACGAACAGCTCCTGCCCGGCGGTCAGCGTGTCGGCATCGGTGCCCAGCGTCGCCAGTGCCAGGTAGCGCTCGGGCGTCGGCGATTCGACCATGAACACGCAGATGCTCCAGTTCAGCCGCTGCGACAGCACCGTCAGCACGCGCTGGGCCAGGTCGCGCTCGTCGCTGACGTCCTGCAGCCGCGACGTCAACTCCTGCGCCAGTTCGAGGATGCGGTACTGCTGGCGCAGCCGGTCGAGCGAGCGCTGGTAGGCGGCGATCAGCAGCGCCAGCACGGTGCCGGTGGCCAGCAGCACGGTCAGGCTCGGCGTGTAGGCGAACTCGTACGGCCCCTGCGGATGGGCGCGCACCAGCAGCGGCAACACCAGCGCCGTCAGCCCGCGTGTGCCGAAGAAAATGGCGGCGAGCCGTTCGAAGCGCCCCATCCGCCACATCATCACCGCCGAGGCCAGCAGTGCCGCCACCGTCATCAGCGCTGCCATTCGCCGTGCGATGTTGGGGTCGGTCAGTTCCGATACCAGATAGTGCAGGGCGCAGAGCGCGAGGATCGACACGCCGACCAGCGGTGGGCGCGGCTGCGGCGAGCGGTAGCTGATGACGCCGGCGATCAGGCAGACCGTCTGCACCGACATCATCACGTTCAGCAGCAGGTGGATCGGGTGATTCGGAGGTGGCTCGGAGCCGAGTTCGGCGGCCAGCAGCGTGACCACCGGCAGCGCCGCGTGTGCGAGCGCCCACCACAGCATGTACGGGCGGCTGCGGTCGCCCAGCCACATGACGGCGAGCGCCAGCGAACTGAGCAGGGTGACAGCGAGGAGAGAAATCTCCGGCGCAGACAGATTCACGCCCGGCGGGCCTTTGTGGCAGTCATGACGAGCAAGTGTAGAAGCCGGAGCGTCGGTTTGTCGCTTTCGCGGTGTCACCTTTTCTCTTCGCCGCCCGTTTTCCGCGCTGCTCGGGGCGGTCGCCGCGCTCGACCTCTGCTACGGCCGCGTTGCGGTGATCACCGGCTGTTGCCACAGCGCCATCAGCTGCGCCTCCGGCACCGGCCGGCTGAACAGGTAACCCTGCGCGAAGTCGCAGCCGAGTTCGCGCAGCAGGTCGGCTTCGGCCTGTTGCTCGACGCCCTCCGCTGTCACCTGCAGGCCGAGGCCGCGCGCCAGCGAGATGGTCGACTCGACGATGGTGCGGCTCTGCGGGTGGTCGAGCATGTCGCGCACGAACGAGCGGTCGATCTTCAGCGTGTGGATCGGGAAGCGCGCCAGGTAGGCCAGCGACGAGTAGCCGGTGCCGAAGTCGTCGAGCGCCAGCGTGAAGCCGGCATCGGCCAGCTGCCGCATGACCACCTCGGCCGAGGTGGGATCCTTGATCAGGATGGTTTCGGTGATCTCCAGCTGGACATGGTCGGGCGCGACGGCGTGGCGGCCGGCCTGTTCGAGCAGGTAGCCGGGCAGTTCGGGATCGGGGATGTTGCGCGCGGACAGATTGATGGCGATGCGCGAGGCGATGCCGCGCTGCTGCCAGAGGCCGGCATCGCGCATGGCGATGTCGATGACGCGGCGGGTCAGGGCGCGGATCAGATCGGTGGCCTCGATCAATGGCATGAACTCGGCGGCGCCGATCAGGCCGAGGGTCGGGTGGCGCCAGCGGATCA
>CAZEVP010000073.1:0-12726 GCA_964515735.1 uncultured Verrucomicrobiaceae bacterium | reverse complement strand
CGTGGTCGGAGCAGTTGACGCCGCCGGCGTTGTCGATGAAATCGGTGTTGCAGCGGCCGCCCTGCAGCGAATACTCGACGCGGCCGAGCTGCGTCATGCCGAGGTTGCCGCCCTCGCCGACGACGCGGCAGCGCAGCTCGCGGCCGTCGACACGCAGCGTGTCGTTGGCCTTGTCGCCACACTCGGCATGGCGCTGCTGGCTGGCCTTGACGTAGGTGCCGATGCCGCCGTTCCACAGCAGATCGACCGGTGCGCGCAGCAGCGCCGAAATCAGCTCGGTCGGCGTCAGCCGCGCGGCGTCGACGGCGAAGCGCGCCTGCATCTGCGGCGTGATCTCGATCGATTTCAGCGAGCGCCTGAAAACGCCGCCACCGGCCGAGATCAGCGTCGGGTCATAGTCGGCCCAGCTCGAACGCGGCAGTTCGAACAACCGCTGCCGCTCACGGAAAGAGGCCCCGGCGTCGGGGTCCGGATCGATAAAGATGTGCTGGTGGTTGAACGCGGCGACCAGACGCAGCTGGGACGAGCACAGCAGACCATTGCCGAACACGTCGCCGGACATGTCGCCGATGCCGACGACAGTGATCGGATCGCGGTTGGCGTCGATGCCGAGTTCGCGGAAATGGCGCACCACTGAAACCCAGGCACCGCGCGCGGTGATGCCCATCTTCTTGTGGTCGTAGCCGACGCTGCCGCCGGAGGCGAAACCATCTCCGAGCCAGAAGCCATAGCCGCGCGCGATCTCGTTGGCGATGTCGGAGAACGCCGCCGTGCCCTTGTCGGCGGCGACGACGAGATAGGGATCGTCGTCGTCCCAGCGCACCACATCGGGTGGTGGCTGCACCCGCCCCTCGATGTTGTTGTCAGTCAGGTCCAGAAGCCCCTGGATGAACAGCTGGTAGCAGTTGATCCCCTCCTCCTGCAGCGCCTCGCGACCGCCGCCGACCGGTGGCCGGCGCACGACGAAACCGCCCTTGGCGCCAGTCGGCACGATCACCGAGTTCTTGACGTTCTGCGCCTTGACCAGACCGAGAATCTCGGTGCGGAAATCCTCGTGGCGATCGGACCAGCGCAGACCGCCGCGCGCCACCCTGCTGGTGCGCAGGTGCACGCCCTCGACGCGCGGTGAGTAGATGTAGATCTCGTAGAGCGGGCGCGGCAGCGGCAGGTCCGGCACCCTGTCGCCGAGGAACTTGAAGGCAAAGTAGCTCTTCGGCTGGCCGGAGGCATCGCGCTGGAAGCAGTTGGTGCGCACCATCGCCAGCATCAGCGCCATGTAGCTGCGGACGATGCGGTCCTCGCTGAGGTTGTCGACGTCGTCGAGCGCGGCGACGATCTGTACGCGCAGTGCCTCTTCGCGCTGTTGCCGCTGCTCGTTTCCACTGTCGCCGGCGTGCAGCTTCGGGTCGAAGCGGTTGTGGAACAGCTCGACCAGCCGCCGCGCGATCGTCAGGTGACGCACCAGCGTGTCGGCGATGTAGTCGGTGCTGAAACCGAACTGGATCTGCTTCAGGTAGCGCGCGCAGGCACGCAGCACGGCGCAATCGCGCCAGTCGAGCCCGGCGCCGAGCACCAGCCGGTTGAAGCTGTCGCTGTCGGCATCGCCGAACCAGATGCGCGAGAACGCCTCCTGAAACCGGGCACCGCTGTCGGCGATGTCGAGTTCGTCGGCGAGCGCGTGGCGCAGCGCGAATTCGTGAATCCAGCAGATCGGCCCGTTGTGGCGGCGGATGCCATACGGGCGCTCGCCGATGCAGCGCAAACCGAAGTTTTCCAGAATCGGCATCACGTCCGACAACGCCAGCGGCTCGTTCAGGTGGAACAGCCGGAAGCGCAACGTCTGCGGAGAATCGCCGACGGCGCGGTAGAGGCTCATCGCGATGTCGCGCTCGCTGGCCAGCGTGGCGATCTTGCGGATGTCGGCCAGTGCCGCGCGCGGCTCGTAGTCGTCGCGATAACCGGCCGGGAAGGCATCGTCGTACTCGCGTGCCAGCACCAGCCCCGGCTCCTCGCCGAACTCCTCCAGCAGATGCGTGCGCAGGTGATCCTGCCAGCTCATGCCGATGCGGACGATCTCGCGTTCCAGTTCGGTGCTGTCGACGTCGCGCTGCTGCGTGCGGTCGACGCGCAGCACGAAATGGGTGCGGGTCAGGATCGACTCGGAGAAGAACGTGGTGAACTCGGACTCGTCGGCGCCGAACGCCTCGCACAGCAGCGTCTGAATCTTGCGTCGCAACTCGGTGCGATACAGGTCGCGCGGCATGAACACCAGACAGCTGACGAAATCGCTGCGCGCGTCGCGGCGCACGAACAGCCGCACCAGCCGCCGCTCCTGAATGCGGTTGATGCCGGTGACGATCTCGTAGAGCTGATCGGCGGCGGCGTAGAACAGCTCGTCGCGCGGGTGAATCTCCAGCACCCGCAGCAGCTCCGCCTGCTCGTGGCTGCCCGGCGCCAGTCCGGCGCGCGCGAGCACCTGATCGATCTTGCGCCGCAGCACCGGAATATCGCCCGGCGGTATCGTGTAGGCGTGCGACGTGTACATACCGAGAAAACGGTACTCGCCGAGCAGGTGGCCGTCGGCGTCGATATGGCGCACGGCGATGTAGTCGGGGTAGCTGCGCCGGTGCACACGCGAGCGCAGCGGCGCCTTGGTGAAACCGATCAGCCGCTGGTGTCGCTCGCCGCCCGTCTCCTCCCGGATCGCATCCTCGATCGCCTCCTCGACCGCGCCGCGGCCGTCGATGGCGGCGTAGGCCGGCAGCCGCAGCAACCCGAGCCGCGACTCGTCGACAGTGACCAGATGCCGCCCGCTGTCGTCGACACGCCGGTATTCATGGCCGAGGAAGGTGAAGAAGTTCTGCTGCAGCCATTGCAGGAAGGCCTGCACCTCGCCGATCTCTTCGCAACTGGCACCGGTGCCGACGCCATCGAGCGCGGCGCGCGCCTCGTCGACACGCGCCAGCATCGCCGGGAAATCATCGACCACCTGCGCCACCTCGCGCAGGATCGCGTCGAGCGTGCGCGCGATGTCGGCCAGCACCGCTGCATCCGAATGGCGGTCGATTTCGAGGTAGAGCAGCGCCTCGTCGCCAACGCCTTCGCCGAGCGGCGCCGTCTCCGGCAGCAGCGCCTGCAGCCGGCCGCTGCCATCACGACGAACGCGCAGCGCAGCGCCGTGGATCGTGTGGATGGTGATGTTGCGGCGGTTCAGCTCGGCGCGCACCGAATCGAGCGCGAACGGCATGTCGCGGCAGACGATGGCGACCACGGTGTGGCTGAGCTGCCAGCCGTGCTGTTCGAACTCCGGGTTGAACACGCGCACCTTCGGCCGCGCGCGGTCGTAGTGCTGCAGGAAACGCCAGTTGCCGTAGCTGGCGGCGTAGAGGTCGCCGAGCGCACGCCCGCGCAGCTCGTCCAGCGGAAAGCGGTCGTAGTAGCGTTCGATGAAGGTCGCGACATCCGCCGCCTCGTCCGCCGACGTGCGCCGCGTCACCTCCTCGAGCAGTTGCCGCATCAGCTTGCGACTCCCATCCTGCCAGCTCATCGCGTGGTCTCCTCTCGCTTCGGCCGCGGGCCGACAGCATACGCCGCCGTACATGACAGTGCCGAGTGGGGAACTTCGCGCGGAGGGCCGGTCAAATCGCGGCGGCTGCGCACACGCCGCCGCATTCCGTAAAATCGGGCGTTTCCGACGCCTCCCCTCCCCATCCGACCCGGAGCAGACATGGCCATCGCCGCCGCATTGCGCGAACTGAAACAGTGGCTCGGCACACGCATCATCGGTCAGGAGGCGCTGATCGAGCGGCTGCTGATCGCGCTGCTGGCCGACGGCCACCTGCTGGTGGAAGGAGCGCCGGGGCTGGCCAAGACGCGCGCGATCAAGCTGCTCGCCGATGGCATCGAGGGCGATTTCCACCGCATCCAGTTCACGCCGGACCTGCTGCCCGGCGACATCACCGGCACCGACATCTACCGCCCCGAGACCGGCACCTTCCAGTTTCAGCCGGGGCCGCTGTTCCACAACCTGGTGCTGGCCGACGAGATCAACCGCGCTCCGGCCAAGGTGCAGTCGGCACTGCTGGAGGCGATGGCCGAGCGCCAGATCAGCGTCGGCCGCACCACCTATCCGCTGCCCGGTCTGTTTCTGGTGATGGCGACGCAGAACCCGATCGAACAGGAAGGCACCTATCCACTGCCGGAGGCGCAGCTCGACCGCTTCCTGCTGCACGTCAAGGTCGGATATCCGGACCGCGACGCCGAGCACCGCATCCTGCAACTGGCGCGAGCCGAGGCCGGCAGCGAGGCGGCCGGTGCACCACCGCGCGTCGATCAGGCGACGATCCTGGCCGCGCGCCGCGCCGCGCTGGCACTACACATGGCGCCGGCGGTCGAGGAGTACATCGTGCAACTGGTGATCGCGACACGCGAACCGGCCGCCTACGACAGCGATCTGGCCGGCTGGATCGAGTACGGCGGCAGCCCGCGCGCCACCATCGCGCTCGACCGCTGCGCCCGCGCCCACGCCTGGCTGGCCGGCCGCGAATTCGTCACGCCGGACGACGTGCAGGCGATCGCCGCCGACGTGCTGCGCCACCGGCTGCTGCTCAGTTTCGATGCCGAGGCGCGCGGCATCGATGCCGATCAGGTGATCGCGCGGCTGCTGCGCGCGGTACCGGTGGCCTGACGGCGGCGCCATGCTGACGCAACCGTCATCGCAGATTCCGCACGGCGCCTGGTGCGACCTCGACGCACTGATCGCCGCGCGACTCGATGCGCAGCGGCTGACACCGACGCCGCGCAGCCCGGCGCTGGCGCAGCAGAGCGGCGGTGTGCGCTCGCCACTGCGCGGCCGCGGTCTCGAATTCGAGGAAGTGCGCGCCTATCAGGCTGGCGACGACGTGCGCGCGATCGACTGGCGCGTCACCGCGCGCAGCGGCCGCCCCTACACCCGGCTGTTCCGCGAGGAGCGCGAACGGCCGGTACTGCTGCTGGTCGATCAGCGCCAGCCGATGTTCTTCGGCTCGCGCCACTGCTTCAAATCGGTGCTGGCGACACAGCTCGGCGCGCTGCTGGCGTGGAGCGCGCTGGCGCGCGGCGATCGCATCGGCGGCCTCGTCATCGGCAACGACGAGCGCAGCGACCTGCGCCCGCGCCACACCCGGCGCGCGCTGCTGCACTGGCTCGACACACTGCACCGCTTCAACCACCGGCTGCAGCGCGACACCCGGCTCACCGGCGATGCCGGCGAATCACTGCAGGCCGCGCTCGACGACCTGCGCCACATCGCCCGCCCCGGCAGCGCGATCTATCTGATCAGCGACTTCAGCGGCGCCGACCAACCCGACGCGCTGCGGCCGCTGCAACCGCTGGCGCGCCACTGCGACATCCGCGCGCTGTGGATCAGCGACCCGCTGGAGCGCGAGTTGCCGCCGCCCGGCCGCTACGCAATCACCGACGGCGGTCGCCGGCTGCTGCTGGAGAGCGGCGACGAAAACCTGCGCCGGCGCCACCGCGAGCGCTTCGCGGCGCGGCGCGAACAACTGCGTGCGGCGCTGCTGCCGCTGCGAATCGCGCTGCACGAGTTCGGCACCGAGCAGCCACCGCTGCCGCTGCTGCAGTCGCTGGCGGCGCGGTAGAGAACCAACGGCGATGACGACCCGGATGAAACGATGAACGGTGGCGATGCGTTGAGCGGCGACCCGCTGGCCGGGCTGCGTGACATCCAGCTGCCGCCGCCGGTCGGCTTCTGGCCGCCGGCGCCGGGCTGGTGGATCGCGGCGCTGCTGCTGATCGCACTGCTCATCATCGCGGCGCTCTGGTGGCGACGTCGGTATCGGCGCAACGCCTATCGCCGCGCCGCGCTGGCCGAACTGCGCCAACTCGACGCCGGCGCCAATGCCACTGCGATCAACGTTTTGCTGAAACGAACCGCGCGCGCTGCCGGCTTCGGCGACGCGGCCGCGCTCAGCGGCGAGGCGTGGCTGCAGTTCCTCGAGCGCACGCGCGGCCGCGGCCCGGCGCTGTTCGGCGCGCGCGAACGCGAACTGCTGCTCGCGCTCTATTCACCTGAACCGCCTGACGCCACGCCGCTGCGACGGATCGCCCGCCGCTGGATCCGGAGCCACCGATGCTGAGCTTCGACCTGCCCTGGGCGGCGCTGCTGGCGCCGCTGCCGCTGCTGATCTGGTTCGCGCTGCCGCGCGCGCCGGCACAGCAAGTGGCGCTGCAGGCACCGGACTACTACCGCGAACTGCTGGCCGACGGCGCCGGCGACGAGCGGCGCCGGCCGCTGGCGCGCGGGCGGTTGCTGCTGACACTGCTGCTGTGGCTGCTGCTGGTGCTGGCCGCCTGCGGCCCGCGCTGGATCGGCGACGCCGTCGCACTGCCGGCCAGAGGCCGCGATCTGCTGCTGGCCGTCGACCTCTCAGGCTCGATGCAGATCGAGGACATGCAGGCCGGCGATCAACTGGTGCAGCGGCTGATCGCGGTCAAGGCGGTGGTCGACGACTTCATCGGCCGCCGTCACGGCGATCGCCTCGGCCTGATCCTGTTCGGCAGCCGCGCCTATCTGCAGGCGCCGCTGACCTTCGACCGTGTCACCGTGCAGCGCTTCCTGAACGAGGCGCAGATCGGCTTCGCCGGCGAGGAGACGGCGATCGGCGATGCCATCGGGCTCGCCATCAAGCGGCTGCGCGACCGCCCCGGCGACCGCCATGTCGTCGTGCTGCTGACCGACGGCGCCAACACCGCCGGCAGCGTCGCGCCGCTCGATGCCGCCCGCGTCGCCGCGCAGCACGGGCTGGTGATCTACACCATCGGCGTCGGCGCCGACGAACTGATCCTGCCCGGCCTGCTCGGCAGCCGCTTCGGCGCGCGCCGCGTCAACCCGTCGGCCGATCTCGACGAGGAGACGTTGCAGCAGATCGCCGAACTGACCGGTGGCCGCTACTTCCGCGCGCGCGACCCGGTGGCGCTGGCGCAGATCTACGCGCTGCTCGACGAACTGGAACCGGTGGCCGGCCCGGCGCAGAACGTGCGGCCGCAACGCGCGCTGTTCCACTGGCCGCTCGGCGCCGCGCTGCTGCTGAGCTTCGCCGGTGCGCTGACCGCGCTGTGGCGCAACCGGCGCGGAGCGATCGCCCGATGAACCCGTTCGCCGATCTGTACCAGTTGCACCTGCTGCGGCCATGGTGGCTGCTGGCAGCGTTGCCGGCGATTCTTCTGACGCTTTCACTGTGGCGCTCTCGCAGTGGCGGTGGCGACTGGGCGCGGGCAATCGCGCCGGAGCTGTTGCAACCGCTGCTGGAACCGGGTGCGGCGCCAGCACGGCGGCGCTGGCTGCCACTGCTGCTGACCGGCTGGCTGCTGGCGACGCTGGCGCTGAGTGGTCCCGCCTGGCAGCAACTGCCGCAACCGGTGCTGCAGCGCAGCGACGCGCTGGTGATCGCGCTCGACCTGTCACTGTCGATGCTGGCGCAGGACGTGACGCCGTCGCGGCTGCAGCGCGCCCGCTACAAGATCCAGGACGTGCTGGAACAGCGCCACGAGGGCACCACCGCGCTGGTCGCCTACGCCGGCAGCGCCCACGTCGTCGCGCCGCTGACCGACGACGGCGCGACACTGGCCAACCTGCTGCCGGCGCTGGCGCCGGAGACGATGCCGCTGCGCGGCAGCGATCCGGCGGCGGCCGTGAAGCTGGCCATCGAACTGCTGCGCGGCGCCGGCGAGCAGCGCGGCCGTATCCTGCTGATCAGCGACGGCATCCGCGAGCGCGACATCGACGCCATCGCCAATCTGCTCGACGCACGCTGGCAGCTGTCGATCCTCGGCATCGGCACGCTGCAGGGGGCACCGCTGCCGCTCGACGGCGGCTTCGCGCGCAGCAGTGACGGCGGCATCGCGGTGCCGACGCTGAGCCGCGCCGAATTCGAACGGCTGGCGCGGCGCAGCGATGGCCGCTACCGCGAACTGAGCGCCGACAACAGCGACATCGACGCGCTGCTGGCTACCACCGCGCTCGACCTCGACGCCACCCGACACAACGGTGACCCGCGCCATTTCGACCAGTGGCACGACCGCGGCGCGCTGCTGGCGCTGTTGCTGCTGCCACTGGCCGCGCTGCTGTTCCGGCGCGGCTGGCTGTTGCTGCTGCCACTGACGGCGCTGCCGCTGACGCTGCTGCCGGCCGCACCGGCACAGGCCTGGGAACTGCCAACGACGGCGCAGCAGTGGCAACAGAGCTGGCGCGACCTGTGGCAGCGCCCCGATCAGCAGGCGGCCCGCGCACTCGATGCCGGCGATGCCGAAACGGCGGCACGACGATTCGAGGATCCCGGCTGGCGCGGCGCCGCACACTACCGCGCCGGCGACTACGATGCCGCCGCCACCGATTTCGCCGACAGCCGCGAGCAGCTGCCGGGCGGCATCGCCGACTACAATCGCGGCAACGCGCTGGCGCGCGCCGGCCAGCTGCAGCAGGCGCTGGAAGCCTACGACGCGGCACTGCGCGACAATCCGGCGCTGGAGGATGCCCGCGCCAACCGCGAACTGGTGGAGCAGCTGCTGCAGCGCCAGGCTCCGCAGCAGAATCAGGGCGGATCGTCGCAGCAACAGAACGACGAGTCGTCTGACGCTCGACAACAGCCGCAGAACGGCACCGGTCAGCCATCCGACGGGCAGCACCGGGACTCGAACCCGTCCGACGGTTCGATGCCCCCGCAATCGTCGCCCGGCGACAGCGACGACGAATCGGCACAGACGCCACCGGCTCCCGACCGGCACGGCGACGATCAGCAACAGCGCCAGCAAGGTACGGCGTCAGACGACGGCGACGATCGGCAGCGACAAGCCGAGCCGCAATCCATGCCGACCGAAGGCCGCGATGATGGCGGCGACGAGCCGGCTTCCGGTACGGCAACCGACGGCGCGGCCGACGATCCGGAGCAGCAGCGCGAGCGGGCGCGCACCGAACAGTGGCTGCGGCAGATTCCGGACGATCCGGGCGGCCTGCTGCAGCGCAAATTCCTCTACGAACAGCGGCTGCGCGAGCGCGACGGTGAGACCCGCGCACCCGACCAGCCGGCGTGGTGAGACGACCGGGGAGGTCCGCGATGCCCGCACACCGATATTCGCCACACCGACATCCGGTACACCGGCATCCCGCCCGGCACTCGCCGGCCATGTGGCTGTGGCTGGCACTGCTGCTGGCGCTGCTGCAGGCGCCATTGGCGCAGGCTCTGGAGGCCAGCGTCGATCGCGCACTGGTCAGCGAGGGAGACTCGCTGACGCTGACCATCCGTCGCAGCGGTCGCGACGGCAGCGGTGCGCCCGACTACTCACCACTCGAAACCGACTTCCATCTGCTCGGCAGCAGCCAGAGCAGTCGCAGCGTGATCACCAGCGGCCGCGCCGAGGCATGGACCGAATGGCAGATCACACTGGTGCCGAGGCGCAGCGGCCAGCTGACACTGCCGTCGCTCAGCGTCGGCGGTGAGCGCACCGCGCCGATCCGCATCGACGTGCAACCAGCGCGGGCCGCGGCGAACGGACAGGCACGCGATCCGGTCTTCATCGAGGTCACCGTCGACAGCGAACGGGTCTACGTCGAACAGCAGCTGCTGCTGACGGTGCGCGTGTTCCACGCGCTGGCGCTCGAGGACATGGAGCTCAGCGATCCGGAGCCGGAGCATGCCCGCGTCACCAAGGTGTCGCAGACGCACTTCCGTCGCGACATCGACGGCGTCACCTATCAGGTGCACGAACTGGTTTACGCGATCTTCGCCGGGCAGCCGGGCGAACTGGTCATCCCCGAACTGGTCTTCAGCGGTCGTCAGCCGCTGCGCTCGCGCGCGCTGTTCGATTTCCCCGGCCAAGGGCGCGCGCTGCGGCGCATGAGCCGGCCGCTCAGCGTCGCGATCAAGCCGATACCGGCCGGGTTCAGCGGCACGACCTGGCTGCCGGCGCGCAACCTGGCGCTGGTCGAGAGCTGGAACGGCAACCCGGAACAGCTGGTCGTCGGCGAGTCGATGACACGCTCGCTAACGCTGCAGGCCGATGGCATCGACGGCGCGCACCTGCCCGAACTGCCGCTGCCGACGATCGATGGCGGCCGCCTCTACGCCGACCAGCCGCAGCTCGACGACAGCAGCGACGCGCGCGGCATTCGCGGCAAACGGGTGCACAGCGCGGCGCTGATCCCGAGCCGCCCCGGCCCGCTGCAGCTGCCGGGCGCGCGGCTGCTCTGGTGGGATGTCGACAGCGACAGCGAGAAGGTGGCGGAGATCGCGCCGCACCGGCTGCAGATCCGCCCGGCGGCGGCAGGCGCCACGGATACCTCACCGGCAACAGCCCAGGTCGATCCTGCGCGGGCCGGCAGCGCGCTCCCCGGCGCGGCGCCGGATCATCGGCAACTGCTCGGCTGGCAGATCGCGACCACGCTGCTGGCCTGCGGCTGGCTGGCGACGCTGTTGTGGTCCCGGCGCCGGCCGCGCCCTCTGCCCACTCCTCGCGATGCCGCCCCGGCGTTGCCGAACGGCGATGAGGCAGCGGCGTTCAAGGCGCTGCAGCGCGCATGCCGGGAGCGGCAGCCGGCATCAGCCCGCGGCGCGCTACTGGCGTGGGGTGCTGCCGCGCAGCAACGACAGCAGGTCGGGCTGGAGGAGTTGCTGCAATGGGCCGACGACAGCGCGCTGAACGGCGCCGTCACCGAGCTGGAGCGAAGGCTCTATGCGCCGGAATCGAGTGTGGAGTCGACGTGGCACGGGGAAACATTGCTGGCAGCGGTCGAAGCGGTGCGCGAACGGCGCCCGAAGAGCGGCCAATCCGCAGCCGGCGGCGCACTGCCACCGCTCTACCCGCTGCGCTGAAGGAGGTTACGGTGTCTTTCAGGCCGCCGTGTGCAGGCCGCACTCGGCGTTGTCGCCGATCTTGGTCGGATCGAAGTAGTGCTTGCAGGTCGGCAGCTCGAATCGCTGCATGTAGTCGCGCAGCTGCTCCTCGCTCCACTCGAACAGCGGCGCCACCCGCAGCAGGCCGCGGTTGTCCCAGGTGACGATGTCGAGGGTCTTGCGGAAGTCGGTCTCGTCGCGGCGAATACCGGTGATCCAGATTTCCGGTTTCAGTTCGTCGATGGCGCGCTGGAATGGCTCCAGCTTGACCTGGCGGACGAACTCGTCGAACAGCGTCGGGTTGTCATCCGGGTGCGGAATGCCCCCCATGATCGCGTTGCGGTGTTCGGCTGTCATGGTGGGAATGTAGGTGCGCAGATCGAGCTGCAGCATCGACCTGATCTGCTCGGCGGTGCGGTAGGCATCGGCGGCGTTGTAGCCACTGTCGATCCAGACCACCGGCAGGTCGGGCTGGATAGCGGTGACCATGTGCAGCAGCGCTGCCGAGTTCGGCGAGAAGCTGGTGGTCACCATGACACGCTTGCCGAGCCCCAGTGCCCAGCGCACGATCTCGTCGGCGCTCCTGCCGCTCAACTCGCGGTTGATGGCGGCCAGATCAATGGTTTGGGACTCGGTGCGGGTCATGCAATCTACGATGGTCTTTGTCGACCACTCGCTCCTCGGACGGCTCGGTTCGGAACGGCTTGAACGGCGCACTATAAAAGAGCCGGGCCATTTCCGGCAAACACCCGGTCGGTATAAGGACATAACCGGTCGATAGTCTGCCCCTGCAATGACCCGGGAATTCCTTGGCCTCCAGCTATCAAAACACGCTCTCGAGGGCACGCTTTCAGTCGATCGGCTCCGCTCCCTCGTCGGCCAGCAGCCGCAGCCACTCGCCACCGAAGCCGCGCTGCTGCAGAAAGCGCCAGCGGCGCGCCCGCTCGCGGGTGTCGGCGGGTGGCAGCCGCCCGAAACGGCGTTCGCTCAACGCCCGCAGCTGCGCCAGCCAGTCGATATCGGCCGTCGCCATCGCCTCTGCCGCCAGTTCGGCGGCAACGCCACGCTGGCGCAGCTCCTGCGCGATACGCTGGGGGCCATAGCCACGCAGCGCCCGGCCGCGGACGAAACTCTCGGCGAAGCGGGCGTCGCTCTGCAGCCCCTCCCGGCACAGCTGTTCCAGCTCGGCGGCCAGCTGCTGCTCGGGAAAGCGGCCGCCGAGCTTGTCGACCAGCTCGCGGCGGGTGTGCTCCCGCCGCGCCAGCAGATCCATCGCGGCACGGCGAGGCGACACCCCGCGTGGCGCCTCGCGACCCTTCACCGCTGACTCTTCGCCCATCGCACTCATCGCTCGCTGACCGCGGGCTCCCTCGTCAATCCTCGACCAGCTCCTCATTGGCCGATACCGCCGCCCCGGCGCCCGCCGCGCTCAGCAGCTGGCGACGGATCTCACCCTCGACCGATTCGCAGACGGCCGGGTTGTCCTCGAGGAACTTGGCGGCATTGGCCTTGCCCTGACCGATGCGCTCGCCCTTGCACGAGTACCAGGCACCGGACTTCTCGATCAGCCCCAGCTTGACGCCGAGATCGATCACCTCACCCATCCGGTAGATGCCCTTGCCGTAGAGAATCTGGAATTCGGCCTGACGGAACGGCGGCGCCACCTTGTTCTTGACCACCTTGACGCGGGTTTCCGAGCCCACCACCTCCTCGCCATCCTTGACGGCGCCGGTGCGGCGGATGTCGAGGCGCACCGACGAGTAGAACTTCAGCGCGTTACCGCCAGTGGTGGTCTCCGGGTTGCCGAACATGACGCCGATCTTCATCCGGATCTGGT
>CAZEVP010000072.1:0-12887 GCA_964515735.1 uncultured Verrucomicrobiaceae bacterium | reverse complement strand
TGGCGCCGGAGGAGGCGGGCAAGGCGATCAAGATCGATCAGGTGCGCGCCGTCGTCGATTTCATCACTCAGACCTCGCAGCTCGGCGGCTGGCGCGTGCTGGTGGTCGAGCCGGCCGAGGCGATGAACCGCAACGCCGCCAACGCGCTGCTGAAGACGCTGGAGGAGCCGCCGGCCGGCGTTCTGCTGCTGCTGGTCAGCGACGCGCCGGGGCGATTGCTGCCGACGATCCGCTCGCGCTGCCAGCAGCTGCTGCTGACGCCGCCGGCCGAGGCCGACAGCCGCGACTGGCTGACGGCGCTCGGCACCGATCCGCAGCAGGCCGCACTGGCGTTGCGCGAGGCGCACGGCCGGCCGCTGACGGCGCGCGCACTGCTCGATGGCGAGGGGCTGTCGGAGCGGCATCGGCTCGGCGAGGAGCTGGCCGAGTTGCTGGCCGGGCGGCTGTCGGTGACGGCGCTGGCCGAACGCTGGCAGCAGCCGGCCTGGGACGAACTGCTGGCCTGGCTGCAGGGGCAGATCTGGCGCGCGCTGCGCGAGCGGGCGCAGGGGGCGGGCGAGGGGCCGCTGGCCGGCCTGCCGCCGCAGCGGCTGTTCGCGCTGCTCGACCGCGTCAACGGCGTCATCCAGCAGACCCGCGCCGGCACCAACCCGAATCGTCAGCTGGCACTGGAGACACTGCTGTTTGCGATGCAGTCGGCATTACGAGGCCGGCAGCGACCGTCCGTCGTTGGTTGACTGCCGTAAATCGGTCTATTCTTGCTTCGCTCTTCGAGTTCAAAACCCCGACCACCATCTGCTCGACCGGCCCGTCCGCGGGCAGGCCAGCGCAACGATTGCCGAGCGTTCCACCGTCAGTTTCAGGGTTCTTCGATACAGGGGTCATATGAGTATTGCCAACGCGCCACAGGGAGCCCGCAACGGGATTCTGTCGCTGACGATCAAGGACAAGGCGGTGCTCTACGCTGCCTACATGCCTTTTCTCGAACACGGCGGCCTCTTCATCCCGACCAACAAGCCCTATCGGATCGGCGACGAAGTGTTCATGTTGCTGAACCTGATGGACGAGCCGGAGAAGATTCCGGTCGCCGGTCGCGTGGTCTGGGTCACGCCGAAGCGCGCGCAGGGCAACCGCGCCGCCGGCATCGGTGTCCAGTTCAACGGCCAGGACGACACCGCCAACAAGAAGATCGAGGCCTATCTGGCCGGTTCGCTCGAATCGGACCGCCCGACCCACACGATGTGACGCCGCCTTCGCGGCGGCCACGCGCTCCAATCCCGCGGCAAAACCGGTATCCTTGCGCGCCTTTCCATCGGGCCCGGCTGCCGCTGCCATGATCGTCGACTCCCACTGCCATCTCGACCGCATCGACCTGTCGCCGTATGACGGCGATCTTGGCGCGGCGCTGGCCGCCGCCCGCGAGCGCGGCGTCGAGCGCATGCTCTGCGTCGGCGTCGATCGCAACAATGCCGAGACGGTCTGTGCCATCGCGCGCGAACACGACGGCGTCTACGCCTCGGTCGGCATCCACCCGCTCGACATCGAAGGCGAACTGGAGACGGTCGAGAGCCTGTGCGCGATGGCGCGCCGGCCCGAGGTGGTGGCGATCGGCGAGACCGGCCTCGACTACCACTACAGCAAGGACAACGTCGAACAGCAGCAGGCCAGTTTCCGCGCCCACCTGCGGGCGGCGTCGGCGCTGCGGCTGCCGGTCATCGTCCACACCCGCGAGGCGCGCGCCGACACGCTGGCGCTGATCCGCGAGGCCGGCGACCTCGACTGCGCCGGCGTGCTGCACTGTTTCACCGAGGACTGGGAGATGGCGCGCGCGGCCATCGACCTGAACTACTGCATCTCGTTCTCCGGGATCATCACCTTTCGCAATGCCGACGAGCTGCGCGATGTCGTGCGCAAGACGCCGCTCGACCGCATTCTGGTCGAGACCGATTCGCCCTATCTGGCGCCGGTGCCGCACCGCGGCCGGCGCAACGAGCCGAAGTACACGCGCGAGGTGGCGGCCTGCGTGGCCGAGCTGAAGGGGCTGACGCTGGAGCAGGTTGCCGAGGCCACGACGGCCAACTTCGAACGCCTCTTTCTGCGTGACAGATCGCATTAAGAAGAAATTCCAACTGATTGTGTAAAAAGAAAAAAGCCCGATCGCGGGTGGCAATCGGGCAAGACCATTAGGAGTGATGTCGGGAACCTGGGGGTCCCCTCGAGACACGGAGAGGCGTCTCGGCGATCGCCGCACTGCCGGGGGACGGTATGCGGCGATCGCGGGCTCAAGTATTGACGACCGATACGTTTCACGCCGGCGACGGCCCGGGCTTTTTTGGACCGTTTTGTAATTAGCTCGATGGTGGTTTATCGGGCTTTCCGATTAATCACATCTCAGAATCTCCGCACCCGCTCCGATGCGCTTGCCGACCCTCAACGCCGACCTGCCGATCGCCGCCGTGCTGCCGGAATTGCAGCGCGCGCTGGCCGGCGCGGATCGGGTGCTGCTGGAGGCGCCGCCGGGGGCCGGCAAGAGCACCGGTCTGCCGCTGTGGCTGATGGGGCAGGGGGCGACGCCGCAGCGGCGCATCCTGCTGCTGCAGCCGCGCCGGCTCGCCGCCGACAACGTCGCCCGCTTCCTCGCCCGGCAGTGCGGTGAGCCGCTCGGCCGGCGCGTCGGTCTGCAGACCCGCTATGACCGGCAGCTGTCGGCTGACACCGTCGTCGAGGTGATCACCGAGGGCATCTTCCTGCGCCGCATCCAGGCTGGCCCGACGCTGGCCGGGGTCGGCTTGGTGCTGTTCGACGAGTTCCACGAGCGCAGCTGGCAGGCCGATCTCGGGCTGGCCTTCGCGCTGGAGAGCCAGCGCGACTGGCGCGACGAGCCGCTGAAACTGCTGGTCATGTCGGCGACGCTGCCGGCGCCGGCGCTGCAGCAGGCGCTCGATGCACCGCTGGTGCGCTCCGACGGCCGCAGCTTTCCGGTCGAGATCCAGTACGCGTCGCCGGGCCGGCGCGAGCTGCTGGATCAGGCCGCCGACGAGGTGGTTGCGGCGCTGGCGGCCGGCAGCCGCAAGGTGCTGGTGTTCCTCGCCGGCTGGGGGCCGATGCAGCGGCTGAAACGGCGGCTGGAGGGCGCGGTGGCGGCCGACATCCACCTGCTGCACTCGCAGGTGCCGCCGGCACAGCAGCAGCTGGCGCTGGCGCCGGTCGGCGAGCGGCCGGCCGTGGTACTGGCTACCAACATCGCCGAGACCAGCCTGACCATCGACGGCGTCGATACCGTCATCGACAGCGGCGAGGTGCGCCGCGCCGTGTTCGACCCGCGTCGCGGCATGGACCGGCTCGAAACCGGCGCCATCTCGCAGGCGTCGGCGACGCAGCGCGCCGGCCGTGCCGGCCGTCTCGGCCCCGGCCGCTGCGTGCGGTTGTGGAGCGCCGAACAGCACGGGCGGTTGCCGCCGTACGACCCGGCCGAGATCGAGCAGGTCGATCTGGCGCCGCTGGCGCTGGAGCTGGCGCAGTGGGGCAGCGCCGACGACGAGCTATGGCTGCCGCAGGCGCCACCGCCGGCGCGGCTGGCGCAGGCACGCCATCTGCTGCGCGAACTCGGCGCGCTGGATGCGGCCGACCACATCACCGCCAGCGGTCGCCGGCTGGCCGGGCTCGGTGTCCACCCACGCCTCGGCCGGATGATTCTGGCCGGCGCCGAAGCCGGCCATCTGCGCGCCGCCTGCCAGCTGGCGGCGCTGCTGTCCGAGGGCGATTTCCTGCGCCGCGGCACCGATCTCGATGCGCGGCTGGCGGTGCTGCGCGGCCAGAGCCGGGCCGAGGTCGGTCACGGCGTGCTGCAGCGGGTGAAGCAGCTGACCGCTCAGTTGCAGCAGCGGGTCGGTGGCGGCGCCGGCGGCGATGCTCCTGCCGGCGAGTTGCTGCTGGCCGGCTTTCCCGATCGGGTCGCGCGGCGCCGGCCGGGTGGCGGCGGGCGCTATCTGGCGGTCGACGGTTTCGAACTCGTCGTCGACGCCGCCGATCCGCTGGCGGCGTCCGAGTGGCTGGTGGTGGCCGAGCACGATGGCGACCGCCGTGGCGCTCGGGTGCGGCTGGCGGCGGCCGTCGCCTTCACTGATGTCGAGGCGCGGCTGACCGACCTGTTCGAGAACCGCGACGAGGTGGTCTGGGACGACGAACGCGGCCTGCTGGCCGGCCGCCGCGTGCGCAGGCTCGGTGCCATCGAGCTGGCCGCGACCGCGCAGCCGGTTGGATCGACCGAGAGCGCGGCATTCTGGCTGGCGCAGATTCGCGAGCGCGGCCTCGGCTGGCTGCGCTGGCCCGATGCCACCGGGGAGTGGCTCGGCCGTGTGCGCTGGCTGCGCGAGCGCTCGGACGAGTGGCCCGACCTCTCCGAGCCGGTCCTGCTGGCCGCGCTGGAGCAGTGGCTGCTGCCGTGGCTCGACGGCGTGCGCCGGCTCGACCAGCTGCGCGCGCTCGACTTCCGCTCGCTGCTGCAGGGCCTGCTCGACTATCCGCTGCAGCAGCGGCTCGAGCGCGAGGCGCCGGCGCGGCTGACGCTTCCGTCCGGCTGCAGTCACGCCATCCGCTATCAGCCCGGCGAGCCGCCGCGGCTGGCGGCGCGGGTGCAGGAGTTCTACGGCCTCGACGCACATCCGCTGGCCGGTCGCGGCGAACCGCTGCTGCTGGAGCTGCTGTCGCCTGCGCAGCGGCCGGTGCAACTGACGCGCGATCTGCCCGGTTTCTGGCGCTCGAGCTATGCCGAGGTCAAGAAGGAGATGCGCGGCCGCTACCCGAAGCACTTCTGGCCCGACGAACCGTGGCTGGCGCAGGCGACGACGCGCACCAAGCGGGCGATGGACCGGCCTGCCTGACGCCGTGGTGCTGGCGTGCTCCCGGTGGCGCAGGTGCGCGTGTACCATGCCGGGTCCTCGTCCATAGGAGTTTCCCGTGTCCGCCGTCGATGACAACGCGCCGCTGCTGCGCACACCGCTCCACGCCCTGCACGTCGAACTCGGCGCCCGTCTGGTGCCGTTCGCCGGCTACGAAATGCCGGTGCAGTATCGCGACGGCATCCTGAAGGAGCATCTGCACGCGCGGGCGCAGGCCGGGCTGTTCGACGTGTCGCACATGGGGCAGATCCGGCTGCGCGGCGCTGATGCCGCGGCGGCACTGGAGCAACTGGTGCCGGTCGACATCATCGATCTTCCGCCGAACCGCCAGCGCTACGCGCTGTTCACCAACGCGCAGGGCGGCATCCTCGACGACCTGATGGTGACCAACGCCGGCGACCACCTGTTGCTGGTCGTCAACGCCGCCTGCAAGCAGCCCGACCTGGCGCACCTGCGGGCGTCGCTGCCGGCGTCGGTCGACATCGAATACCTGGAGACACAGGCGCTGCTGGCGCTGCAGGGGCCGGCGGCGCGCGCGGTGCTGTCGCGGCTGGCGCCGGGTGCGAATGCGCTGCGCTTCATGCAGGCGGCGGCTGTCGCCATCGACGGTATCGACTGCTGGGTCTCCTGCTCCGGCTACACCGGTGAGGACGGCTTCGAGATTTCGGTGCCGGCGGCGCAGGCCGAGCGTCTGGCGCGGCGGCTGCTGGCCGAGCCGGAGGTGGCGGCGATCGGTCTCGGCGCGCGCGATTCGCTGCGGCTGGAGGCGGGGCTGTGTCTGTACGGCCACGACATCGATGCGGCGACGACTCCGGTCGAGGCAGCGCTGGGCTGGGCGCTGTCGAAGGCGCGCCGTCCCGGTGGCGCCCGCGCTGGCGGTTACCCCGGCGCGGCCGTGATCGAGCAACAGCTGGTCGACGGTGTGGCGCGCCAGCGCGTGCTGCTGAAACCGGAGGGGCGCCAGCCGGTGCGCGAAGGCTCGGTCATCGTCGCCGGTGAGCGCGAGGTCGGCATCGTCACCAGCGGCGGCTTCGGGCCGTCGCTCGGCGCGCCGGTGGCGATGGGTTATCTGCAGCGCGATGCGCTGGAACAGCCGCTGCAGGCCGTCGTCAGAGGCAAGCCGGTGCCGCTGGCGCTGCAGCGCGGGCCATTCGCACCGCACCGCTACTGCCGGGGCTGAGCCGCGATGTTCTTCGCCGGCGTCATCGAGGGGTTCTACGGCCGGCCGTGGCCGTGGGCCGAGCGCCGCGAGCTGATCGGCCGCTTCCGTGACTGGGGCCTCGACGCCTATCTCTACGCGCCGAAAGCGGACCGCGCGCTGCGGCGCGGCTGGCGCGAGCCGTGGCCGGCAGAGGAGTTCGGGCAGCTGCGCGCGCTCGCCGACCACTGCCGCGCCAGCGCCGTCCGCTTCGGCGTTGGCCTGAGTCCGTGGGGATTGCAGCAGCAGTACGATGACGATGACCGCCGCGCGCTGCAGGGCAGGGTGGCGGAGCTGATGCGTCTGCAGCCGGCGCTGCTCGGCATCTTCTTCGACGACATGCCCGGCGCCTTCGACGGGCTGGCCGAGCGGCAGGCGGCGATCGTCGCCGACATCGCCGCGGTTGCCGGCACGGCGCAACTGCTGGTTTGCCCGACTTACTACAGCTTCGATCTGATCCTCGAACAGCTGTTCGGCCCGATGCCCGAGGGCTATCTCCACACACTCGGCGAACGGCTGCCAGTCTCGGCCTCGCTGCTGTGGACCGGCGCGCAGGTGCTGTCGCCCGGTTACACCCGCGCCGACATCGACGCCGTGCGCGCGCTGACCGGCCGGGCGCCGGTGCTGTGGGACAACTACCCGGTCAACGACGGCCGCAAGAGCAGCCGTTTCCTGCACCTGCGGCCGGTGCGCGACCGTCCGGCGGAGCTGCGCGACTGGTGCGGCGGTCATCTGGCCAACCCGATGAACCAGCCGCGGCTGTCGGCCATCGCGCTGGCCAGCCTCGGCGCCAGCTATCGCGACGGCGACGGTTACGATCCGCAGCGCTTCTGGGACGAACGGCTCGACGAGCTGGTCGGCGCGGCGACGGCGACGCTGCTGCGGCGCGACGTCGAGCTGTTCCAGCACGCCGGGCTCGACGCCATCGACCCCGAGCAGCGGCAACGGCTGCGCGCCGACTATCTGGCCGCCCCCGAACCGGCGGCGCTGGAAGTGGCGGAGTGGCTCGACGAAGGCTATGCCTTCGACCCCGACTGTCTGAACGACTAGGTGCGAGATGGCGTCAGCGACCGACCACGGCAGACAGCGCGCCTTCTGGGTGCAGGCGGCCGGCTGGGCGTCGGTGACGACGGCCGTGGTGATCCTGGTGCTGAAGGCGGTGGCCTGGCAGCGCACCGGTGCCGCCAGCGTGCTGGCGGCGCTGGTCGACTCTCTGATGGATCTGGTCAGCTCGGCACTGAACCTGCTGGCGCTGCGCTACGCCGTGCAGCCGCCCGACGTCGAGCACCGCTATGGCCACGGCAAGGCCGAGGCGCTGGCTGCCTTCGTGCAGGCGTTGCTGCTGGTGCTGTCGGCCACCGGCATCCTCTATTACGCGCTGCACCGGCTCTGGCGCGGCGAGGTGCCGGCGCTGGATCGCAGCACCGACGCGATGCTGCTGATGGTGGCGGTGATGGCGCTGACACTGGCGCTGGTGCTGTTCCAGCGCTGGGTCGTGCGCCGCACCGGCTCACCGCTGGTGGCGGCCGATTCGCTGCACTACCGCTCCGACTTCCTGATCAATGGCAGCGTCCTTGCCGCCATCGCGCTGAGCGGGTGGCTGCGCTGGTTCGACGCCGCTGCCGCCGTGCTGATCGCGCTCTACCTCTACGCCGCCGCCGCCGGCATCCTGCGCGACTCGGTCAACGAGATCCTCGACCGCGAGCTGCCGCGCGAGGTCGACGACCGCCTGCTGGCGGTGATGTCGCGCCATGCCGATGTCGTCGGCGCCCACAACCTGCGCACCCGCCGCGCCGGTGGCCGCTACTTCGTCCAGGTCGATCTCGAGTTTCCGGCGCAGATGCCGCTGCGCCGGGCGCACGACGCCGCGACGCAGATCCGCGACGAGATCGAGTCGCTCTATCCGGAGATAGATCTGCAGGTGCACTTCGACCCGGTCGGCGAGCCGCGCCACGGTCCCGGTTGAAGCGTTTTCGGGCGGTGTGGCACAATCCTGCGCCTTCGCGCTCGGCCCAGACCGCCGGCTTTCTATTGAAGTTCTGATAAATCAATAGGTTGACCCAAGTTTGACGGCGCGCCGTTCGCTCTCTGCCGAGGGCGGCCGGCGCTGCGGGGCGGGCAGAGCTGCACAACGCGGCGAAACTGCGAAAGTGGCGAAACTGGTAGACGCGCTGGATTTAGGTTCCAGTGGGGCAACCCGTGAGAGTTCGAGTCTCTCCTTTCGCACCATGACCGCAGGCGCCGGCATCTCCGACCGGCGGGCGGCGGACCACCGACCGAATTCAACGGGAGCGCGCCGACGGCGAACTCCCCTCAGCACATTGGTAGAGGATTTCCCATGCAGGTTTCGATCGAAACGACCTCGGCTCTCGAACGCCGTCTGACCATCGGCGTGCCCGCCGATCGCATCGAGGGCGAAGTCAACAGCCGCCTGCAGAAGGCCGCCCAGCAGGCCCGCCTGCCGGGCTTCCGTCCCGGCAAAGTGCCGATGAAGGTGGTGCGCCAGCGCTTCGGCGACGGCGTGCGCCAGGAAGTGCTCGGCGAGGTGATGAGCCAGACCTTCTACGAGGCGGTGCAGCAGGAGAACCTGAAACCGGCCGGCCGCCCGGCGATCGAGCCGAAGACGATGGAGCCCGGCAAGGATCTCGAATACGTCGCCATCTTCGAGGTGTTCCCGGAGGTTGCGCTGGCCGATGTCTCGGTCATCGAGGTCAGCCGCCCGGTCGCCGACGTGACCGACGCCGACGTCGACGAGATGATCGAGACGCTGCGCAAGCAGCAGGGCAGCTGGGTCGAGGTCGAGCGCGCCGCGCAGGATGGCGATCAGGTGACGATCGACTACACCGGCACCCGCGACGGCGTCGCCTTCGACGGCGGCTCGGCCGAGGGCGCCTCGCTGGTGCTCGGCTCCGGCCGCATGATTCCCGGCTTCGAGGACGCCATCGTCGGCCTCAAGGCCGGTGAAGAGAAGGTCGCCCAGCTGAGCTTCCCGGCCGACTACCACAACGAAGAGCTGCGCGGCGCCGCCGTCGAGTTCCGCATCAAGCTGAACGCCGTCAAGGAGCAGCAGCTGGCCGAACTGAACGACGACTTCTTCGCCCGCTTCGGCGTCAAGGAGGGCGGTGTCGAGCAGTTCCGCAAGGAGGTCGCCGACAACATGGCGCGCGAGCTGAAGAACGCGTGCAAGAACAAGGTCAAGGCACAGGTCATGGACGGTCTGCTGAAGGTGCACGGTGAGCTCAGCGTGCCGCGCGCGCTGGTCGCCGAGGAGATTCGCGTGCTGCGCGGCCAGATGGTGCAGCAGTTCGGCGGCGGCAACGCCGGCCAGATGAACTTCGAGCAGATCCTGCCGGACCAGATGTTCACCGAGCAGGCCGAGCGCCGCGTCAAGCTGGGTCTGATCCTCAACGAGTTCGTCGCCAAGGAGTCGGTCAAGGTCGATGCCGCCAAGGTGCGCGAGTACGTCGAGGAGATGGCCTCGACCTACGAGAACCCGAGCGAAGTGGTCGACTGGTACTACAAGAATCGCCAGCAGCTGCAGGGTATCGAGTCGCTGGTGCTGGAAGATCAGGTGGTCGACACCATCCTCGCCCGCGCCAAGGTGGCCGACAAGGCACAACCCTATCAGGACGCCGTCAAACCCGACGCCCCGAACGCCTGATTCCCCGCGTTCCACCGAGCGGTGTCGCTGTCGGCGACCCGCTCGCTCTGCTATTCTCCACGCCTTCCCGGCGGCATCGCGTCGCTCTCCAGATTCACCGGTTCCTGCGATTAAGGCGTTATCAGCATGTCGAGCTACTCCCCTGACGGACGCAACAGCCACTCCATCAACAACCTCGGTCTGGTGCCGATCGTCGTCGAGCAGACCTCGCGCGGCGAGCGCTCGTTCGATATCTATTCGCGCCTGCTGAAGGAGCGCGTCGTCTTCTGCGTCGGTCCGGTCGAGGATCACATGGCCAACCTGATCGTCGCGCAGCTGCTGTTCCTCGAATCGGAGAATCCGGACAAGGACATCCACCTCTACATCAACTCGCCGGGCGGCTCCGTCACCGCCGGCCTGTCGATCTACGACACGATGCAGTTCATCAAGCCGGACGTCAGCACCATGTGCATCGGTCAGGCCGCCAGCATGGGGGCATTCCTGCTGTCGGGCGGCGCGCCGAACAAGCGCTTCATCCTGCCGAACGCGCGCACGATGATTCACCAGCCCTCGGGCGGCGCGCAGGGGCAGGCGACCGACATCGACATCCATGCGCGTGAAATCCTGATCATCCGTCGCCGTCTGAACGAACTGATGGCGCAGCACACCGGCCAGCCGGTCGAGGTGATCGAGCGCGACACCGAGCGCGACAATTTCATGAACGCCGAACAGTCGAAGGCCTACGGTCTGGTCGACCACGTCGTCTCGCGGCGCGGCTGAGGGCCCCGGGGTCGCGGCCGAAGGCGCCGCGGGCAGTGACAATCCCACCAGGCGGACCTGCGCCCACCGGGGTTGCAAAGGTGGGTGAAAGACAGCATCTTTAAGCGTGGCGGCCCTCGGCCGCCGCTCCGTTTCGAGAGGGTGTACCCCCCATGAGTGATCACTCCAAGGACAGTGGCGACAGCGGCAAGCTGCTCTACTGTTCCTTCTGCGGCAAGAGTCAGCACGAAGTCCGCAAGCTGATTGCCGGCCCGTCGGTATTCATCTGCGACGAATGCGTCGATCTGTGCAACGACATCATTCGCGAGGAAGTTCAGGAAAGCAGCGCCGGCGGCTCTCGCGAAAAACTGCCGAATCCGCGTGAAATCAACGAGATACTCGATCAGTACGTGATCGGTCAGCGGCACGCCAAGAAGGTCCTGGCGGTCGCGGTCTACAACCACTACAAGCGCCTGAAACACGGCGACGCGCGCAAGGACGAGGTCGAACTCGGCAAGAGCAACATCCTGCTGGTCGGCCCGACCGGCAGTGGCAAGACGCTGCTGGCCGAGACGCTGGCGCGCCTGCTCGACGTGCCGTTCACGATCGCTGACGCCACCACGCTGACCGAGGCCGGCTACGTCGGCGAGGATGTCGAGAACATCATCCAGAAGCTGCTGCAGAAGTGCGATTACGATGTCGAGAAGGCCCAGATGGGCATCGTCTACATCGACGAGATCGACAAGATCTCGCGCAAGTCCGACAACCCGTCGATCACCCGCGACGTCTCAGGCGAAGGCGTGCAGCAGGCGCTGCTGAAGCTGATCGAGGGCACGGTGGCGTCGGTGCCGCCGCAGGGTGGTCGCAAGCATCCGCAGCAGGAGTTCCTGCAGGTCGATACGTCGAACATCCTGTTCATCTGCGGCGGTGCCTTCGCCGGTCTCGACAAGGTGATCCGCGACCGCTCCGAGAAAGGTGGCATCGGCTTCAACGCCGAGGTCAAGAGCAAGGACGAGAAGCGCAACGTCGGCGAGATCCTGGCCGACGTCGAGCCGGAAGATCTGATCAAGTACGGCCTGATTCCGGAGTTCGTCGGCCGTCTGCCGGTCATCGCGACGCTGGAAGAGCTCGATGTCAACGCGCTGGTCAGCATTCTGGTCGATCCGAAGAACGCGCTGACCAAGCAGTACGGCAAGCTGTTCGATATGGAAGGCGTCGAGGTCGATTTCCGCGAGGACGGTCTGCGTGCGATCGCCGAGCGGGCGATGGAGCGCAAGACCGGCGCGCGCGGCCTGCGCTCGATCCTCGAGTCGGTGCTGCTCGACACGATGTACGACATCCCGTCGATGGAGAACGTCAGCAAGGTGGTGATCGACGCTTCGGTGATCCGTGGCGAATCTGAACCGATGCTGGTCTACAAGAGCAGCGAGCAGCAGCGCAAGGCGGTACCGGAGGATTGATGACCTCCGGTCATTGCGCGATCGGGCAAGAGCTGCCGACTCGCTGAAAAATGGTGTTGAAAACAAGGGGGCTTCGGCCCCCTTCGTTTTTTGGTCTGCTGTTGCGGACCGTTGTTTTCGCCAATCTTGCCCCAATATGGACTCTCGGGCTGAAAGGCCTATGATTACGCCACTCCCTCCGCTGTCGTCCGCGCAGTTGCGCCCGAGGTTCTCTCAATGTCCGCCCAACCGAGCCACACCGAACTGCCCCTGTTGCCGCTGCGCGACGTGGTCGTCTACCCGCACATGGTCATACCGCTGTTCGTCGGGCGCGAGAAGTCGATCAAGGCGCTGGAGTCGGCGATGGCCAGCGACAAGCAGGTGCTGCTGGTGGCCCAGCGCAGTGCCTCGGTCGACGACCCGGGGCGCGATGACATCTATCAGGTCGGCACGGTGGCGACGATCCTGCAGCTGCTGCGGTTGCCGGACGGTACCGTCAAGGTGCTGGTCGAGGGCATCTTCCGCGCCCGCATCGAGACCGTGGTCGAACATGCCGAGTACATCAGCGCGCTGACGCAGGAGCTGCCGGCCGAACTGCTGGAGGCGCGCGAGTCCGATGCGCTGGTGCGTTCGGCGATGACGCAGTTCGAGAAGTACGTGAACCTGAGCAAGAAGATTCCATCCGAGGTGCTGACCTCGCTGTCCGGCATCGATGAGCCGGGCCGGCTGGCCGATACCTTTGCCGCGCACATGTCGCTCTCCGTCGAGCAGAAGCAGCAGATCCTCGAGATCGCCGATGCGCGCGAGCGGGTCGAGCATCTGCTGTCGGCCATGGAGTCGGAGATCGATCTGCTGCAGGTCGAGAAGCGCATCCGCGGCCGCGTCAAGAAACAGATGGAGAAGAGCCAGCGCGAGTACTACCTGAACGAGCAGATGAAGGCGATCCAGAA
>CAZEVP010000071.1:0-13078 GCA_964515735.1 uncultured Verrucomicrobiaceae bacterium | reverse complement strand
CCGATCGACAGCCCCGAGGTGCCGCCGGAGAAGCGGCCGTCGGTCAGCAGCGCGCAGGCTTTGCCGAGCCCCTTCGATTTCAGGAAGCTGGTCGGGTAGAGCATCTCCTGCATGCCGGGGCCGCCCTTCGGCCCTTCGTAGCGAATGACGACGACGTCGCCGGCCTTCACCTTGTCGTTGATGATGTTCTCGACTGCGCTCTCCTGGCTTTCGCACAGGTGCACCGGCCCTTCGAACACCAGCAGCTCATCGTCGACGCCGGAGGTTTTGACCACGCAGCCGTCGACGGCGATGTTGCCGTGCAGCACGGCCAGCCCGCCTTCGCTGCTGAAGGCGTGGCCGAGCGCGCGGATGCAGCCCTGCGCGCGGTCGCTGTCGAGCGATGGCCAGCGCGTGCTCTGCGAGAACGCCTCCTGCGTCGGGATGCCGGCCGGGCCGGCCTTGTAGAAGGTGCGCACCGCTTCATCCTGCGTCTGCATGATGTCCCACTGCGCCAGTGCGTCGCCGAGCGTGCGGCTGTGCACGGTCGGCACGTCGCGGTGCAGCAGTTGCGCGCGGTCGAGTTCACCGAGAATCGCCATCACGCCGCCGGCGCGGTGCACGTCCTCGATGTGGTACTTCGGCGTGTTCGGCGCCACCTTGCACAGCTGCGGCACGCGCCGCGACAGGCGATCGATGTCCTTCATCGTGAACGGCACCTCGCCCTCCTGCGCGGCGGCGAGCAGGTGCAGGATGGTGTTGGTCGAACCGCCCATCGCGATGTCGAGACTCATCGCGTTCTCGAACGCCTTGAAGCTGGCGACGTTGCGCGGCAGTACCGACGTGTCGTCCTGCTCGTAGTGGCGGCGGGTGATCTCGACGATCAGCCGGCCGGCGCGCTCGAACAGCTCGCGGCGGTCGGCGTGGGTGGCGAGCACGGTGCCGTTGCCGGGCAGCGACAGGCCGAGCGCCTCGGTCAGGCAGTTCATCGAGTTGGCGGTGAACATGCCGGAGCAGGAGCCGCAGGTCGGGCAGGCCGAGCGCTCGTACTCCTCGACCAGTTCGTCCGACGCGGTCGGGTCGGAGCCGATGACGATGGCGTCGACCAGATCGAGCTTGTGGTCGGCCAGCTTGGTCTTGCCGGCCTCCATCGGACCGCCGGAGACGAACACCACCGGAATATTGAGGCGCATGGCGGCGTTGAACATGCCCGGGGTGATCTTGTCGCAGTTAGAGATGCAGACGATGGCGTCGGCGCAGTGCGCGTTGACCATGTACTCGACCGAGTCGGCGATGATGTCGCGGCTCGGCAGGCTGTAGAGCATGCCGTCGTGGCCCATCGCGATGCCGTCGTCGACGGCGATGGTGTTGAACTCCTTGGCGATGGCGCCGGCCTTCTCGATCTCGCGGCAGACCAGCTGGCCCAGATCCTTCAGGTGCACGTGGCCCGGTACGAACTGTGTGAACGAGTTGGCCACGGCGATGATCGGTTTGCCGAAGTCGCTCTCCTTCATGCCGGTGGCGCGCCACAGCGCGCGCGCGCCGGCCATGTTGCGTCCGGCAGTGGATGTCTTGGAGCGATAGGCGGGCATGGGGCTTACCTCGGGCGGAGCGGGCGGAAAAGGGCGACAGGATACCACGCGCGGGTGGTCTCCTCGGCGCGGCGCGGGGCCGCCTGGCGTGGGGTCAGGAGTGCTCGCCGAGGGGAGCGGCGGGGGTGGGGCGGGTTCTGGAACGGCGGCTGAAGCCACCGAGGAACAGATGGATGCCGAGCCCGGCGACGACCAGATGGGCGCCGGCGAACAGGATCTGCAGCGCGTCGCGCAGGTCGCGCCACGGCAGGAACTGCCATTTGTGCAGGTAGGAGAAGCTCCAGCCCTCGCCGCGGCTGTGGCCGTCGGTGCGCGCCGCCAGCGCGCCCGAGGCCGTCTCCACGTACCAGCGGCTGTCGTCGCCGGCGAAGCGCACCCGCCAGACCGGCAGGCGCTTGCTGGCGAAGCCGTAGTCGCCGTCGAAGTGGCGCACCGGCTGCAGGGCGATCACCGGCACCCCGGGCGTGACGCCGGCGTGGTGGCGGGCCAGCGCCTCCGCCAGCCGCGGCTCGGCATCCGCCAGCGGTTCGCCGGTGTCGGTGCGCAGGCAGCGCTCCGGGATGTCGACGCGGTCATCGTCGCCGTGATGGTGGTGGGCGTGGTCGCCGGTCGCCGCCGCTATCCGGTAGCAGGGAATCCCGTCGATGCGGGCGAGGTGGAAGGCGGTGGCCGGCAGCCAGTCGCCGAGTTCGGTGTGGACGAACCGGTTCGAGGCGTCGGCCGGTGGCAGCGGCTGGCGCGCCTGATGCAGCAGATGCCAGCCGCCGCTGATGACGAAGCCGAGGGTGGTGGGGGCGATGACGAGGGCGAGATAGCGGTGAGCGCCGCGCGTGGAGCGCCCGGGCAGACGGCGGCGGCGCATGAACAGCAGCAGGCCGCTGGCGGTGGTGACGAGGGCGGCGGTCAGCAACAGCAGCATCAGCGGCAGCCGCAGCCACGGCAGCTCCTCCAGCGCGGCGTAGTTGTGCAGGTGCAGGAACAGCGCCTGCACCACCCGCTTGCGGTCGTTCTGCAGGGTCGACAGCCGGTCGTGGCGGGTGTCGACATAGGCGGTGAGGCCGTCGTCGCGGTCGAGGCGCACCCGCCACACCGGCAGCAGCCGGTTGATGGCCGGGTAATCGCGGTCGAAGGCGGTGACGAGCGCGAGGTCGCGCAGCGCGCTGTGGCTGTCGCCGCTGGCGTGGCGGGCCAGACGCTCGGCGTGGCGCGCCTCGCCGTCGGCCAGCTCGCGACCGTCGGCGGCGGCGAAATAGCGAACCCGATCATCGCCGGTTTCGATCCGGTAGGCGGCGCCGTCATCCAGCGACACCAGCCGCAGCCGGGTCAGCTGCTCGATCCGCTGCCGCCGCAGCACGGTCGCCGGCGCCAGCGCCTGTGGCGACAGGCTCACCGCCGGTGCGTCGAGCCGCGAGGGCTGCGGCTGCAGCCGGCTCATCAGCGGGTGCATCAGCCCCGACAGGGCGAAGCCGAACAGCGCCAGACAGGCGAGCAGCCCGAGCCAGCGGTGCAGTGGCGCCAGCTGTCGCGTCACGGCTCGCCCCAGTGGTATTCGATGCCCACGCTCAGTGTGCGGGGCGCGCCGGGGGTGAAGGTGTCCTGCCGGTCGGGGTCGCGCGGGCCGCTGCCGCTGAAGCTGGAGGCGGCCACCTCGGCGTAGCGGCGATCGCCGAGATTCTGTCCCTTGAGCCAGAACTGCCACGCGCCGTTGCGGTAGCTGGCGCGCAGATTGGCCAGCGCGTGGCCGGGGTAGCGCACGCTGTTGGCGTCGTTCATCCAGTAGTCGTCGAGCCAGGTTCCCTCCAGCGCGACGGTCAGCCCCGGCAGCGCCAGCGGCTGCCAGCGCAGGACGGCGGTGCCGAGCCAGCGCGGCGCGGCCGGCATCTCGTTGCCGGCGTAGTCGAGGGTCGGTGTGGTCCGGTAGTGGCGGTAGGTGTGGCGGCTCCAGGCGCCGGAGAGTGCGAGCTGCCACTCCGTCGCCACGTCCCACTCCAGTCCGAACTCGATGCCGCGGTGGCGGGTCGCGCCGGCGTTGCGGGGTTCGCTCCGGCCGGGGGCGATGCGGTAGTTGACCACCTCGTCGCGGCCGCCGAGCTGGTACACGGCGAGCTCCAGTTGCAGTGGCAGGCCATCGGGGCGGGCGCGCCAGCCCAGCTCGACGTTGGTGAACACGCTCTCCTTCAGATCGGGCACGTCGAGGCTGCCGTAGAGGGCACTGACCTCGGGCGAGGTGAAGCCCTGCGCCCAGTTGGCGAACAGGGTCTGGCTGTCGACCGGTGACCAGCTCAGGCCGAGCCGCGGGCTGACGTGCCCGAAGTGGCGCGTCTCCGACGGTGCGCCGCTGGTGGCGCCCGGCTGGCGGCGGTTGCGGTAGTCGTACTCGATGTGGTCGTAGCGGGCGCCGGCGACCAGCCGCAGCGACGGCAGCGGCGACAGCTCCAGCTGCGAATAGAAGGTGCTGTTGGCGAGGTCGACGTGATAGTCGCGCCGGGGGCCGAGCACCGTGTAGTCGAGATAGGTGCCGCTGGCCGGGTCGCGCCGGATCGACAGCTGCTGTTCGCGGTAGTCGTTGCGGGTCTGCTCGGTGCCGATGCCGGTGATCAGGCGGCCGTCGAGCCAGCCGATGTCGAACTGCTGGCGCAGGTCGATGCCGAGGGAGGTGAAACGGTTGTCGTTGCGGCGGCCGCTGGCCGCGCCGGCGTCGAGCGCGTCGTTGAAGATCAGGTAGTCCGGCAGCTGCCGGGTCTGGTTGTCGCGACCGTAGAGGGTGACGGTGGTGGGGCCGGCGGCCCACCAGTCGCCGCGGGCGGCCACCGAGAACAGGCTGGCCTCGACGTCGCGATAGGTGAAGCGCTGGTAGCTGGCACCCGGGCGCTGCCGGTAATCGGTCGCGAACAGCGTGCCCGGCATGTCGGTGCGCAGGGTGTTGTGGGTGAGCACGCCGGTGATGTCGGTATGGGCGCCGGCGGCCCAGTCGGCGCGTATCGTCAGCGCATCCTTTTCGGCGTCGTTGTACTGCTGCCAGCCGCCGTCGCGGCGCGAACCGTAGGCCGACACACGGATGCCGGCATCGCCGTCGCGGCCGCTGGCATCGACCGACAGCCGGCGGTAGCCCTGGTCGGAGCCCTGCAGGCCCAGCATGGCGCCGCCATCGCCCGGCGCGCGGGTGAGGAAATTGACGGTGCCGCCGACGCTGTTGCTGCCGTAGAGGGAGGCGGCCGGGCCGCGCACCACCTCGATGCTGTCCACCCCCGCCAGATTGATCTCGTAGAGCGCGTTGTGGTTGAACAGGCCGAGCGGCCGGATCGGAATGCCGTCCAGCAGATAGAGGTAGAGCGCGTTGTAGGAGAGCGGCTGGCGAATGCTCATGCTGTGCTGCTCGTTGCCCAGGTTGGTCATGTGCACGCCGGGCACGCTGTTGAGCACTTCGCCGATGAAGGTGGGATGCGCGGCGTCGATCGCCTCGCGGTCGCGCTGGCTGATGGCGACCGGCAGCTCGCGCAGCAGCGCTTCGCCGCGGCTCGCCGTCACCAGCACCAGCTCCAGCGGCTGCTGCGGAGCCGGTGGCTCGCCGAGCGCGCAGGGCACCACGCCGGCCAGCAGTGTGGCGGCGAATGGTTTGAGATCGATCTTCACGGCGGGCTCCCACGACAGGGCGCGCCGGCCATTGGCACTGCCGCATGGCCGGCGCGCATGTCACGCGCTATCGAGACGTACCAGTGATACGCATTGCCGGCGCGCGCCATCGAGCGGCGGCGCCGGTTCCGGCCGGCCTACGGCGCCAGCTCCTTGCCGCGGTGTGAGTCGTTGTCGTGGAGTCCCGGCCCTTTCCTGAGCGATTCGCTCATGTAGAAGTCGGGGTCGTAGGCGATGTGCTTCCAGTGGTAGTAGTCCTTGGCCTCGACGCCTTCGTACTCGATCACCAGCATCGAGCCGGTGTGGTGCTTGCCGGCGTTGGTGACGTGGTGCTCGATGTGGTCGTGGGTCATCCAGATGCCCGGGTTGTTCGCCTCGATGATCACGTCGTAACGCTCGCCGGGGGACATCGCGACTACGTCCGCGCCGTAGGGCGACGCCAGCGGCAGGCCATCCTTGTGCGTCACCAGCATGTCGTGGCCATGCACGTGGAAGGCGACCGGAATGTTGGGCGCGTAGAGACGCAGCCGCACCACGTCGCCTTTCTTGACCCGTAATGGCTGGTTCAGCGGGAACGATTTGCCGTTGATGGAGAAGAAATCCATCAGCTCGCCGGGGTGGCCGCCCTCACCGTATTTGCTGGCGGTCGCCGAGCTCCAGCCCGAGAACATCAGGATCGCCTCCTTGGTCACGCGCTTTTCCAGCGCGCTCGGCTTCTTCGGCCGCACCACCAGCGGCCCCCACATGCCGCGCAGGTCGATGTGCTCGGAGACGTTGACGTGGCAGTGGTACCAGAGGCTGCCGACGCGATCGGCGACGAAGCGGTAGGTGAAGCTCTCCCCCGGCTCCACGCCGAGCTGGGTGACGTCGGGCACGCCGTCCATCTGCCAGCTGCCGCTCTGGGGAATGCCGTGCCAGTGGATGGTGTGGTTGAGGGTGGTCAGGTTGTTGACGGTGACCTCCACCTCGTCGCCCTCGTTGACCTGCAACAGCGGGCCGGGCACCTGGCCGTTGTAGGCCCACGCATTCACCTTCAGGTCGGGCGCGACCTGAATCTCCACCTCTTCGATGTTCATTTCGAATTTTCGCAGCTCCGCCGAGGCGGGCTGAACGGCCGCCAGCGCGGTCGCGAGCATCAGGGCTGTCGTGGTTCGCATCGTGTTTTTCCCCATGTCTATTTGCAGCAGAGCGTGCGCAGGTGATCGACCAGCAGGTTGATCTGCGCGTCGCTGAGGTTGTGTCCCCAGGCCGGCATCAGCACCGATTTGTTGATTGATTTGCCCCCGAGCCGGATCACCTTGACCAGCTCCTCGTCGGTGCGCGCCGACATCTCGCCGCGGTCGGTGTGGTTGCGGGGCTGTACCGCCATGTGGCTGGCGTTGATGCCGTTGCCGGTGCCGTCGACGCCGTGGCACTGGCTGCAATAGGCCCGGTAGAGATCGGCGCCGGTATCCGAGGCCGCGGCCGGCAGCGCCAGCAGCAGCGCGGCGAGCATGGCTGGGTATCGCATGGCTATTGCTCCCCGATGGCTTTCAGGTAATTGACCAGCTTGTGCACCGCGCCGTCGTTCATCTCCTGCACCGGCATCAGCGTGTGCGGGTCCCACGCGGTGGGGTCCTTGATGTAGGAAGAGAGGTAGGCCGGCTGCAGCCGCTGCCACGCGCTGTGCAGTTCGGGGCCGGAGGTGCCGCCCTCGCCGGCCGCGTCCTGGTGACAGGAGTTGCAGCCCTTGAACTTGCGGAAATCCATCATGCCCATGCGCAGCGAGATCGAGCCCGGCTGGTAGCCGTCCTTCGCCACCAGTTCGTCGCGGCTGCGCAGCGTCATCAGGTAGTCGGTCACCTGTCTGGCCTCGTCGGCGCCGAGCGCTTCGTGGGCCGGCAGCGTCGCCGCGTCGATCTCGTCGCCGTTCGCCGTGGCGCGGACGTGAGCCGGCGGGAAGTAACCGGCCGGCCGCAGCCGCTGCGGCTGCTGCAGCCAGGCGCTCAGCCACTCCGCGCGGAACTTGTTGCCGGCGTAATGGAGCGGCGGCGCCGCGCGCTCACCGCGCTCGGCCACGTCTGCCGCACCGACATCCGCCGGCTGCAGGGCGTGGCAGCCCGCGCAGCGTGCGGCGACGATGGCGGCGCCATCGGTCAGCGCGGGCAGTGGCAGCGCCATCAGCAGCAGACCGCCGGCGCGCAACACGGATTTCAGAGTCATCGGCATCTCCTCGCGGTTGGCCGCCCCTTCGGGCTCAGCGCAGCAGGATCTGGTCGCCGCGGCCCTTGGCGGGGTCGGCCTCGTTGCTGGTCATCAGCACGGTGATGGCGCCGCTCATGGCCTTCTTCATGCGGTGATCGACGATGGCGTTGTTGGAGGCGCGCCCGGCGGGAGGAACGATGTCCATGGTCATGGCGTGGGCGGGCGCCACTTCGACGGTCTGCAGGCCGTGGCTGAGGTTCTTCGGGTTGCCGTTGTCCCACACCCGGTCCCAGATGCCGGCGATGGGGTGCATCGCCGCGGCGTCGTTGATCGAGGCGTTGGCGTAGTAGATGCGCACGCGCTCGCCCGGTTTGGCCTCCAGCGTCAGGCTGGCGTTGGGGTCGTGCACGGGGCTGTAGTGAAACACCTTGCCGTTGATCAGCGAGCCCTTCCAGCCCTTGCCCATCGTCATGTCCTCGGCGGCGGTGCCCTCGGTGAACAGGTCGCCCTGAACGATGACGTACTCGCGGTCGGGTTTCGGATAGGCCTCGCTGTAACCCTCCTTCGGGTCGACGATGATCATGCCGTACATGCCGCGCCCGATATGTTCGGACATCGAATCGGCGCCGCAGTGATAGACGAAGACGCCGGGGTAGTCGGCGCGGAACGAGAAGGTCTTGCTGTCGCCCGGTTTCACCTCGCTGAACTCGTCCAGCACGTCGACGACGGCGGCGTGGAAGTCCATCGAGTGGCTGTTGCCGTTGTCGGGGTGGTTGTGCAGCGTGAACTCCACGGTATCGCCCTGTTTGACCCGTACCAGCGCGCCGGGAATGGTGCCGCCGTAGGTCCACATGCGCTGTTTGGTGCCGGCGTTGTCGATGGCGATGTCGACCTCCTTGGCGGTGAGTTCGACCTTGACCGTTTCCGCCAGCGCGGGCTGCAGCGCGAGGCCGCTGCCGGCCAGCAGGAGGGAGGAGAGGATGCGCTTGATCATTTGAGAGGCTCCATGCGTTGGTATTGGTCTTGCTGTCAGTGATGCATGGCTCTTCTCAACAAGCGTGCCAAAACACAAACAACTGTTTTTATTGAAGAAAATTTATTTCTGAGTGTTCAAAGGACAACAATCGTCCAGGGTCATAACGACAACGGGATGTGACGATGACAACAAGCGCGGCACTGGCTTCCATTACCGATATCGTCGCCGACCTGTCGCGGGCGCTGCCCGCGCGGGCGCGTTTCCAGCGCGTGCTGGAGGCGCTGATGGAGAGCTTCGCCTGCGATGCGGCGGCACTGCTGCAGCTGGAGGAGGGGCATCTGTTGCCGCGGGCGGTGAAGGGGCTCAGCCCGGAGTCGCTGGAGCGGCGGTTCGTGGTCGCCGAGCAGCCGCGTCTGCAGGAGATTCTCCACAGCCGCGGCCCGGTGCGCTTCGCCGCCGATTCGGCGCTGCCCGACCCGTTCGACGGCCTGCTCAGCACCCCCGGCCAGATGGTCGGCGGCGTGCACGACTGCATGGGCGCGCCGCTGCATCTCGATGGCCGGGTCTGGGGCGTGCTGACGCTGGACGCGCTGGCGCCGGGCGCCTTCGGCAGCGTCAACCGCGAGCTGTTCGAGACCTTCGTCGCGGTGGCCGCCGCCTCCATTCGCGCCGCCGACGTGATCGTCTCGCTGGAGTCCGAACTGCAGCGGCGGGAGCAGGTGCAGGCGCTGTGGCTGGCGCCGGGCGGCGACGCCGAGATGGTCGGCGACAGCGAGGTGATGCGGCGGCTGCGCTGGGAGGCGCAGGTGGTGGCGAGTTCCGATGTGCCGGTGCTGATCCACGGCGAGACCGGGGTCGGCAAGGAGCTGGTCGCGCGGTTGATCCACTGCCACTCGCCGCGCGCCCACAAGCCGATGATCCAGATCAACTGCGCGGCGCTGCCGGAGACGCTGGCCGAAAGCGAATTGTTCGGCCACGTGCGCGGCGCCTTCTCCGGCGCCAGTCAGGAGCGGGCGGGCAAGTTCGAGCTCGCCGATGGCGGCACCCTGATGCTGGACGAGGTGGGCGAGCTGCCGCTGTCGATCCAGGCCAAGCTGCTGCGGGCGCTGCAGAGCGGCGAGATCCAGCGGGTCGGCAGCGACCGCACCCATCACAGCGACGTGCGGCTGGTGGCGGCGACCAACCGCAACCTCGAAGAGGAGGTGCGGGCGCATCGCTTTCGCGCCGACCTCTATCACCGGCTCAACGTCTACCCGCTGACGGTGCCGCCGCTGCGCGAGCGCGGCGACGACGTGCTGCTGCTGGCGGACTGCTTTCTGCGGCGCGCCGAACGCCGGCTCGGGCTGCACGGCGTGCAGCTGACCGAGGCGGCCCGGCAGTGGCTGCTGCGCTATGCCTGGCCGGGCAATGTGCGCGAGCTGGAACACGCCATCACGCGGGCGGTGGTCAGGGTGATGGGCGAAGGCCATGCGCGGGGCCGGCTGGTGCAGCTCGGCCCGCGCCATCTCGGGGCGGACCCGCCGCTGGCGGAGCCGGGCGCGGCTCGCGACGGGCGCGATGCGTCGCTGCCGGAAGCGACGCTGAACGAGGCGCTGGATCAGTTTCGCCGGGAGCTGATCGGCAGCCGGCTGCGGCGCTACGACAACAACCTGGCCGCCGCCGCCCGCTCGCTGGGGCTCGATCGCGGCAATTTCTATCGGCAGCTGAAGCGGCTCGGCCTCAAGTAGAGGGCGCTTCGCCGGCGCGGTTTTCGCTCAGGGAAGAAATTCGGTGATCACGCTGTTCAGGAAGCGCTGGCCGAGGGGCGATGCGGTGAGGCGGGAGCGATCCGGCAGCAGCAGCCCGCGCTGCCGCAGCCGGTCGAGATCGTCGGCGATGAGCGCCAGCGGCAGACCGGTGCGGGCCGTGAACAGCGCTGCCGGAACGCCCTCGGTCAGGCGCAGCGCATTCAGCATGAATTCGAAGGGCAGCTCGGATCTCTCGATCGCGGTGGCCTGGCGTTTGCCGCCGTCGCGCGAGTCATCGGTAGTGGCGAGGTAATCCTTCGGCAGCCGGGTTTTCTGCGTGCGCCGGATGTGGCCGTCGCGGCCGGTCAGCTTGCCGTGGGCGCCGGCACCGATGCCGAGGTAGTCGCCGAACTCCCAGTAATTCAGGTTGTGGCGCGCGCGCCTGCCGTCGCGAGCATAGGCGGAGACTTCGTACTGGGCGAAGCCGGCATCGGCCAGCAGCGCGATGCCCGCATCCTGAATCGCGGCCAGCGTGTCGTCGGCCGGCAGCGGCGGCGGGCGCTTGAAGAACTCGGTATTGGGCTCGATGGTGAGCTGGTACCAGGAGAGATGTTCGGGCGCCAGCGCGATGGCGCTGCGCAGGTCGGCGGCGGCGTCATCGACATCCTGCTGCGGCAGGCCGTGCATCAGGTCGAGGTTGATGTTGTCGAAGCCGGCGCGGCGCGCCATGTCGACGGCGGCGATCGCCTCGTCGCGGTCGTGAATGCGCCCGAGATGCCGCAGGTGCGCCGCGTTGAAACTCTGCACGCCGATCGACAGCCGGTTGACGCCGGCGGCGCGAAAGCCGCTGAACTTCGCCTGCTCGGCGGTACCGGGGTTCGCTTCTAACGTTATTTCAATGTCGCGCGAGAAATCGAGACGGCGATTGACGCCATCGAGGATCGCGCCGATCGCCCGTGCCGGGAACAGGCTCGGCGTGCCACCGCCGAAGAAGATCGATTGCAGCTCGCGGTCCTGCGCTTCGTCGAGATCGAGGTCGAGATCATCCAGCAGCGCGGCGACATATTCCGCCTCCGGCAGTTCGCTGCCGGCCGCGTGCGAATTGAAATCGCAGTACGGGCATTTGCGCACGCACCACGGAATGTGGATGTAGAGGCTGAGTGGCGGCAGTTCGGGCATGGGATGCTGGCGTTGGGTCGTGGACGGTGGCGCTGAGCCTGGAGCGGTGGGGAGCATCCCCCTTTCGGGACCTTCAGCGGGAGCCGGCCCCATGAGCGTAGCGAATGCTTTGGGTCCAGGGATGCCGCTGAAGAGCTACAGGGATGTACTCGCGCGTGTCCCGAAAGGGGGATGCTCCCCGCCGCCGGCACGGCGCCCGATTCTCAGATGCCGAGCTCACTCCATATTTCATCGATACGGGCGACGACGGCCGGATCGCGCTCGATCGGCCGGCCCCATTCGCGTGTCGTCTCGCCCGGCCACTTGTTGGTGGCGTCGAAACCGATCTTGCCGCCGAGCCCTGAAACGGGCGAGGCGAAATCGAGATAGTCGATCGGCGTGTTCTCGACGATCAGCGTGTCACGCGCCGGGTCCATCCGCGTCGTCATCGCCCAGATCACATCCTTCCAGTCGCGGGCGTTCACGTCGTCATCGGTGACGATGACGAACTTGGTGTACATGAACTGGCGCAGGAACGACCAGACGCCGAACATCACGCGCTTGGCGTGGCCGGGGTACTGCTTCTTCATCGTCACCACGGCGAGGCGGTACGAGCACCCCTCCGGCGGCAGGTAGAAATCGACGATTTCCGGAAACTGTTTCTGCAGCAGCGGCACCAGCACCTCGTTCAGCGCGGCGCCGAGCACGGCCGGTTCGTCCGGCGGCCGGCCGGTATAGGTGCTGTGGTAGATCGGGTCATCGCGATGCGTGAAATGGGTGACGGTGAACACCGGGAAACGGTCGACCTCGTTGTAGTAGCCGGTGTGGTCGCCATACGGCCCCTCGTCGGCCATCTCGTCGGGATCGATGTAGCCTTCGAGCACGATCTCGGCGCGCGCCGGCACCTGCAGGTCGCAGCTGAGCGCCTTCGTCACTTCGGTCTTGCCGCCGCGCAGCAGGCCGGCGAACGCGTATTCGGACAGTGTGTCCGGCACCGGCGTCACCGCGCCGAGAATCGTCGCCGGGTCGGCACCGAGCGCAACCGCGACCGGGAATTTCTCGCCCGGATGCGCCTTCTTGAATTCCTGAAAATCGAGCGCGCCGCCGCGGTGGCTCAACCAGCGCATGATCAGCTTGTTTCTGCCGATCAGCTGCAACCGGTAGATGCCGAGGTTCTGCCGCTCCTTGTGCGGGCCGCGCGTGATCACCAGCGGCCAGGTGATCAGCGGTGCGACGTCGCCGGGCCAGCAGGTCTGGATCGGCAGTTTGCGCAGATCGACGGCATCGCCTTCATAAATGTTCTGCTGGCACGGTGCATCGCCGACCTCTTTCGGTGCCATGTTCAGCACCTGCTTCAGCAGCGGCAGTTTCTCCCAGGCGTCGCGCAGCCCTTTCGGCGGATCGGGCTGGCGCAGATAGGCCAGCAGCTCGCCGACTTCGCGCAGTGCCGAGACATTTTCCTGTCCCATGCCGAAGGCGACGCGCCACTCGGTGCCGAACAGGTTGGCCAACAGCGGAATGTCGGAGCCTTTCGGGTTTTCGAACAGTAGCGCGGGACCACCGGCGCGCAGCACGCGGTCGCTGATCTCGGTGATTTCGAGATGCGGATCGACTTCGGCCGCGATCCGTTTCAGTTCGCCGCGTTTTTCCAGCTCGGCAAGAAAGTCCCGCAGATCGCGATAGTTCATGCTGACCGGTTACCTGAGGGGAGTGTGCAGTGGGGCAGGGGAGGCGGTGCGGAGTACGCCGCGCGGCGTACTCCGGTGGAACGGCATTACTTGCGCTTCATCGAATCGAAGAACTCGCCGTTGGTCTTGGTGTCCTTCAGC
>CAZEVP010000070.1:0-13492 GCA_964515735.1 uncultured Verrucomicrobiaceae bacterium | reverse complement strand
CTCATGGCTCTTGTAAGCCTACTCGAAAGTGTCCGTGATATCGGGGTAAAACCCGGACCCTTCATCCCATGTACTGGTCCGGTCGGGTGACACACAAATTTGATTCAGGAGCATGGCGCATGTCGAAACGTATTCTTGTCATTGGAGCCGGCTTTTCCGGTATGTGGAGCGCACTGTCCGCTTCCCGTCTGCTTGATCAGGCGGGGCGCGCCGATGTAGAGGTCGCACTCATTGCGCCAAAGCCGGAACTGCACGTCCGGCCCCGCCTCTACGAGCAGAACCCGGCGGGTATGAAGGCCTCTCTGGAAAATATCTTCAAAACCGCCGGCATCAAGTTCATCCCGGGCCTGGTGGAAAACATCGATACGCAAAAGCAGGAAGTGAGCACCACCGGGCCGGGCGAAGACTCCTCGCGCCAAACCATCGGCTACGATCGCCTGGTCATTGCCGCCGGAAGCCGCCTGAACTGCCCCCCCATCCCCGGCCTCGGTGAGCACGCCTTCAACGTCGACCAGATCGCCGACGCTGCGAAACTGGAAGCGCACATCCACGGTCTGGCGAGCCGGCCCGAGAGCGCCGGGCGCAATACCGTGGTCGTTGCGGGTGCAGGCTTCACCGGCATCGAGACGGCAGCGGAAATGCCGGCCCGTCTGCGCGAAGCCCTGGGCGCCGATGCGGACGTGAAGGTGATCATGGTCGAACGCAATGCCGATGTGGGTCCGGATCTGGGGCCCGGCCCGCGGCCGGTGATCACACAGGCGCTGACCGACCTGGGCGTGACCTGGAAGCTCGGCTCTGGCGTAGCCTCTGTCGACGCCAAAGGCGTGACGCTCGAAAACGGTGAGCGCATCGAAACCGATACGGTCATCTGGACCGCAGGCGCCCGTGCCAGCGGGCTCACGGCGCAGATCCCGGCCGAGCGCGACCCCTTCGGCCGGCTGCACGTGGATCGCAACCTGAAGGTCGAGGGCCTCGACACGGTGTTCGCAACGGGTGACTGCGCCTATGCAGCCGCCGATGATGAAGGACACTACGCGATGATGTCCTGCCAGCACGCCATGAATCTCGGCCGTTCGGCTGGCCATAACGTGGCGGCGGACCTGCTTGGCGAAAACCCGATTCCGTATAGCCAACCGAAGTATGTGACCTGCCTGGACCTGGGCCCCTGGGGTGCCGTCTATACGGAAGGCTGGGATCGTCAGGTGAAGATGGCCGGCGCAGACGCCAAGACGCTGAAGACGAAGATCAACACCGAATGGATCTACCCCCCGAGCGGAGATCGTGCGGAACTCTTCGCCCTGGCTGATCCTCTCCGCATCGTCGTAGCTTGATTGAGCTACAGCATGCCCCCGGCGATTTGCCGGGCAACAGTGTCGGCAGTCCGCCGATGAGATATTCAGACAGGTCGATTCGCGGCGAGTGAACGTTTGCGTCGATGGCGCTCTCACGAGAGCCGCCGTCGATGCACGAGGCCGTGAATGCAGGCCATCTTCTCGACCACCTTCGGCGCGATGACGAACGGATAGAGATCGGGCTGTCCCATCGAACGGTTGAGGCAGTTGACGGCATAGGTCAGCGGCAGCCACGCGGCGACGAGCGTGCCGACATTCGCCACCATGTGAGGATCGAAGGATATCTCGGTCTCCAGCGCGGCATCCTCGACGATGCCGGGATCGATCCTGATGCCGAACGCGCCGGCCATTTCCAGCGTGTCGACGATGTGCAGGTAGTGCGCCCAGCTCTCGGCCCAATCCTCCCACGGGTGCATCGTCGCGTATGAGCTGACGAAGCTCTGCTGCCACCCGTCCGGCGCGCCCTGCTGGTAGTGGCGCGACAGTGCCTCGCCATAATCCATCCGTTCGTCGCCGAACAGCGCGCGGAAGTTCTCGCTCTCGCCGCCGTCCCGAACCAGCCGGTTCCAGTAGTAATGCCCCACCTCGTGCCGGAAGTGGCCGAGCAGGGTCCGGTAGAGCTCGCCCATCGACGCGCGCGCCGATTCGCGGCTGGCGTCGTCGGCCTCCTTCAGCGCGATGGTGATGACGCCGCTGTCGTGGCCGGTCATCACCGTCGGTCCGCTCGAAGGGTCGGCGAGAAAATCGAACACCAGCGGCTCGGGATCGCCGCTCGCCGCCGTCGGAATCGGCAGCTGCAATTTGATCAGCGAATAGAACAGCCGCCGCTTGGCCTCTTCGATCCTCTGCCAGTTGCCGTGATTTTCCGGTGTCGAAATATCCGGAATCGTGCGGTTGTGCCGACAGGCGCGACAGAAGGCGTCGCCCTCGTCGATGCCCACCATCCAGTTGCAGGCGCTCAGCTCCCAGTTGGCGCAGAAGCGGTAGCGCGCCATCGGGTTGGCATGTGCGATCCAGTTCGAACCGTCCGGCTCGACCGCGCTCATTTCACCGATATCCGGCAGATAACCGAGGCGATGGCCGCATCGCATGCACGCCGTGTTCTCGAAATACAGGAGCTGACCGCAGTTCTGACATTTGAACAGCTGCATCGCCTTGCCCTCCCGCTCGACGGCACAGTGACCCGGGCCACGCGGACGCCGGATGGTCCGCGCGCCGGGCGGGCCAATATAGCGCCAAATCCCGGCGCGCACCGCTGCCCCCCGCCCTCGCGGCTTGCCGTATCCTGTGCCGACCGCCCCCGCAGGAGACCGCCGCAATGCGCCACATGCCGCAGATGGTTGCCGTCATGACCCCGTTCCCGCACCACATCGACGCCAGCGCGCCGCTGGCCGCCGCGCAGGCCATGATGGCGGAGCACGACATCCGCCACCTGCCGGTGTTCGAGAGGGGCGATGTCGTCGGCATCATTTCGGAGCGCGATCTGGAGCGTGCCCACATACCGGGCCATCCGCTGCGGGAGGAGACCGACCTCGTGGTCGGCGACCTGTGCCGTCGGCGACCGCTGTTCGTCGACGTCGGCGACCCGCTCGACCGCGTTCTGATGGCAATGGCCGAAAAACGGATCGGTTCCGTGCTGGTGCTGAAGGAGGGCGAACTGGCCGGCGTGTTCACCGCCACCGACGCCTGCAGGCTGCTGGCATCGCTCTTGCTGGAACAGTTCGGGCCGACCCCACCGGGTACCGATGCAGCATGAACTGCAGCCGATCCGACCGTCGGTACCGAAATCGGCACGAGCCATAACGAAACGGTATTGGCGGTGGCGGAATGCAGGCTCGATACTCCGCCCTCGTCGCCATACGGATCGTCGACGCGGTCAGTTCCACGATCTCCCATAACCGATCTCCCATAACAACAAGGGACTCTTGGGGAATCGCTCCTCGGAAAGGGACCCGATGGAAGAGCTGCCAGACAAGGGATCATGGAGAGAGCACTGATGCCTGCCCTGCTGCGAACATTGCTGCCGCTGCTCGTGGTGTCATCAGCCGGCGCCAGCGCGGCCCCCGCCACGACACAGGTGGTCGCCGCCACGTCCGTACCCACCCTCTTCGCACCGACCACCATCGTCTTCGCCGCCCAGAGTGGCGCGCTGCTGGCCATCCTGCTCAGCTGCGCGTTCTGCTTCTACGCCATCGCCTGGCACCAGCGCGGCGGCCGCGAGGCGCTGTGGCTGGCGCTGGTGCTGACCGGGCTGGCGACGCTGACCGCGCTGCACCCCGGCATGAGCGGATTGTGGCCGGTCTCGCTCGACGCGGTGACGCGGCAGCGGCTGGCGCTGCTGGCCGCGGCCTGGACGCCGGCGGCGCTGCTGCTCTATTACCAGGTCTCGCTGCGCCTGCGGCTGCTGCCATCGCTGCTGCCGATCACGCTGACCGGTGCCGGCGTGCTGTGCGCCGTCATCGCCCTGCTGCCGACCGAGGCGCTGACCTCTCTGGTGTGGCCGCTGATCGTCTGGTGGGGGCTGCACCTGGCGCTGGCGGCGCTGGTGCTCGCCGACGCGATGCGCCGCCGCCAGCGCGGCGCGACGCGGCTGCTGATCTCGCTGGTGCCGGTGCTGGTCGCCGCCTGCGCCGACCTGTGGAACTACGGCCTGCCCGACGGCGGCCTGATCACGACGCCGCCGGTGCCGAGCTGGAGCCCCTACGCCTATGCGCTGTTCGTGCTGGCGCAGATATGGATCTACATGGAGAAGGTCATCGCCACCCACACGCTGGCGACCCGTCTGCAGCACCACCTGCAGGAAGAGGTGGCGCTGCGCACGCGCGAGCTGGTCGACAAGAATCAGAAGCTGGAGGAGGCGCAGAGCGCGCTGGAGGCGGCCAACGCCGCGCTGAAGAAACTGTCGATCACCGACGGCCTGACGCGCGTCCACAACCGCATGTACTTCGAGCAGCAGCTGGCGCAGGAGTGGCGCCGCTGCGGCCGGCAGGGGCTGCCGCTGTCGGTGCTGATGGTCGATGCCGACCACTTCAAGCAGCTCAACGACAGCGCCGGCCACATCGCCGGCGACCACTGCCTGATGGCGCTGGCGGAGACGCTGCGCCATCAGTTCCGCCGCTCCGGCGAGCTGGTGGCGCGCTACGGCGGCGAGGAGTTCGTCGTGCTGCTGCCCGACTGCAACCAGACACAAGCACTGGCGCTGGCCGAGGGGCTGCGCATCGCCGTCGAGCAGCTGTCCATCCCGCACGGCGGCGACACCTACCGCCTGACCATCAGCGTCGGTGTCAGCTCCACGCTTCCCGGCACCGAACCACCGGAGAGCCTGCTGGCCGCGGCCGACCACGCGCTCTACGACGCCAAGGCCAACGGCCGCAACCGCGTGCACCTGCTGCCGTTGCTCGGGCCGCGCCACACCGCCGGGCAGCAGCAACTCCACCTGTAACCGTTCCGCGGTTGATCCCGGGCGGACAACTCCGGTTAAATGCCGCCCCCTTACCCGACAGGTCGAGGAGAGGCGTCCATGAGCCAGGTCTTCAGCGAAACGCTGCACGACGGTTACGCGCAGAGTTTCGGCGTGCGCGAGATCCTGTTCGAAAGCCGCACCGAACATCAGCACCTGGTGATCTTCGACAGCACCAGCTTCGGTCGCGTGATGGCACTGGACGGCGTGATCCAGACCACCGAGCGCGACGAATTCATCTACCACGAGATGCTGGCGCACGTGCCGCTGTTCGCGCACGGCGGCGCGCGCGACGTGCTGATCATCGGCGGTGGCGACGGCGGGCTGCTGCGCGAGGTGCTGAAACATCCGGAAGTCGAGCGCATCGTGCAGGTCGAGATCGACCGCGCCGTCATCGACCTCTGCGTGCAGTATTTCCCGAACCACTCGCAGGGCGCCTTCGACGATCCACGCGCCGAAATCGTCATCGGCGACGGCATCGACTTCGTCTGCGGCACCGATCGCCGCTTCGACGTCGTGCTCTCCGACTGCACAGACCCGATCGGCCCCGGCGAGGTGCTGTTCAGCAGCCGTTTCTACGAAGGCGTCGCGCGCTGCCTGAACCCCGGCGGCATCTTCGCCGCGCAGAACGGCTCGGTGTTCCTGCAGCCCGACGAGGCGACGACCACTTACCAGCGGCTGTCGCCCTACTTCCGCGATCGCGGCTTCTTCACCGCCTCGGTGCCGACCTACATCGGCGGCGCGATGGCACTGGCCTGGGCCAGCGACGACGCCGCGCTGCGCAGTATCGATACCGCCACACTGACGCGGCGCTTCGACGCCTCCGGCATGAAAACCCGCTACTACAACCCGGCCGTGCACACGGCGAGCTTCGCGCTGCCGCAGTACTTGGTCGAGGCATTGAACGAAGGCTGATTCATGGCATCGGAAACCGTCATGGATCGGCAGGAGCGGACCCCTCCGCCCCTGCGAAGCACCTCCCCTACTTCGCAGGGGAGGACTTGGGGTATCGCAGCGAACGGGTCCTCCCCTATGCAATAGGGGCGGTGCCGAGCAACAGCGAGGCGGAGGGGTCCGGGTCAAACAAACCGGTCGACGACGACGGCGACCACAATACCGACGGCAATACCGGCGGCGATCTCGACGCGCGAGTGCCCCATCCGCTCACGCAGCGGCGGTGCCGATTCGGGCGAGCCGGCCTGCAGCCGGTTGATCGCCGCCGCCTGCCGCCCCACCTGCCGGCGCAGGCTGTTGGCATCAAGCATGACGATGAATGCCAGCGTGACGGCCACGCCGAAGGCCGGATGGGCGATGCCCTCCTTCAGCGCCACCAGCGCCGCCATCGCACTGACGATCGCGCTGTGATTGCTGGGCAGCCCCCCGTAACCGATCAGACCGAACGCCAGACGCCCGGCCCGGAGACTGTTGACCAGAAACTTGGTGACGCCGGCGACGAACCAGGCCGCGAACGGCGTCAGCGCATACGACAGATCCATGAGCTCTCCACTCAACCCGGCCACAGCGCCCAGCCGCAGACCAGTATCCACACCACCACGGTCAGCAGCAGCTGCCAGTCGGCCAGCAGCGCATCGGTGGGTGATTCGCCCTGCTCCATCACCTCGACCACGAACCAGTAGCGGAACAGCCCGAACAGCACCAGCGGCACCGTGATCACCAGCTCCGGCCGCGCCGACATCACGAACATGCTGTAGAAGACCAGCGCGCCGGTCGCTGACATCTCCGCGTAGCGATCCACCAGCGACACCGTGTAGCGCTCCAGCACCTCGCGCCCCTCGGCGCCGCGCTGGCTCAGCTCCTGCCGCCGCTTGATGGCGGCGAGATAGAGCGCGAGACAGAGCGTCGTGACGAACATCCAGGACGAGACCGGCACGTCCAGCGCCATCGCGCCGGCGTACACCCGCAGCACGAACCCGATCGCGATGATGAAGATGTCGACGACCGGCTGCCGCTTCAGCGCGAAGGTGTAGGCCAGATTGAGCGCGAGATACGCCGCGATTACCATGACCACCTTCGGCGCGACGAACCAGCTGCCCGCCAGCACCGCGTAAAGCAGTATCAGCAACAGCAACGCGGCCGGTATCGAGACGACGCCGGCCGCCAGCGGGCGCGTCCTCGACTTCTTCGGATGTCGCCGATCGCGCTCGATGTCGTGGATGTCGTTGACGATGTAGGTCGCCGATGACGCCAGACAGAACAGCAGCGTGGCGAACAGCGCATCCTGAACGACGTCGGCGTGAAGAAATTTCCCCGTGAAGATCAGCGGCGCGAGAACGAAACCGTTCTTGATCCACTGCTTTGGTCGCATCAGCGCGACGAGACCCGACACCCGGGTCAAAGAAGATCCTGCCTTGGAGCTATCATGCATGCTGTCAACGATCCAACGGTAAAGCCGATGTCTGGAATGCAGGTGGCTGTTGCGTACGCAATCTTCGCATTAATGGCGACCGCGGCAAACATCGGCGCCCAGGATCTGGTCATTCGCCTTTACCAGGGCAGCTTCGACATTCTGATCTCGATCATCGCCGGCACCGGCGTCGGGCTATTCGTCAAGTATCTGCTCGACAAGCGCTACATTTTTCGTTTCCGCCCGCGCAACGGCATTCACGACGGCCAGACGTTCGCTCTCTACACGCTGATGGGGCTGGTCACCACGGTGATCTTCTGGGGTTTCGAATTCGGTTTCCATCAACTGTTCGAAACCAGGCAGATGCGCTACCTCGGCGGCGTCATCGGGCTGGCCATCGGCTACGTGGCGAAATATCACCTCGACAAGCGCTACGTCTTTCGCACGGAGAGCGCATGATTCCCGTCTCGTCCTGGGGGCGCCTCAGCCGCGCCCCGCACCATGTCGCGACGCTGACCGATCCCGCCGCAGCGCGATCGCTGGTCGGCGGCGCACGGATGCCGGGCCTCGCCCACGGCATGGGGCGCAGCTACGGCGATGTCTGCCTCAACCCCGATGGCCTGCTGTGGCACACGACCGCGCTCGATCACTTCATCGACTTCGACGAAGAGAGCGGCCTGCTGACCTGCGAGGCCGGCGTCCTGCTGCGGGACATCCAGCGGCTGGCCGTGCCGCGCGGCTGGATGCTGCCAGTCACGCCCGGCACGCAGATGGCCACCGTCGGCGGTGCCATCGCCAACGACGTGCACGGCAAGAACCACCACGTGCTCGGCACCTTCGGCGATCACGTCGAACGGATCGAACTGATCCGCACCGACAGCGAGACCATCGACTGCGGCCCGCGACTTCGCCCCGACTGGTTCGCGGCCACAGTCGGGGGCGCCGGCCTCACCGGCGTCATCGTCAGCGCGCAGATCCGGCTGCGGCGGATCGCCGGCCCGTGGCTCGATACCGAGACGCTCCCGTTCACCACGCTCGACACCTTCTTCGCGCTCGCCGACGACTCCGAGACCGACTGGGAACACACGGTCGCCTGGATCGACTGCCTGTCGCGGCACGGGCGCGGCCTGTTCATGCGCGGCAACCCGTCGGCGCTGAACGATGCGCCACCGCCGCGCCGGCCGCCGCGTACGATGCCGTTCCAGCCACCGGTTTCTCTGGTCAACCGCTGCTCGCTGCGGCCGTTCAACCTGGCCTACTACCACCTCAACCGCCGCCGCGCCGGCCGCTCGGTCACGCACTACGAGCCGTTCTTCTATCCGCTGGACAACCTGCTGGAGTGGAATCGGATGTACGGCCCACGCGGCTTCTTCCAGTACCAGAGCGTGGTGCCGCGCGAAGCCGGCGGCGACGCCACGCGCGCGATGCTGCAGGAGATCGAACGCTCGGGCGAAGGATCATTCCTCGCAGTGTTGAAGACCTTCGGCAACCGGCCGCCCGTCGGCCTGCTCAGTTTTCCGCAGCCGGGCGTGACGCTCGCGCTCGATTTCCCCAACCGCGGCGATCGCACCGCTCGCCTGTTCGCGCGGCTGGATGCGATCGTTCGCGAAGCGAAGGGCCGGCTCTATCTGGCCAAGGACGCGCGCATGTCGCGCGAACTGTTCGAGGCCGGTTATCCACACCTGCACGAATTCCTGCGTTACCGGGACCCCGGTATCAGCTCCAGCCTCTCTCGACGTCTGATGGGATATTGATGAACGGAAAACAGCGAATCGCGATCATCGGCGCCACCTCCGCCATCGCCGAACAGTGCGCGCGCCTGTGGGCGCAGCGCGATGCCGTGCAACTGATCCTGATCGGCCGCCAGCGCGAGCGGCTGGAGCGGGTCGCCACCGATCTGCGCGTGCGCAGCCCGCAGGTGGAAACCGAAGTGGTGGAAGCAGACTTTCTCGACCCCGATGCAATCCGCAGCGTCGTCGAGCGCATCGTCGGCGACGGCGCCATCGATATCGCACTGATCGCCCACGGCTCGCTGCCCGACCAGCCCGCCTGTCAGAGCGATCTGCAGAGCTGTGCGCAGGCACTGCAGATCAACGGCGTTTCACCGGTGCTCTACGCCGAGGCATTCGCACACCATTTCGCACAGGCGAACCGCGGCACGCTGGCGCTGATCGGTTCGGTGGCCGGCGATCGCGGGCGCAGATCGAACTATGTCTACGGTGCCGCGAAAGGAATGGTCGACCGCTACCTGCAGGGGCTGCAGCACCGATTCGCCGGCAGCGGTGTCCGTGTCGTGCTGATCAAGCCCGGTCCGACCGATACGCCGATGACGGCGCACCTCAAGATCAGCGGTGCCAGGCTGGCGCCGGTGGAGAACGTCGCGCGGCAGATCGTCGAAGGTATCGATCGTGGCAGCGCCGTCATCTACACACCGGGCAAATGGCGACTGATCATGCTGGTGATTCGCCATCTGCCGGCATTCATCTTCAACAAGCTGAACATCTAGGGCTCTCCTCGCCCTCCCGGTCATCACCTGTCGAAGCATCCGCAACACAGCGCCGGTGTCAGTTCGCTCCGGCGCCCCGCGCATCCATCTCGCCACCGCCATCGACGCCCCCCGACCACCCTCTCAATCACTAATTAAAATCGTTATTCATTCGATTCCTGAAAATCCGCTGTACGACGGGCTCCACACCCCCTCGTCAAATCGATATCAGGAATAAGAATTCCCTTCCTCCAGAACCGTTTTATTAAATCGGGAAAATTAAATTCGGCAATTCGCCCATTGAGAAAAATCATCGGGAAAATCCGCCTCTTTTCTCCCCCGACAGGGACAATGTCCCGGCTTCAAGCGTTCGGCATGGGTGCATGACAACTATCGCGATCAGGGCAGAGAGGGAGAAACCATGAAGGCGAACACGAAATCGGGATATCTGTCGCGCTGGGGTCTGACGGTCGCTGCACTGTGCACGACCGGCGCGCTGGCGGCCGAGGTTCCCAACAGCTACGCCCCGGTGGATGACCGCGAGACGTTCGAGACCGTCAAGAGCCGGATGGAGCGCAACAAATCCTCGGTGGAGAGCCAGTTCCAGAAGCTGTTGCGGGAGCGCTACGACCTCTCCGACAAGCCAGTACCGGGGCTGACCAGCAGCGGCCGCAACAAACCGATACAGGGCGGCGTCCGCGTCAGACCGCCGGCCGGCGCCAGCTGGCAGTCGCTGGCCGAGATGGCACCCGATCAGATCAAGGCGAAGGAGCTGTGGCCCGCCGGTTTCTATCCACTGCCGCACGATAATCAGGCCGAAGGCGGCATGCTGTTTCCGCAGTTTCACATCGATGCGATCAAGAAGCAGGATGGCCGCGACCTGCAGCGCTTCGACCTGTCGTTCGGCATGCCCGACCATTTCCTGCCGGAATTTCCACCGGCCATCTACCTGACGACGCGGCCCGATCTGGGCGACGTGTCGAAAGGCGAGGTGGTGACGCTCGACAACTACTACGGCCTGTTCAACGGCATCCTCAATCCGAAGCAGCTCGACGGCCTGCGATTGCTGCTGACACCGACGATGCAGCAGCAGTTCAACGCCACCTGGGATCGCCGCTCGGCCAAGGCCAGCACCGGCGTCAACTGCTTCGACTGCCACGTCAACGGCCACACCAACGCGGCGACTCACCTGGTCGGCGACATTCGCCCGCAGGCACACCGCCACCGCATCGACACGCCGACACTGCGCGGCGTCAACATCCAGCGGCTGTTCGGCTCGCAGCGCGCACTGAAGACGATCGAGGACTTCACCGAATTCGAACAGCGCGCCGCCTACTTCGACGGCGACCCGGTGATCGCGACGAAGAAGGGAGTCAACATCCTCGAGCGCGGCAGCGAAGTGCACAACATGGCCGAGTTCCAGGCTCTGCTCGATTTCCCGCCGGCACCGAAACTCGATCTGTTCGGCAAGCTCGACCCTAGCAAGGCGAGCGAGGCCGAACTGCGCGGACAGGAGGTCTTCTTCGGCAAGGGCCAGTGCAGCAGCTGCCACCTGCCGCCGTACTACACCGACAATCTGATGCACAACCTGCAGGTCGAGCGCTTCTACAAGGAGAAGATGATCAGCGGGCGCCTCGCCAGCGCCGATGGTCCGATCAAGACCTTCCCGCTGCGCGGCATCAAGGACTCACCGCCGTACCTGCACGACGGCCGGCTGCTGACGCTCGAGGATACCGTCGAGTTCTTCAACCTGGTGCTCGGCACCCGGCTGAACGACGGCGAAAAGAGCGATCTCGTCGCCTTCCTGCGCACGCTGTGAACGAAACCGGCCACGACGCTGCCCTAGGTGGCGTCGTGGCTGACCCATGTCCCATTCGCGACCGCTTCACCACCGGGCCCGCTTCGTCGACAACCTTCTTCATCGATCGATAGGCCTTCTCGTCGATAGTTCTGTTTCGTCTTTTCAGCGTATCCGAACAGACCCCATCGTCATTTGGCGCATCCGGCAGCGGCGTTAGAATCGCAGGCACCGGCGCGCGACAGTGCCGTCGCGCGCACCTTGCGACGGAGGCAACGCGATGAACACGATGACCCTGGAGGGATGGTGGAAGAAACCCGGCGCGATGCGGCCGGTGGCGCTGGAGGATATCCATCTTCGCGTCAGCGAGGATTGCCACCTGCTGCTGGAACAGGTGGCCGAGGATCTGCAGCGCAATCATGAAGCCGAGGCGCTGCTCGACGTCGACATCGGCGAGCTCGATCTGGAGATGCCGGCGATCTGCGGTCCACTGGAGGATTGCCAGCTTCGCGTCTACATCAGCCCGCGTGACGAGCGCAGCCACTTCCATCTGGTCGGCCACCGTGCTGCCGACCACAGTCTGGTCTACAGCAACGCGGTGATGGTCGACCAGCTCGGGTGAAGCGCTATCAGCTCTGCGTCCCGTCCTGCTTCACGCAGTCGACGTAGTAGTGCTTGACGCCGTCGATCTCCTCGACGACGAAACCGTGGATGTCGGTCTCGAAGCCGGGGAACTGCAGGTTGAAACGGCGCGCGAACTGCAGGTAGCGCACGATGGTGCGGTTGAAACGCTCGCCCGGAATCAGCAGCGGAATGCCGGGCGGGTACGGCGTCACCAGCATCGCGGTGACGCGCCCTTCGAGTTCGTCGATCGGCACCCGCTCGATCTCGCGGTGCGCCATCTTCGCGAACGCCTCGGCCGGCTTCATCGCCGGCACCATGTCAGACAGGTACATCTCGGTGGTCAGCCGCGCGACGTCGTTCTCCTTGTAGATGTCGTGGATCTGCTGGCACAGGTCGCGCAGGCCGATGCGCTCGTAGCGCGGGTTCCTGGCGATGAACTCCGGCATCACGCGCCACAGCGGCTGGTTCTGGTCGTAGTCGTCCTTGAACTGCTGCAGCTCGGTCACCAGCGTGTTCCAGCGCCCCTTGGTGATGCCGATCGTGAACATGATGAAGAACGAGTAGAGCCCGGTCTTCTCGACGATGATGCCGTGCTCGGCGAGATAGCGCGTCAGCACGCCGGCCGGAATGCCCCAGTCGGCGAAGTTGCCGTGCAGGTCGAGGCCAGGCGTGATCAGCGTCGCCTTGATCGGGTCGAGCATGTTGAAGCCGGGGGCGATGTCACCGAAGCCGTGCCAGCTCTCCTCGGCGCGCACCATCCAGTCGTCGCGTTCGGCCATGCCCTCGTCGGAGAGGTAATCCGGCCCCCACACCTTGAACCACCAGTCGCTGCCCCACTCCTCGTCGACCTTGCGCATCGCGCGGCGGAAATCGAGCGCCTCGGCGATCGACTCCTCGACCAGCGCGGTGCCGCCCGGCGGTTCCATCATCGCCGCGGCGACGTCGCATGAGGCGATGATCGCGTACTGCGGGCTGGTCGAGGTGTGCATCAGGTAGGCTTCGTTGAAGCTGTGGCGGTCGAGCTTGCGGCTCTGCGACTCCTGCACCAGGATCTGCGACGCCTGCGACAGGCCGGCCAGCAGCTTGTGCGTCGACTGCGTCGAGAACACCATCGACTCCCTGCAGCGCGGCCGCTCGGCGCCGATGGCGTGGTAGTCGCCGTAGAAATCGTGGAACGCCGCGTGCGGCAGCCACGCCTCATCGAAGTGCAGCGTGTCGATCCTGCCGTCGAGCATCTCCTTGATCTCTTCCACGTTGTAGAGCACGCCGTCGTAGGTGCTCTGCGTGATCGTCAGCACGCGCGGCTTGCTGTTCGACGCCTTCGCGAACGGATGCGCGGCGATCTTCTTCTGAATGTTCTCCCACTCGAATTCCGATTTCGGAATCGGGCCGATGATGCCGTAGTGGT